>CAXUBA010000120.1:0-689 GCA_964249205.1 uncultured Acetobacteraceae bacterium | reverse complement strand
CGGCCGTCGGCCGCAGCGACGGCGCCCCGCCCGTCTGGTCCACCACAAGCGGCACCGCGTCCCCGAGATTGAGCCCGTCCGGATCGAGCAACGCCAGCGTCGCATCGCCATCGGACGCACCCCCGAGCCCCGCCGCCAGCGTCCGGAGATCGCTTTCCGTGGTCGGCACCGCGAACAGCAGCCCCGACAACCCTGCCGATCGGAGCAGCGTCCCCGCCGCCGACCACGCGTTCCGATAGGTCAGCCAGCGCGACGCCGCCACCCCGCTCCCGTAGAGCGTCCCCGCGCTCACCGCCCGCACGGTCCCGATATGGTCCGTCGTCTGCGCGCCCCCCGCCGTCCCGATCGACAGGATCAGCGACGGCGACACCGCCGCGATCAGCCGCCCGATCAGCGTATCGAGGAACGACGCGCCCGGAAAGTCGAGATGCGTGTTCGACTTGAACAGCAGCACCGTCCGCCCCGCGACCTCGACCAGCCGATACTGCCCCCAGAACGTCCACCCCGACGCCGCGCCCGACGGCAGGTCCGCCGCGTACCGCTCCCATCCGGGCCACGAAGCCCGCGACCGGTCGCCGTACGGCATCGTCGTCCCGCCGCCGCAGAACACGTGCTGCATCGCCGCCCATTCCGCCTCGGCCCAGGTGATCACCACCGCCGAGGCCTTCGGCAGCGCGCCGGTCGGCGTC
>CAXUBA010000119.1:4785-8816 GCA_964249205.1 uncultured Acetobacteraceae bacterium | reverse complement strand
TCCGCCCATCCTCGCCGATCAGCTCGTCATAAGGGAGATTGCGGCTGCCTGGAAGGTGGCCGGACCGGATGCCGGGCCGCGGTTCCGGCGCGGCGCCCGCGAAGCGGGCCGCCGATCGCGCGTCGAGCACGACGTCGCCGCCTCCGGCCCGCAGGACGTCGCCGAGCCCGGCCAGAAGATCCGCGCGCCATCGCGGCGTGAAGCGGCGCGGCGGGCGCGTCGTCGCGTCTCCTGCCTCGATCGGAAGGCCGAGCGCGCGCCACGCCGCGAGGCCACCGTCGAGCAGCAGGACGTCGTCGTGGCCGAACAGGCGGAACAGGTACCAGGCGCGCGCGGCCGAGAAGAGGCGCCGCTGGTCGTAGACGACCACCGTGTCGCCGTCGCCGATCCCGAGCGCGCCCGCGAGACAGCCGAAGCGCGTCGTGGACGGGACGGTGTGCGGGAACGTCGCCTCGGGATCGGAGAACAGGTCGAGGTCGAACCTTCGGGCCCCCGGCACATGCCCCGCCCGGAACGCCGAGTCGGGATCGAAGGCCTCGCCGGGCTTCGCGGCCGTCGCGTCGAGGATCACGAGCGACGGCGAGTCGAGGCGGGTGGCGAGGGCTGCGGCGTCGATCAGCGGCGGCGGGAGCGGCGACACGGCGGCCGGCGTCAGCGCCTTCGCAGCGCCTCGGCAAAGGTGTCGCGGATCAGCCCGGCCGCCTCGCCGCCGCGGAGCGCGGACTGCCAGAGCATCTCCGCGACTCGCTGGTGCGGCGCCACCGCCTCGCTGGCGCCGGTCACGATCGCGACCGCGTTCTGCCCCGGGCCGCAGGTGGTCCGGAACGGATTGATCGCGAGCATCGTGCGGTCGCGCTGCCGCATCAGCCGGAAGGAGGCGGGCACGCCTTCGCTCGGGCGGATCAGGCCGAGCTGGACGCCGAGCGGCGGCGTTTCCATCATGCCGACCAGCCGCTCGACCTCGCGGGTGAGAAGGTCGCGGCTCGCGATGGCCGCGTCGTCGTTGCCGGAGGGGAGAAGATCGACCAGGCGCGCGATATCCGCCGTCGAGAACAGCGCGACCAGGGTCGGCTGACGCCGGAAGAACGTGGCCCGGCGTGCCTCGAGGCTTTCGATCGTGGCCTCGAGCACGGCCCGATTGGTCCCCTCGCCCGTCCGCGCGCCGGCGATCGGCTGCCGCAGCCTGGCGATCACCAGCGCCTCGAAGGCGGCGGTGCTGGCGAGAAAGGCCGCGCCGCCGCCGACGATCAGGATCGTGTCCGCGCTCTCCTCGATCTGCCGGACGCGCTCGAGATAGGCGGTCGGCCGCTGGTAATATTCGACGCCGATGCCGAGCAGCGACAGCGGGGAAACCTGGAGAAGCTCGGCCAGCCGCTGCACGGTGTCGAGCTTGATCACCTCGCCCTTCTCGTAGCGGTAAAGCGCCGCGCGCGAGATCCCGAGCCGATGCGCGATCTCGTCCGCCTTCAGCCCGGACTCGAGTCGGAACGCCTTCAGCTGATGACCGATGTCGGTCAGTCGCATGACGTTGTTCAGCATTCCATCCCCCGATAAGCGAGGCCGGCCGCGAGGAGGTCCCGCCATCCCCAATCGTTCCTCCACATCTTCATAACGGGTCCGAAACCTTCTTGGCCGCGAGGCTTGAAAACATGGCTGGAACGAAAGGTTTCATCAAGTATCTCATCACGAGATGCGCAATGAAATAGCGCAACTTCCGGCCGCACGTTCGCGTCAAGCGGAGATGAACTTGACGATCGGGAGTGACCAGGCCCTCGACCGCGCCGAAGCGGGAACGGTCACGGTCCTGAGTTGGAACCTGCTGCATCTCGCCGGTGCCACAGTCGACGATGTCGCGTCGCTGATCCGCCATTGGCAGCCCGACATCGTCCTGATGCAGGAGGCGACACGTGCGATCGACCTCCTGCCCGACCGGCTGGACGGCGGTTTCTACGCGCGGTCGCCGCTGCCCGGCCGTCGGCACGGCGTCGCAACCTGGAGTCGGCTGCCGTTCATCGCCACGCCCGTCGATCTCGCGCTTCCCGCCGGAGCGCTGGTGCGCCGGGTCTGCCAGATCGTCGATGTTGGGATCCTCGCTCTTGCCAACGTCCACCTGTCGCACGGGCAACTGCTGAACCGACGGCAGCTCCGGCTGATCGCGCGCGCGCTTCCGGAGCGGGCGGCGGTGCTCGGCGACTTCAACCTGGTCGGCCCGACCCTGCTGCCGGGGTTCCGCGACATCGGCCCGCGCGACGCGACGCACCGGATGATCGACCTCGTGCCGCTCCGGATCGATCGCTGCCTTGCCCGCGGCCTCCACTGCGAGGAGGCGATCAGGCTGCCGCTGCTGCGATCCGATCACCACCCGATCCTGGTCCGCCTCCGGCCGGCACGTGCGCAGGCGGGCGCGGTCTACCCGGGAGACCTTCCGGGGGCCGGTACCCAGCCCGGCGGTCCGGCTCAGAGATAGGGAAGCAGCAGCCGCACCGCCGCATCGCGCAACCGCCCGGGCAGCCGGCGCGCGTCCAGCATCTCCTTCGTCAACTGCTCGCTCTTGCGACTCTCGATCACCGCCTCGAGGCGGGCGGCGAGCTCCTCCTCGTAGACCTCCATCGTGAGCTCGAAGTTGAGCCGGAGGCTCCGCATGTCCCAGTTGGCGCTTCCGACCAGGCACCAGAGCCCGTCCACCACCATCAGCTTCGAATGCTCGAAAGGCGGCCGATTGAGCCAGATCCTCACTCCGTCCGCGAGCAGCGGCCCGACATTCGCCCGCGTCGCCCAGTCGACCAGGCGCTGGTTGCTCCGCCCCGGGATCACGACGTCGACCGCGACGCCGCGCTGCGCGGCGAGGCCGAGCGCCGTCACGATCCGTTCGTCCGGCAGGAAATACGGCGTCAGCACGCGGATGCGCTCGCGCGCGCAGCTGATCGCCTGCAGCACGAGGAACTCGATCTTCTCGATGTCGGAGTCGGGGCCCGACGTCGCGACCCGCGCGTCCGCCTCGCCGCGCTCGACGGCGGCGCCGGTCCAGAGCGCCGGATCGAGCTCCTCGCCGGTGGTGAAGTCCCAGTCGCGCGCGAACGCCTCGGCGAGCTGACCGACGACCGGCCCGCCCACGCGAAAATGGAGGTCGCGCACCGGATGCGGGGGGTCGAACGCGAGCAGGTTGGCCGCGCTGATGTTCATCCCGCCCGTGAACCCGGTCTCGCCGTCGACCACGAGGATCTTTTTGTGGGTTCGCAGGTTCAGGAAGGGCATGCGCCACGGCAGCAGCGAGTGCATGAACTGGGCGGTCCGGATGTTCTCCCGACGCAGCGCCCGCTTCGCGCCCGACAGGAACCAGCCGCTGCCGATCCCGTCGATCAGGACGCGCACCGCGACGCCCCGACGGTGCGCCCGACCGAGGGCCGCGATCACGTCGCGCCCGGCCCGGTCCGCCTTGAAGATGTAGCTGAGCAGCGCGATGCTGCGCGTGGCGCCGTCGATCGCTTCGATCATCGCCGGATAGGCGGCGTCGCCGTTCTCGAGCAGGTCGAGTTGGTTGCCCCGCAGCATCCGCCGGCCGGTGATCCTGGACCCGGCGCGCTCGAGCGGCGCGAGATGGCCGCTCCAGTCGCGCGGCGGCGCCGTCCGCCGCCGTCGTGCCGTGCGCTGCTCGACCATGCGCCGGGCCCGTCGCCGCACGCGGTTGACGCCGAACATTGCGTATACCGCCCCGCCGATCAGCGGCGAAAGCCAGGCGAGCCCGATCCAGGCCGCCGCGGCGCCCGTATCGCGCTTGTTGAGCAGGACGTGCACGGTCACGATAATCGCGATCGCGATCGCCGCCGGCGCCAGGACGACGTCGCGGAACAGGCCGACCATGTCGAACAGCGAAGAGAACGGTAGTGTCACGGTCGCATCGGAGCGGTCGCCGCGCCGGCGCGCAAGGCGCTCCGCGGCGCCGGCGCCGATTCCGTGTCCGATCAGCAACGATCGGGCCAGCCGCGCGGACCGCGGCGGCAGGGCCGAAGCGCGAGGCCGGGCCGCCGAGC
>CAXUBA010000119.1:0-4775 GCA_964249205.1 uncultured Acetobacteraceae bacterium | reverse complement strand
GCCGAGCAGGCCGCGGAAGCCGCCCTCGTCCGCGACAACTGGGCCATCCTCGCCAGACGGAAACGCACCGCCTCCGGCGAGATCGACCTGGTCGCCGAGCGCGACGGCGTGACCGCCTTCGTCGAGGTCAAGGCGCGCCCGACGCTGGGCGAGGCGGCGTTCGCGCTGACCGCGCGACAGCAGGCGCGCCTCGCCGCCGCCGCGGCGATCCTGCTCGGTTCCCATCCCCATTGGGGCCGCGCCGGGGTCCGTTTCGACGTGCTGCTCGTGGACGCCGACGGCCGCGTCCGCCGGATCAGGGACGCGTTCCGGCCGGAGTGAGCGGTGTCGGTCGCGCAGGGTCCCGCGCGATGAGCATCACGTCATTGGGAAACGAAATCCAGACGCGATGCAGACGAAGCCAGTCCGCGCCGACCAGGTTTTCGGGTGTCGGGCCGACGGCGATGTCGACCGGGGCTTCACGTTCGTTGCCTACCTCCAGCGAATCGAAGCGATGGATCCTGAACATCGCGGCACGCCGCCCGAGGCCGGCCGCCTGGAAGATGCGATCGGATCCCATCGTTGTCGGATCGACACCAGCGGCGATCGCAGTCGCCGGCGTGATCGAGGTGAGCGTGGCCCCGCTGTCGAGAAACGCATGCACCGATCTGCCATCGAGCCTGATCGTCATGTAGACGTGTTGCGTCGTTCGGAGTGTGCGCCGCCCGCGAGAAACAATGATCGGGATCACATCCGAGGGAACATCCCACGGCGTGAAGTCGGATCCGCAGCGCCCCCGCTCCACGTAGAGCCCCATGCGGCGGTCGGGAAGGTCGAACTCAACGTCGTAACCGGCGAGGAAGTCGGTTCCCCAGATACCGGCGAAGGGGCGTCCGGCGATCGACCCGCGCGTGCGGATGGCTTCCGCAAGTACCACGTCATGGGCGGCAGCCGCCCCGAAGACGAGATCGCGCACCGAGACCAAAGGTGCCCAGACGGCGCCCCCGACGCCGCTCAGAGCGACATGCTCCGTGCCCCTCTGTGCGAGACCATCCGACTGCGCGAGTGTCGGATCAATGGCCGAGATGGGCGTCCCGGTGTCCACGGCGAAGGCGACGTCATGCCCGTTGATCGACGCCGGAACGGCAGGAACTCCGCTTGCGTCGAGGACCGGCAGATCGGTGATCTCCTGCATATCGCAGGCACCTTGCGCCTCCGGCTCACAGGCGCTCAGCAAAGCGGTCAGGGCGAACGCCGCGGCGCCACCGAACAGTGCAAGACAACGAACCTCCATGCCGCGCGCAGCCGCCGTCGTCGATCCGGACGGATCGACGATATCCGGCACTAATGCGCGGCCGTGGAACCCGCCTGCTCCTGGATCAGGAGAAGGTCGTGCGGATACGAGACCCAGACCGTGTGATGCCGGAGCCAGTTCTCGCCGAGCAGCGGATCGTCCGTTGTGTTCACGGCGAACGTCATCGGACCCGTCTCGAGATCGCCGACCCGGAGCGTCGAAAAACGATGGAGTCTCGATTGCACGGGGAGCGATGCGATGCCGCGCATCACCGTCGACCGGTCGGATGCGAGGGCCGCATCGCTCACGCCCGCCGCGTGGGCGTCCGACGGATCGATCACCGAAATCTGCGCGCCCGTGTCGAGCACCGCGTCCATCGAGGCGCCGTCCAGCCTGATCGGGACGATGACGTGTCCGGATGGATCCAACCGGTAGCGCACCGAGGTCGCGGCGACATCCCACGGATCGAAGCTCGTGCCGCAGGTCCCTGCCTCGACATAGAGTCCGATGCGACGGTTCGGTAGGTCGAGTTCGACGTCATAGTTCGACAGGAAGTCGGCACCGAACAAGCCAACAATCCGAAGACCTCCGATCGTCTTGCCGAAATGACCGGCAGCGGCGAACGTCACGTCGTGCGCACGCAGCGAGCCGATCTCGAGATCGTGCACCGGTACGACGGGTGCCTTGAGATCGCCGTCGATGCCGACGATCCCAAAATGGTTGGATCCTGCCGGTGAAAGCCCGAGCGGGGCCGCGGCGGCCGGATCGATCGTCGAGATGAAGGATCCGGTGTCGACGAGGAAGGCCACCTTGTGACCGTTGACGGTCACCGGCACGAACGGCAGACCGCGATCGCTCAGGACGGTGATCTCGCCGACTTCCTGCATCGTGCACGAGCCGGAGCCGCTGGACGTCGCGCACCCTCCGAGAAGGCTGAGGACGACTAATGCGGGGTCGGCGCGAAGGCTTCGCAAGACGGCGATGTTTCTACCGCCGATGATGCCGTGCATGAAAGACGGTCCCGCCACGTCGGACCATGTGACGATCGCTTGCGCGACTGAAGGCCGCGGCGTGCAACGACCGCTCGTTCCACCCCTCGTGACGTCCCCAGGAGCGTTCGCCGCGCGTCACGTAGGTCCGGGCCATCGCGCGCCGCACGTAGGCCCGGTAGATCGGCCGGGGCGGCGGCGGCGGCGCGGTGAGGGCTTCGAGCGTCAGCTTCGAGGCTTCAGCCTCGGTCACCACGTGCTGGGCGTGAGCCGCAGTCCCGACGCCGAACGAGACAGCGAGCGCCAAACCGGCGATAAGGCCGCGCGGAAATCCGATTCTCATTTCGACGTGATCCCCCGATCCCTCGGGGAACCTAGATCAAGCGGAAGGAGAAAGGGAAGACCGGATGGAGAAAACCCGTCCAAGCCGAGGCCAGGACGGGTTCCAAGGAGCGTCGGCGGAAGGGACCAGCCGCGTCAGGTGACGTTGCTCTTCGCTTCGATCCCCTTCTCGGCCATCAGCGCCTGCAGCTCGCCGGACTGGAACATCTCGGTCACGATGTCGCAGCCGCCCACGAACTCGCCCGCGACGTAGAGCTGCGGGATCGTCGGCCAGTTGGAGAACTGCTTGATGCCGTCCCGAAGCTCCGGATCCTCCAGCACGTTCGCGGTCGCGAACGGCACGCCGACATGGCTCAGGATCTGCACGACACGGGCCGAAAACCCGCACTGCGGGAACATCGCCGTGCCCTTCATGAAGAGCATGACCTTGTTCGCGTCGATGTCGGACTGGATCTTCTCGAAAGCGATGGTGGTGCTCAAGGGTGGAACTCCTCTCGGGTGACGCTCAGCCGGCGTCGAGGCCGGGATCGGGAAGGGCGGTCTGCAGCGCGAGCGCGTGGAGCTCGTTCCCCATCCGCCCACGAAGCGCCGCATAGACGATCTGATGCTGCTGGATCCGCGACCGGCCGCGAAAGCTCTCGCTCACCACGGTGCAGGCGTAGTGGTCGCCGTCGCCGGCCAGATCCTCGATCCGGACGGTCGCATCCGGGATGCCGGCCCGGATCAGCGCCTCGATCTCGCTGGACGACATGGCCATCGGCGAACTCAGCCTTCCATCAGCGCGGGAAGGAAGCGCGCATGGGCTTCCCGCAGGTCGGCGATTGATATCGTGAGCCCGTCCGCCACTGTCAAACGGTCGCCGCCCGTCGTGCCGAGCGTGCAGACTGGGACCGTCGAGGCCGCGGCCGCCACGAGCACGGGCGCGGGATCGGCAACCGCCAGTACGTAGCGGGCGCCCTCCTCGCCGAACCACCAGGCGTGCGGCGCGAGATCGCTCTCCGGCGGCGCGAGACTGATCCCGATCCCGCCCGCGATCGCCATCTCGGCGAGCGCGACAAGGAGGCCGCCGTCCGACACGTCGTGGCACGCATCGACCAGCCCGTCCGCGATCAGCCGTCTTACCAGGTCGCCCACGCGTCGCTCGGACGCGAGATCGACGGTCGGCGGCGCGCCATCCTCGCGTCCGACGATCTCGCGGAGCCAGATCGACTGTCCGAGATGACCGAGCGACGCGCCGAGCAGCACCAGCGCCAGCCCGGCCCGCGTCGGTGCGATCCCGCGCGCCGCGGCGGCGTCCTCGATCACGCCGAGACCGCCGATCGCCGGCGTCGGGAGAATGGCGCGCACCGTGCCGTCGACGCCGCGCGTCTCGTTGTAGAGCGACACGTTGCCGCTCACGACCGGGAAGTCGAGGGCGCGGCAGGCCTCGCCCATGCCTTCGATCGCGCGCGCGAACTGCCCCATGACGACAGGGTTCTCGGGATTGCCGAAATTGAGGTTGTCGGTGACCGCGAGGGGCCGCGCGCCGGTCGCGGTGATGTTGCGCCACGCCTCGATCACCGCGAAGGCACCCCCGGCCCGCGCATCGGCGGCGCACCAGCGCGGCGTGCAGTCGGTGGTCAGCGCGAGGGCGCGGCTCCGCCCCGGCAGACGGACGATTGCGGCATCCGCAGCACCCGGCCGCTTGATCGTCTGGCCGCCGATCGCGCTGTCATACTGGTTCCAGATCCAGGCGCGCGACGCGAGATCCGCCGAGCCGACCAGTCGAAGCAGCGCGGGCCCGATCCCGACCGGGTCCGGCACGGTGCCGAGCGGCGTGGGTGGCGGCGCGTCCGCAACCGGCCGATGGTAGAGCGGCGCCTTGTCGGCGAGCGGGTCGAGCGGGATGTCGGCCTCGACCACCCCACGATGGGTCACGGTGATCCGGCCGGTATCGGTCAGATGGCCGATCACCGCGAAGCTCAGGTCCCATTTGTCGAAGATCTCGCGCGCCACCGCCTCGCGGTCGGGGCGGAGCACGATCAGCATGCGCTCCTGGCTTTCCGACAGCATCATCTCGTAGGCGGTGAGGTCCCGCTCGCGTTGCGGCACGTCGTCGAGCGTGAGCGCGATCCCGACCCCGCCCTTGCCCGCCATCTCGACCGAGGACGAGGTGAGCCCCGCCGCCCCCA
>CAXUBA010000118.1:0-8882 GCA_964249205.1 uncultured Acetobacteraceae bacterium | reverse complement strand
GCCTGCTGGGAGCACTACAACCCGCTCGCCCGCTACGCCCTGATGGCGCAGCACGAAGAGATCCACTGCGCGCAGTTCCCGGGCTCGCTGGTCGGCCAGATCTTCGCCGACCAGATGGAAGTCACCATTCGGCACCACGCGCTCGAAGCCGGCTGCTTCGTCGTCAACGCGACGGGATGGCTGCACGACGCACAGGTCGACGAGCTCACGCGCGAGATGTCGGAACGCGAGCGCCCGGCGCTCACGCGGGCGCTTCGCGGCGGATCCTTCACCGCCATCATCTCACCGGAGGGTCAGATCCTCGGGGCCCCGGTCACCGAAGGCGAAGGTGCCGTCATCGCCGATCTCGACCTTTCGCTCGTCACCAAGCGCAAGCGGATGATGGACAGCGTCGGTCATTACGCGCGGCCCGAGCTCCTGTCCCTCCTCCACGACACCACCCCGTTTCGGACCGTCCGCACCCGAGCGGAGCTCAAGGAGGCGCGAACCGATGACATTCCCTGCCGCGACGTCCGCCTCGAGCCGGACGCTGATCACGGAGCTGCAATCGCTCGGGATGCGGCTGACTGACGATCTCGCCGCCGGCGGCAGGCGCGGGGGCGCCGGTCCGTCCGATCATCGTGCGGTCACGGTCGCCGGTCACACCGTCATGGTGCCGATCCACACCTCGCCGGCCCGCCGTTCGCCGTTCGCCGCCGCGAGCCCCGGCTCTGACGGATCGAGCGTTCTCGAGCGCGATGGCGAGGCCGTCGGCCGGATCGTGTTCCCGCGCGCACCGCGCTTCTATGCGCTGTCCACGTTCGACGGACTTCCGTTCTGGAAGATCGCACTCCTGCACGGGCGCGACGTGCTCGCGACCACCGTGCTGCAGGACTGCATCCGGTATCGCGACCGTCGCACCGCCTGCCAGTTCTGCGCGATCGGTCAGAGCCTCGCGTCGGGACGCACGGTCGCGCGCAAGACGCCGGATCAGCTCGCCGAAGTCGCACGCGCCGCGGTGCTGCTCGACGGCATCCGCCACATGGTCATGACGACCGGCACGCCGAACACCACCGATCGCGGGGCCGCCGTGCTCGCCGAGAGCGCGTCCGCGGTGAAGGCGGCGGTGGCTCTGCCGATCCAGGCGCAATGCGAGCCGCCCGCCGATCATACCTGGTTCGCGCGTCTCCGCGACAGCGGCGTCGACACGCTCGGGATGCATCTGGAAGCAGCGACCGACCGCGTCCGCCGCCGGATCATGCCGGGCAAGGCGACCGTTCCCGTCGGCCGCTATCTCGACGCCTTCGCCGACGCGGTCGCCGTCTTCGGTCGCGGTCAGGTGAGCACCTACCTGCTCGCAGGTCTCGGCGATACCGAAGACGAAATCCTCGATCTCGCGCAGATCCTGATCGGGATCGGCGTCTATCCCTTTGTCGTCCCCTTCGTGCCGATCTCGGGCACGCCGCTCGAAGACCATCCCGCGCCCGATATCGCGTTCATGCACCGCGTACTGGCCCCGCTCGGCGCGTTGCTCCGCGCGGCCGACCTCACCGCGGAGAGCGCCAAGGCCGGCTGCGGCAAGTGCGGCGCCTGCTCGTCGCTTTCGGCCTACGAGCGGGCCGCATGAACCTGTGGGAAAACGATCCGCGGCCGTTCCGACCCTCGGCCGTCCGGATCCGTCGTGCCGACGAACCGGTCGAAATCCTCGGCCACTTCCGTCTGCGTCACGAGACCTTCTGCGTCGAGCAGCGGCTCTTCCCCGCTACCGACCGCGACATGCTCGACGATGGTGCCGCTATCCCGATCGTTGCGATTTCGTGCCTTCTTGGTCAGGACGACGAGATCATCGGCACCGTCCGGATCCACGAGGGGGCACCGGGCACGTGGTGTGGATCGAGGCTGTGCGTGTCCCGCCTGCTCCGCGGCGGCGCGCGCATCGGCACCGCGCTCATCCATGCGGCGGTGTCGATGGCGCGTGCCGAGGGCTGCACGCGCTTTCTTGCGCACGTGCAACGTCCGAATGTCGCCTTCTTCGAGCAGCGCGGCTGGTGCGTCCTCGGCGAAGAAGCACGGTACGGCGTTCCGCATGTTCGGATGGAGGCGGATCTCTCGCGCTACCCCGCGCTGCCGCCCGACCGTCTCCATCTCGTGCCGCTCCGGCAGCCGGAGCCCGTCTGATGACGGGCGACGCGCTCGATCTCGTCCGGCTCGCGGCGAGTCTCGGCCATGCGCGCGGGATCGCCCACAAAGAAGATATCGGCCCCGTGCTGCGCCGGCTCGGCGTCGCGCTCTCGCCCGATGGCGCCGGAGACGACTGCGCCGCGATCCCGGACGGCGACGGGCATCTCCTGTTCGCGATCGAAGGTTTCATCCCCGCCTTCGTCGCCGCTGATCCGTTCTTCGCGGGGTGGTGCGGCGTGATGGTCAACGCGAGCGACATCGCCGCGATGGGCGGTCAGCCGCTCGCCGTGGTCGACGCCGTCTGGAGCGACGGTCCGGCCGCCGCCGACCAGGTCATGGCCGGGCTGCGCGCCGCCGCCGAAACCTACGCGATCCCGATCGTCGGGGGCCACACCAACCTCCGAGCCGCCGCCGGGCAGCTCGCGGTCGCCATCCTGGGCCGCGCCGGCCCGCGCCTCCTGCGATCGTTCGACGCAGCGCCCGGCGACGATCTCTTGGCCGCGATCGATCTCCGGGGCCGGCTGCGCGTGCCGGACCCCTGGTGGGACGCGAGCGCCAGCAGTCCGCCCGAGCGCCTTCGCGGCGATCTCGCGATCCTGCCGGCACTCGCGGACGATGGTCTCTGTCGCGCCGCCAAGGACATCAGCATGGGCGGCGTGATCGGAACGGCGATGATGCTCGCCGACGCCTCAGCCATCGGCTCCTAGATCGATCCCCTCGCCGTGCCACGCCCCGCGGACGTCGATCCGGCGCTCTGGCTCGACGTCTTCCCGAGCTACGGCTTCCTGCTCGCGACCGCGCCTGCCCGGACCGATGCCGTGCTCGCCCGTTTCGCCGCCCGCGGGATCGCCGCCGCCCGGATCGGACGCTGCGACGGCTCGCGCCTCGTCCGCCTCGTTTCCCGCGATCTCGGAAACGTCACGATCCGTGATCTCGCCCGATCACCGCTGCTGGCCTGAGCGACAGGGCTGGCATGCGGATCGGTGTCCTCACCCATTCCACGATCCCGCGCGGCGGTGTCGTGCACGCCCTCGAGCTCGCCGACGCACTTTCGCGTCTCGGCCAGGACACGAGCGTGATCGCGGCCACCACGAGCGACGTGCCGTTCTTCCGGCAAGGATCCGCGCGTCGCATCACCGTTCGGACGAAGCCGGCTGACGGCGATCTCGCCGCCGAAGTTGCGCACCGCATCGCCGCTCTCGTCACCTTCCTCGATCGCGACGACGCGCCAGGCTTCGACGTCTGGCACGCGCAGGACCCGATCTCCGCCAATGCACTGGCCGATCTCTGCGACCGCGGCCGGATCACGGGCTTCCACAGGACCGTCCACCATGTCGACCGACACGGCGAGGCACGCCTCGACGCCTGGCAGCGGCGGGGCATCGAACGTGCTGACCGGGTGTTCTGCGTCAGCGCGGTCTGGCAGGAGGCCTTGCGGGAAGCCTACGGCGTCGAGGCTCCGATGGTCGGCAACGGCGTCGACACCGGGCGTTTCTCGCCCGATCCCACGCCGCGGGACGGGGTGCTTGCCCGCTGTCTCGCGCTCGGCGCCACCGATCGGCCGGTTTTCCTGTCGGTCGGCGGCATCGAGCGACGCAAGAACAGCCTCGCCATCCTCGACGCCTTCCTGCTCCTGCGCCGAGAGATCCCGACCGCACGTCTCGTCGTCGCGGGCGGCGCGAGCCTGCTCGATCATTGCGCCGCCCGCGACGCGTTCGAAGCGCGCCTCGAGGACGCCGGCGCGTCCGACGTCGTGATCCGAACCGGCGTCGTTCCGGACGAGGACATGCCGTCGCTCTACCGACTAGCCGACGCGCTGGTGTTCCCGTCGTGCGCGGAGGGTTTCGGCCTGTGCCCGCTGGAAGCCATGGCGAGCGGCCGTCCCGCGGTCGTTTCCGACATCCCGCCCTTCACCGAGCATTTCCGTCGCGACGAGTGTCTCTGGGCCGACCCGCACAGCATCGCGTCGATCGCCGGCGCCATGCGGGACGCGGTGTCCGCACCGCTCGCGGCACGTCTCGCGGCGAGCGGACCCCGAACGGCCCGTCGCTTCGACTGGGCCTCGGTCGCGCGGACACAACTCTCCTTCTACGGATGCTGCGGAGGCTGACATGCCCGAGATGTTCTTCACGGTCCGCTGGCCGGACGGCGGGACGATGCGCTGCTACTCGCCATCGCTGGTGATCGAGGATTACCTCGCGGCCGGCGCGTCCTACGCGGTGTCCGAGTTTGTCGAACGGTCGACCGGTGCGCTCGCGATCGCGAGCGACCGCGTCGAACGGAAATACGGATTTCCGTGCAGCCGCGCTCGCGCTGCTTCGGACGCGATCCGGGACCGTGCCCGGTCCGCGTCGGACGGCGCCGCCGAGGACCGAGTAACAGTCGTTTCCTTCGAGAGCGCCCGATGACTGCGCCGCCTCCCGAAGCCATCGAGACCGTTGTGATCGGCGGCGGTCAGGCCGGGCTCTCCATGAGCTGGCACCTCACCAAGCGCGGGATGGAGCATGTCGTGCTCGAGCGCCGGACCGCGGGCCATGCCTGGCGCACCCAACGTTGGGACAGTTTCTGCCTCGTCACGCCGAACTGGCAGTGTCGCCTGCCCGGCTTCCCGTATCCGGGACCGGATCCCGACGGCTTCATGCTGCGCGACGAGATCGTCCAGTACGTCGAGGATTACGCGCGCTCGTTCGGCGCCCCGCTGCTCACGGGAGTCGAGGTCCTGGCCGTGCGACAGGCCGCGCCGGACCACTTCCAGGTCACCACGGCGAACGGCAGCGTGCGCACGCGGAACCTGGTCGTCGCGACCGGCGGCTACCATCGCCCGGTCGTGCCTCGGATCGCGGCCACGCTGCCGGCCCAGATCGGGCAGATCAATCCGTTCGAGTATCGCAACCCTGAAAGTCTCCCGCCCGGCGCCATCCTCGTGGTCGGCAGCGGACAATCCGGTGCGCAGATCGCGGAAGACCTGCTCCTGGCCGGACGCGACGTGCATCTTGCGGTCGGTCGCGCGCCGCGCGTGTCGCGGTTCCATCGCGGCCGCGACGTGGTCGCCTGGCTCGACCGGATGGGCTTCTACGATCTTCCCGTCGAGCGGCATCCGCTCGGCGCCGCGGTGCGCGACAACACCAATCACTACGTGACCGGACGAGACGGCGGCCGCGACATTGATCTCCGCCTGCACGCCCTGGCTGGAATGCAGCTCCACGGCAGGCTGCTCGCGAACGAGGACGGCGTGCTCCACTTCGCCGACGACCTCGGAGAGAACCTCGATCGCGCGGATGCGACCAACGCGCAGATCAAGCGATCGATCGACGCCTGGATCGCCGAGCATGGCATCGACGCACCGCCGGCGGACATTTTTCGACCCGCATGGTCGCCATCGCGGGGGCACGGCACGAGCCTCGATCTTCGGGAGGCGGGCATCGGCACCGTGATCTGGGCAACCGGTTTCCGGATGGATCTCGGCTGGATCGCCGATCTGCCGACCGACAGCAGAGGACGCCCGTCGCACGCGCGAGGCGTCTCGGCGGACTGGCCGGGCCTCATGTTCGTCGGCCTCCCCTGGCTCCACAGCTGGGGGTCCGGTCGCTTTTCGAGCGTCGGGCGCGACGCCGAACACCTGACCGACCGGATCGCCGAGGCGCGACGCGGCGCGGCGGCGGCGGCGTGACGGCTCGATCAGCCGGCGGGGCGTCTGAACGCGGCTGCCGGATGATCCGCCGGCAGCCGCGCACGTCCCGCACCGAAGAAGCGTTCCCGCAGCGTCTCGCCGTCGTCGTAGGCGTCCCGGAAGCGGCCGCGCCGCCGAAGCTCCGGAACCACGAGCTCGACGAAATCGGCGACGGTCTCGAACGAAACGTATTGTCGGAGGTTGATGCCGTCGATCCCGTCGTCGTCGAGCCAGGTCTCGATCGCATCCGCGACCTCCTGCGGCGAACCGCAGACAAAGAAGCGTTCCTCGTCGAACCGGGCGATCTGGGCGAGCGCGCTCGCCACCGTCTGCTCCGGCCGGAACCGCCGCCCCATGTTGCCGAACCCCTTGCCGGTACGGGCGAGCGCGCCGGCGATCGTCTCGTCCGGCGGAAAGCTTCGGAGGTCGATCTCGGACTGCGCGTGCACCAGCGCGCCTTCGACGCTGTAGAGCTTCCGGTAGCCCTCGAGCTTGCGCGTGGCCGATGCCGTGTCGCGTCCCGTCACGATCCCGGCCATCACCACGAACTTGATCCCGCGCGGATTCCGTCCGGCTTCCTGCGCACGTGCACGGGTCGCTTCGATATTTCGCCTGACGTCGGCCGGCGACTGGCCGCCGATGAAGACGAGCTCGGCATGGCGCGCGGCTACGGCGAGGCCGGTTTCGGATGCTGAAGCCTGGAACAGCACCGGCGTCCGCTGCGGCGACGGTTCCGTGAGGTGCGGTCCGGCGACTGTGAAATGTGGTCCATCGTGGTCGATCGGACGCACGCGAGCGGGATCGGTGTAGACGTCGCGCGTACGGTCCCGGACCACGGCGTCGTCGTCCCAGGATCCTTCCCAAAGCTTGTAGAGAACGTCGAGATACTCGGCGGCTCGCGCATAGCGTTCCGCGTGCGGGATCTCGGCCGCATGACCGAAGTTCCGCGCCGCGTTCGGAAGATACGACGTCACGATGTTCCAGCCGATCCGGCCACGCGTCAGATGATCGAGCGTCGACATGCGGCGTGCGAAGCTGAAAGGCGGCTCGTAGGTGGTCGAGAAGGTCACGCCGAAGCCGAGTTGCGACGTTGTCGCCGCCATCAGCGGCACCAGCAGCAGCGGGTCGAGGTTGGGGATCTGTACGGCGCCACGAAGCGACGCTGCCAGCCCGTCCGCGAAGCGGTCGTAGACGCCGACGACGTCCGCGAGGAAGATGGCGTCAAGCGTGCCGGCCTCGGCGATCGCCGCGATCTCGGTCCAGTATCGTGGATCGGCGTAACGCTCCCGGTTGTTGTCGCCGTGCTGCCAGAGCCCGTGCACGATATGACCGACGCAGGCCATCTCGAACAGGTTGACGTGAAGCCGCTTCGGTGCCGGGCGCGTCATACGTTGCCGATAGGCGCTTCGCGCTTCCCGCACCAGCCTTCCGCGACTACGATATGTGGAAAGCGTGAACCACGCAGCCCGGCGATGGAGAACGAATGACCCTTCCCGACACACGGTCGGAGATCGTGCCGATAAGCGGGGACGGACGGCCTGTGGTCGCGGTGGTCGGCGCCGGGTTTAGTGGCACGCTGCTCGCGCTCCATCTGCTCCGGCAGCAGGAGCCGCCGATCCGTGTTCTTCTCATCGAGCGCAATGCCCAGTTCGGCCGCGGACCAGCCTATGCGGCCGGGAACTCGTCGCACCTCCTGAACGTGCCGGCGGCGAAGATGAGCGCCTTCCACGCCGACCCGCTCCACTTCCTGGCCTGGCTCCGTGAGGCGGAGGTCGCACCAGGCGGATCGCGGCGGGACGGCGGCGTCGCGACGATCGACGGAGGCACTTTCGTGCCCCGTCACATGTTCGGCCGCTATGTCCGCCATCTCCTGAACGCGGAGATCAAGGGCGACACGCTTGATCGCCTGACGCTCGTCCGCGGCGACGTCGTGGACATCGCCCACGACGCGAACGGCCTCCGGCTCTCGCTCGATCGCGGTCGCGTGCTGCTGGCCGACCGTGCGGTGCTCGCGGTCGGCAACTTCCCCCCGGCGCCGCCACCTGTCGCCGATCGTGCCTTCTACGACAGCGACTTCTACCGTCCCGATCCTTGGGCACCGGACACGCTTGCCGATCTCGCGCCGGATCACCCCGTGCTTCTGATCGGCACCGGCCTCACCATGGTCGATACGATGGTGTCGCTGCTCGATCAGGGGCATACCGGCCCCGTCATCGCGTTGTCGCGACGCGGACTGCTGCCGAACCGGCACGCCGTCCCGGGTCCGGTCGCAGCGCTTCCGGAAGCGCCCGCCTTCCCGACCAGCGTCACCGCCCTGGCCCGCTTCCTGCGCGAGCGCAGCGCCTGTAGCCTCGACAGCGGTGGTTCGTGGCAGGCGGCGATCGACGAATTGCGACCGGTCACGACCGAGGTCTGGCAGGCGATGACCGTCGAAGACCGGCGTCGTTTCCTGCGGCACATCCGGCCCTGGTGGGACATCCATCGGCATCGGATCGCGGGGCCGGTCGCCGACCGGCTCGACGACGCGCGGCGTCGCCGGCAACTCGGGATCCTGGCCGGCCATATCACCGGGTACGAGATCGCAGGCGACCGCGTGACGGTCTCCTATCGTCCACGCGGCAACGACGGCGTCGAGCGGGTCGTGACGACGCGCGTGATCAACTGCTCCGGACCGAACGCGGACTATTCGCGCATCCGCGACAGACTGGTGCGCTCGCTGCTGGACCAGGGTCTCGTGCGTCCGGACAAGCTGTCGCTCGGCCTCGACGTCACCGGAAGCTGCGCCCTGCTCGGCCGCGACGGGACGATCTCGCGCCGCCTGTTCGCAGTCGGTCCGGTCACCAAGGGCGCGTTCTGGGAAATGACCGCCGTGCCGGACATCCGGCAGCAAGCCGAATTCATGGCGGAACGCATTGCGGCGATCTGCAAACCGGTCGCGACGCCTGCCGGTCACCGGCAGAGTGTGGTCCAGAAGATAGCCTGAGCGTGGCAGACAGCCTGGCGTCCCGTAGGGGATTCGAACCCCTGTTACCGCCGTGAGAGGGCGGTGTCC
>CAXUBA010000117.1:4135-9048 GCA_964249205.1 uncultured Acetobacteraceae bacterium | reverse complement strand
GGACGGGCTCGAGCGCATGGTCGCGCGACAGGCGGCGACCGTCGCGGCAAAACTCCGGGCGGGCCGGCGGCGCGACCGCCACGCGCCGCGCCCCGCGACCTGACCGGTCACGACGTGAACGCGTCCTGTCGCGCCCGGCGTCGCGGCAGGCCGCGGAGCAGGCGGCGCAGCGCACGCTCCGGGTAGCGCTCCACCAGCGCGGCGGCGACCACCGCGACGAGCGCCGCGGGAACCAGGGCGTCGCGGCCAAGCGACGCGACCGACAGCCCGACCGCGATCCCGACCGACGAGTGCAGGAGATAGAGCGGGTAGGTCATCCGGCCGAGCGCCCGCGACGCGCGGACGCCACGCGGGCCGATATGCCGCGCGAGCACCTCGTTGAACCGGATCGATACCGCGATCAGCCCGACGCCCGCCGCGAACGTCGCGAGCGCCGCCGCCAGCGGCAACGTCTGCCCCGACAGTCGGCCGAGTTCGGCGTTCTTGCCGAGGATTTCGCGAGTGCAGCCGACCACCAGACCCGACGCGACGAACGCCCGGGCGGGCGGCAGGCGCCGCGACCGCGCCGCCTCGCGCATCAGCACGCCGAGCGCGAAGAAGCATCCGTGCTGGACGAGCAGGAGCTGCAGCACGCGCGCCGCCTCGACCTTGTCGAGGAACAGGAGCGCGCCGACCGCGCCGCGGGCCGCGAGCACGGCGTGCGTCGCGGTCTCGACGATCCAGAACAGCGTGCTGCCGAGCCCGATCGCGACGGTCGCGGTCTCGAGGCGGAGCCGCACCACGCCCGCGAGAACGAGCGCCACCACGGCGTAGAACGAGATCTCGACCCCGAGCGTCCAGTAGACGCCGTCGATCGCCGCGAACGGCCAGAACAGAAACGTCATCAGGGTGCGACGCAGCAGCGTCGCCGGCGCCCCGGCCCCCAGGGAGAGATAGATGACGCACGCCGCCGTGGCGCAGATCCAGGCCGCCGGCACGAGGCGGAGCACCCGGTGCCACACGAACCGTCCCGCCGCGGTGTCCTCGGCGGACGTGCTGATGACGTAACCCGAGATCACGAAGAAGACCTCGACCCCGCACCAGCCGAACCGGAAGACCGGCGGCGTTCCGCCGGCCAGCCCGGCGAGCGCCTGGCCCGGCAGCGCGAACCAGAAGCCGAAATGGAACAGCATGACCAGGGCCGCGGCCACGAAGCGGATCGCGTCGATCCCGACGACCTGTCTCACCTCCTGTTCCGCCACCGTCCGGCGTCCTGACAGCATCGCGGCTCCGGCTCCGCCTGCAGTGTTGCGCGACCTCGATCAGCGCGTCGACGGTCCGGCGTGAGGGACGCCTGACCGAACGTTAGCGCTGGATCCCTTTGATAGAAGATGTTATTATGAGTTCGGTCGGATGGAAATCGCCCGTTCGGGTTCGACCGTCGCGCGATTCCGGCCCACGCGAGATCGCATGCCGCGGAATTCGGCGGCACGGAAGTCCACCGCGCGGGATCGGGCAAGCGTGGGCGCTTCGGACGGCGCGCGCGTGCTGGTCGGCGTCCGTCGGGAGCATAGCACATGCGGCGCAGGAATCTGGTGATCGTTCGCGCGGGCGACAACTCGCTGCACCCGAACTGGCTCGCCGGCCCGGGCGAGCGGAACTGGGATCTCGTGGTCAGCTACTTCGGCCGCGATCCGGACCGTTTCCGGGCGCCCGACGTCGTCCGTATCGACGGCCCGGGACCGAAATGGCCGGCGCTGCACGCCCTGCTCGCAGGAAGGCCCGACCTCGTCGACGGCTACGATCGCATCTGGCTGCCGGACGACGACCTGATGATCGACAAGACCGGCATCAATCGCTTGTTCTCGCTCGCCGCCGAATATCAGCTCGAGGTGGCGCAGCCCGCCCTGACATGGGACAGTTACTTCGGACACATCACGACGCTGCGGAACCGCCAGTGCACGCTTCGCTACACCAACTACGTCGAAGTGATGGCGCCCTGCGTCACGCGGGACGTGCTGCTCGCGACGCTGCCGCTGTTCGACACCAATCTCAGCGGGTGGGGCCTCGACTTCGTGTGGCGGCGCTTCGTGCAGCGCCCGTCGAGCGGCATCGCGATCGTCGACGCCGTCACCGTCCGGCACACGCGCCCGGTCGGCGGTCCCAACTACAAGGCGCTTCGGGACGGCGGGATCTCGCCGTGGGACGAGCTCCGCGACTTCTGCCGGCGGAACGGGATCGACGAGGATCCGGTGATCAGCACCCATGCGGCGATCCGGCGCGACGGCTGGCGCATCGAGGCGGCGCGCGGAAAACGCCGCTTCGCCGTCAGCGCGGCGCTCGGCTACGTCCCGGCGCTCCGCCGGACGCCGGAGCGCGCCCGCATGATGCGCCGGATCGCCGGCATGATCCTCAAGGCGATGTGCAACATCCCGGACCGCGTCTCGGAAAAACCCATCACGTTCCGCACGCTCGCAGTCGCGACGCGGTCGTCGCGTGCCGCGGCCGCCGTGCCGCCGTCGTGATGCCGGTCGCGCGCCGCCCCACCCTGCCGCCCAGATCCCGGACCGGGAGCGTCGCGACCTATGGCTGATTTCTCGGTCTGCTACACGACGGACGGAGGCTATCTCTTCCCGAGCTTTGCGAGCGCGGTCGACGTGCGGCGGATGCTTCCGACCGACGCCGCCGACGTCACCATCTTCGGCTTCAATCTCGACGGGCGGACGATCGACGCGTTCGGACCGGCCTGCGCCGACGCCGGGATCGCGCTCGTCACCCTCACGCGAAGCGCGATCGACGGCGCGCCGGCGATGCTCGCGCGCATGTTCCTCGCCGACCTGCTGCCGTCCGCGGTGCGCACCTTCCTCTACATCGACGGCGACACCCAGTTCCGGGGCTCGCTCGACCCGCTGCTCCGGTGCAGCGTGGAGCCGGGCCAGTTCCTCGCCGTGTCCGACCCGATGACCTTCGCCGTGCCCGGCACCGACCGGCTCGCCCGCGACATCGCGTCGCATTTCCGCGCCCTCGGCTTCAGCCCCGACGAGGCGGCACGCTATTTCAACAGCGGCGTCATCCTGGCCGACCGCGAAGGCTGGGGCCCGATCGGGCATGAAGCGTGGCGGCTGTTCAACGCGCAGGCGACGCCGTCCCGCTTCCCGGACCAGGACGTCATCAATCTCGCCGGCCGCGGCCGGCACCTGCCGCTGTCGCTGGCCTGGAACTTCCCGATCTACATGATGAACGCCGGCGTCGCCGACGTCGTGCGGCCGCGTGTCGTGCACTATATGTCGAACCCGAAGCCGTGGCAGGGCGTGTTCCCGCCCTGGACGCGCGCCGAATACCGGCCCTACGACGCGCTCGTGCGGCGCTTCCCGGCGATCGCGCCGTTCCGCGACGGCATGTCGTTCCGCAAGCGCGCCCGCTACCATCTCCAGCAGCGCTACAAGCGGCTGCTCGAGCCGCTGAGCTGGGGCGTCGGTGAACGCCAGGACCGGATCCTCGACTACGAACGCCGTCTCGCGGTCCTCCGACCGTCAGAGCTCGACGACGAGCCGGGCGACGGGCGGGCGCGCATCGACGGCGGCGGTTCGCTCGCCGCGACCTCCGCCGGCCTCGCCTGAGCCGAACCGGAATGACAGCAACGGACCGGGCCGGAACGATCCGACGTCGTGCCAACCGATCGGAGCCGCACGCGTGAAACGCAACATCCTCGTGGTGGGCGCCGGCTTCGCGGGGGCGGTCCACGCCCGCGTGCTGGCCGAGGCCGGCCATCGCGTCGAGGTCATCGACCGGCGCGACCACATCGCCGGCAACGCGTACGACGAGGTCGACGCGAACGGCGTCCGCGTCCACCGCTACGGTCCGCACCTGTTCCACACCAGCAACGAACGCGTCGTCGCCTGGCTCGGCCGCTTCGGCATGCTCATCCCCTACGAGCACCGCGTCGCGGCGCTGATCGGCGACCGCGGCCTCGTGCCGCTTCCGGTCAACCGTCGCACGCTGGAAACCGTCTTCGGCCGCGACCTGCCCGACGCCGCGTCCGCCGAAGCCCTGCTCCGCGAGCTCGCGGAACACATCCCGTCGCCCGCGAACGCCGCCGAATACCTCCGCTCGCGGATCGGCACGGCGCTGACCGACCTCTTCTTCCGTCCCTACACGAAGAAGATGTGGGGGCTCGACCTCGAGGACATGGCCGCCGCCGTCGTCCAGCGGATCCCGATCCGCACCGACGACGAGGACCGCTATTTCCCGACCGACCGGTTCCAGATCCTGCCGCGCGACGGCTACACCGCCCTGTTCGACCGGATCCTCGACCATGACGGGATCCGCGTCTCGCTCGGGCGAGACTTCGATCACGCGATGCGCGCCGACTACGACCACTGCTTCAACAGCATGCCGATCGACACCTATTTCGACGAATGCTTCGGCCCGCTGCCGTATCGTTCGATCCGCTTCCACCATCGGACCGTCGGCGACGACGACGAGCCGTCCGGCGCGGCGACGGTCAACTTCACCGACGACGGCCCGATCACCCGCGAAACCGACTGGGTCCGCCTGCCGCACCATCGCGTCGAGGCGACCGGCCGTCGCACGCTGACGCGCGAAGAACCCTGCGACTACCGCGACAACCGTTTCGAACGCTACTACCCGGTCAAGACGTCGGACGGGCGGCACGACGCGACCTACGCGCGCTACAAGGCGCTCGCGGCCGAGATCCCGGGCCTGACCTTCATCGGTCGCTGCGGCACCTACCAATACCTGGACATGCACCAGGTCATCAACCAGTCGCTGCGGAGCGCCGAAGACTTCGTCGGCGCGTGCTGATCCCGGGCTTCGCCCCGGACCCCACCAAACGCGGGGCGTTTGGATCCCTTTCCGTTAGGGATCGATCACCCGTCCGAGGTCAGGAGCCGCCGTCCGGCACGTGCGCGCGC
>CAXUBA010000117.1:0-4125 GCA_964249205.1 uncultured Acetobacteraceae bacterium | reverse complement strand
GCCTACCGCCGGCCCTCGGTCGAGCGCGCGCTCGACCGAGGGCCGGCGGTAGGCCCAGATCCGGTGCGGCCCGGGGCGCGCGATGACCATGGTCGCATTGGCCTCGTAGAACAGCAGATCGCCCGAGGCGGACAGACCGAAATCCACCCCGCCATAGTCGAGCGCGAGCACGGACGCGATCTCCCGGAGCGCCGCCGACGCCCGCTCGCCGATCACGCCGTCCATGTCCGCGAGGAATGCCGCCTCCTCGTCGCGTCGCGCCGGATGGCGGTCCATGTCGGCGGTGTAATGATGCACCTTCCAGTGCTCGCTGATCGCGAGATGGAGCGGCATGGCGACGCCGCCGATGATCATCGCGCGGTATTTTCGATGCAGCCCGTCGTCGCGCCGGCCGTCGAGCCACTCGATCAGGAGAAGCTGGTCTCCCGGCAGGGTCAGGAGCGCGTCCGCGAGGCTCGCCGGCCCGTCGATCCGCACGAGGTGCTGCCCCGTGTGGAAGCCGGGGCTCCGGAGCAGGAACGGACAGGTCCAGCCGCTCGGCACGCCGCGCTCGAGCGCGCGGCGCGGCAGGAGCGCGACGCGCGGCACCCGGAGGCCCGGAAGACCGGCGAGACGACGCGACAAACCGAGCCGCGTCGTGTCGCGCACCCGGTCGGGCGAGTTGACGACGGGTGCTCCCGACCGTTCGAGCACGGACGCGGCGTGCTCCAGCGCGTCCCCGCCGCGATCCGCGTCGCCGATCGCGTTGAACACGAGGTCGTGCGGCGGCAGCGGCACCGCGGCACCATGCTCGACCACCAGCGTGTGCAGCCGAACCCGGTCGTCCGCGAGGATGAGCCGCGTCGGGATGTTGCCGCCGCGCGCCGACACGAGCTGCAGCACGCGGAGCGGCGCCGGGTCGGCGCCCCGGTAGGGCTGGCTGACCAGCGCCCGCGACGGGAAGCCGCGCGCCCTGTGATACGCGGCGAGATCCTCGTCGACGCCGTCCAGCAGATAGGAAAGCCCCTGGTGGGCTTCCGGGATGTCGCCATCGACCGCGAGCGCCGCCTCGTAGTGGAGACGCGCCTCTTCCGTGTGCCCGGAGCGCCGGAGCAGGTGCGCGAGATTGACCCGTGCGACCGGATCGTTTGGATGCGCGACCACCGCCTGACGGTAGGCGACGAGTGCCGCGCCGCCCTGCCCCGACCGCACCATCAGCGCGCCGAGGTTGGCGAGCGCGCCGCGGTGGCCGAGATCCGCCTCGAGCACGGCGAGATACGCGTCGCGCGCGCTGTCCGTCCGCCCCATCCGGTCGAGCCCGCAGGCGCGCTCGAACAAGGCCGCCGCACGCTGCGCGCGCGAGGACAGGCGCTGCCGGAAGGACGACGGGACGGCGGACATGTCAATCCGCACCCTTCGGCGCTCCAACCGTCCAGGACGTGTCGCGCGTCATCGGGCACCCGGCGGGAGCGTCGTCGTCACCTCGTCCCATAACGAACAATAACACATGACCGCCGACGAGCATCGCCGAAAGTTCTTGCGTTTCCATGAACGCCCGGGCGAGCACCCCGGATCGCCGTCCGCCGGTTCAAACACCGAGGAGCGCGATCGTCGCCGGGATCGTCGCGAACGACAGCACCGTCGACAGCAGGACCGCGCCGCCGGTCTCGCTTTCCGCCCGGCAGCGCGAGCCTGACCGTGAACCGGTTGAGCGCGTCTATGGGCCCGCGCGCGCCGAGCCGCATCGCGCGGACGCCCGCGGCCCTCAGGCCGAACAGCGGGCCGACCCTGGTCCGCATGCGACGATCCCGGTCCGGGACGCGGACGCCCGGACCGCGGCCGCTACTCGACGGTCACCACGCGGAGCGAATTCGTCGTTCCCGCCGTCCCGAACGGCACGCCGGCGACCACCACGATCCGGTCGCCCGAACGCGCGACGCCGGCGTTCCGCGCCACCACCACCGCGCGTCGCACCACGTCGCCCATCGTCGCGGACTGGTTCGACTGCTTCTCCGCCTGCGCGTGGATGCCCCACACGATCGCCATCCGACGCGCCGCCTCGATGTTGCCGGCGAGACCGAGGATCGGCGTCTCGGGCCGCTCGCGCGCGATCCGGAGCGCCGACTTGCCGGACAGCGTGTAGGCGACGATCGCCGCCGCATCGACGGTCTTGGCGACCTGCTCGGCCGCGCACGCGATCCCGTCCGAGATCGAGCCGTGCTCGGGCGCCGGTCGCGTGAGGTCGAGCTGGGCCGAGAACGACCGGTCGCCCTCCACCCGGCGGATGATGCGGTCCATGATCGACACCGCCTCGGTCGGATACTTGCCGACCGCGGTTTCCGCCGACAGCATCACCGCGTCGCCGCCGTCGAACACCGCCGTCGCGACGTCGCCGGCCTCGGCGCGCGTCGGCGTCGGGCTGGTGATCATGCTTTCCAGCATCTGGGTCGCGACCACCACCGGCTTGCCCCGCTGGCGCGCCGCGCGGACGATCTGCTTCTGTACGATCGGCACGTCTTCGGCAGGGAGTTCCACGCCGAGGTCGCCGCGCGCCACCATCACCGCGTCCGACAGCTCGACGATCCGGTCGAGCGTTTCCAGCGCCTGCGGCTTCTCGATCTTCGACAGGATCCAGGCGCGGCCCTGCACCAGCGAGTGCGCTTCCTCGAGATCCTCCGGCCGCTGCACGAACGACAGCGCCACGATGTCGGCGCCGTGATGCAGCGCGAACGCGAGGTCGCGCCGGTCCTTCACCGTCAGCGCCGGGATCGGCAGCATGACGTCAGGCACGTTGACGCCCTTGCGGTCGGACAGCCTTCCGCCGACCACGACCTCGGTTTCCAGGAACTCGGCGCCCCGCCCGACCACGCGGAGCCGGAGCTTGCCGTCGTCGAGCAGCAGGCTCGAGCCCTCGCGCGCCGCCTCGATGATCTCCGGATGCGGTAAACGCACCCGGCGGTGATCGCCCGGCGTCTCGTCGAGATCGAGCCGGAGCGGCGCGCCCGGCTCCAGCATCACGAACCCGTCGGCGAACGTCCCGACCCGGAGCTTCGGTCCTTGCAGGTCGGCGAGAATGCCGATCGGCCGGCCGACATGCTCTTCCAGCCCGCGCAGCGAGTTGAGACTGGTCGCGTGATCGGCATGCGTGCCGTGCGAGAAGTTCAGGCGGAACACGTCGACGCCCGCGACGAACAGCCGCTCCACCATGTCGGGCGAGGACGAGCCCGGCCCGATCGTGGCGACGATCCGCGTGCGACGCTCCCGGCGGAACCGGCTCGTTCCGGGCATGCTCACCATCGTTCTTCCGATCCGGTCAGATCGCGGACGCAGCGTCGCCGGCGCCGAGCGAGGAAGCGACCCAGGCCTTGAGCTGGCTCTTCGGCATCGCGCCCACCTGCGTCGCGGCCGGCTTGCCGTCGCGGAACAGGATCAGCGTCGGGATGCCGCGCACCGCGTAGTGGCTCGGCGTGCCGGGGTTCTCGTCGATGTTCACCTTGGCGACGGTGAGCCGGCCCTTGAACTCGGCGCCGATTTCCTCGAGCGCGGGCGCGATCATCTTGCAGGGGCCGCACCACTCGGCCCAGAAATCGACCAGGACCGGCCCGTCCGACTTCAGGACGGCGGTCTCGAAACTGTCGTCGGTGACGGCAACCGTGTTCTCGCTCATCGCGGCACTCCTTCGATACGGACCCCGCAGATGGCGCGGACGCTCCGCCCACTCAAGCCGCGTCGCCCCCGGGCACGGTCGTGCCGGGCGCATGCCGGTCGAGCAGGGCGGCCGGAAGGTGCACCACCGCCGCCTCCGCCGTCCAGACCAGCGCGCAACGCACCGTCCGTTCCGGCAGGAGCGAGGCGAGCACCGCGCGATAGGCCGCCATCTGCCGGAGGTAGTGCACCGGCGTCCGCTCGACCGTCGGCGGGGCGGCGCGGCCGCTCTTGAAGTCGACGAGATCGATCGCTTCGGCGCCGATCGCCATCCGGTCCACCACCCCGTCCACCGTGAGCGCGCCGAACCGGGCGGCGAGACGCTGCTCCGCGCGCCCGTCCGGGCCGAACACCGCTTCGAGCGCCGGATGCGCGATCACTGCAAGCGCCTCGGCGACGAGATCGAGCGCCGCCGCCTCGTCGCCGTCGCCGAGCAGCGAC
>CAXUBA010000116.1:0-9059 GCA_964249205.1 uncultured Acetobacteraceae bacterium | reverse complement strand
GCCAGCGCCCTGCGCCAACGCCGCGCCGGCCGAAAGAAGCAGCGCCGCACCCGCCAAGCCGATCATTCGCATCGTCGTTCTCCAACTTCAACTGGAGAAGGAACGGTCCGTCGGCCGGAAGGCTGCTTCCGATACCGGAAGGGTGATCAGGCGTGTCCCGCCGTCGCCGACAGCAGGATCGGATCGATCCGGAGCGTCGCGAGCGCGCGGCGCCACTTGGTGTCGTGGTCGCGATCGAACACGATCGGCTCGCTGAGCGGCGCCGAGATCCAGCTGTTCTCCTCCATCTCGCGTTCGAGCTGTCCCGGTCCCCAACTCGCGTGTCCGAGCGCCAGGATCGCCCGCGCCGGCCCGTCGCCGGCGGCGATCGCCTTCAGCACGTCGAGACTGGCCGTCAGCGCCAGGGCGTCGTCGATCGCGAGACTCCCCTCCCCGTCCCACTCCGCACTGTGCAGGACGAAGCCGCGCGACGTGTCGCACGGACCGCCGGCACAGAGCTCGATCTGCCGCCGCGGGGGCGCCGGCTCGATGCCGAGTTGGCCGAACAGGTCGGCGATCCCGGGATCCGCGAGCCGGCGGTTGATCACAATCCCCATGGCACCGTCCTCGGCGGAGTGGGCGCACATGACGATCACGCTTCCCGCGAAAGGCCGCGTGACGAGGCTTGGCGTCGCGATCAGCAGGTGGCCGGCAAGGCTCCATTCCTCGCGAGGGTCCGGTTCGGTTCGTATGGGATCCATCACGACCACATGGCGCGATGCGCGGAAGCCCGCAAGCAGCACGGCGCGCCCGTGGCGGTCGCGGCCGTGATGACGCGGCTCCCGCACTCGCCTATCGTTCCGCTCCATGGCGAACGGACGGGCGCGGACATGAGCATCGGCATCGGCGACAGGATCCCGGAAGCAACGCTTCTCGCGGTCACCGAGGAGGGACCGGTGGAAACCGACACCCGCCGCGTCTTCGACGGACGCACCGTCGCGCTGTTCGCCGTGCCAGGCGCGTTCACGCCCACCTGCACCGCGCGGCACCTGCCGGGCTTCCTCGACGCCGCCGACGCGATCCGCGCGGCAGGCGCCGACGAGATCGCCTGCGTGGCCGTGAACGACCCCTTCGTGCTGAAGGCCTGGGCGCGCGAACAGGGCGTCGACGGACGCGTCACCATGCTGTCCGACGGCAGCGGCACCTTCGCCCGCGCCCTCGGCCTCGAGCTCGACCTATCTGCGCGCGGGTTCGGCGTCCGGTCGAAGCGCTACGCGATGGTCGTGCGCGACGGGGTCGTCCGCTATCTCGGCGTCGAGCCGGGGACCGAGGTCGGGGTCAGCGGCGCGGACGCTGTGCTCGCAGCACTCGGCTGACGCCGCGCGATGCCCTACACACTCGCCTACGTCGCGAGCCCGGTGCCGCCGATCCCCGCGCCGGAAGGCGTCCGGACGCCGCGCGGCCCCGACCGCCGGGAGCATTTCGGGACCGAGGACGCGGCGCTCCGCCGTGCCGCCGAGATGCTGCCTGGCGCGGACTGGCTCGATCTTCGTCTCTACGGCCCCGACGGGCGGCTGATGGCCGATCACGCGACGCTCTTGCTGCGGATCGCGCCGCCCACCGACTGAACTCCGACCACAGCGAAGGAAACGCGAGAATGGCGACCGGCAAGGTGAAGTGGTTTAACCAGACCAAGGGCTACGGCTTCATCGAACCGTCCGACGGAGGCAAGGACGTGTTCGTGCACATCTCGGCGGTGCAGCAGGCCGGCATGTCGACGCTGAACGAGAACCAGCCGCTCTCGTTCGAGCTCGAGCGTGATCCTCGCGGCAAGATGTCGGCCGTGAGCCTCAAGACGCAGTAGCGGCGCCCAACCGGACAACCGGACGGCCGGGAACCGCGTTGCTATTCGTTCCGAAATGCGGGGCCGTTCGTCCATGAGCACCATTCTCGTCACCGGCGCGACGTCCGGTTTCGGCGACAGCATCGCCCGTCGCCTGGTCCGCGACGGGCATCGCGTGATCGCGACCGGACGGCGCGAGGAGCGTCTACAGGCCCTCGCGGCCACCCTTGGCGACGCGCTGCTGACGTTCCGGCTCGAATTGACCGACCGCGCCGCCGTGCTCGCGCTTCCGGGCTCGCTTCCGGACGGATGGCGCGAGGTCGACGTGCTGGTGAACAATGCCGGGCTCGCGAAGAGCACGAAGCCGGCCCACGAGGCCCCGATCGAGGGCTGGGACGAGATGGTCGCGACCAACGTCCTCGGTCTCATCCACATGACGCGCGTCCTGCTGCCCGGCATGGTCGAGCGCGGACGCGGCCACGTCGTGAACATCGGCAGCGTCGCGGGCGAGTACCCCTACCCCGGCGGCAACGTGTACGGCGCGACCAAGGCCTTCGTCCGGCAGTTCACGCTCAACCTGCGCGCCGATCTCGCGGGCACCCCGATCCGGACGACGGACATCGAACCGGGTCTCGTCGGCGGCAGCGAGTTCAGCGCCGTCAGGCTCGGCAGCCAGGATGCGGCCGACAAGGTCTATGCCGGGACCGAACCCCTGACGCCGGACGACGTCGCGGAGTCGGTCGCCTGGGTCCTCGCGCTCCCCGCCCACGTCAACATCAACCGCATCGAGCTGATGCCGACCTGCCAGGGGCCGGGCCCGCTCGCCGTCAAGCGGTCGGGTGCATGATGCACGGGCCGGACACCGACGCCCTGCTCGCGCCGCTCCGCATCGTCGACGGGTCGGGGTTCCGCCTGGCCGGGATCGACACGGGCTCGAAGTCCGGGCTCGGCCGCAAGGAAGCCGAAGCCCGAACCGCAGCCGCCGTCGCGAGGCTCACGGAGCTCCAGGCGCTGCTGCATGCCGAAGGCCGCCGATCCCTGCTCGTGGTCCTGCAGGCGATGGATGCCGGCGGCAAGGACGGGACCATCAAGCACGTCATGTCGGGCGTGAACCCGCAGGGCGTCGACGTGCACGACTTCAAGCAGCCCGGCCCGGTCGAGCGCGCCCACGATTTCCTGTGGCGCATCCATGCCGCGATGCCGTCGCGCGGCCGGATCGGCATTCTGAACCGGAGTCACTACGAGGATGTCCTGGCCGTTCGCGTCCATCCGGAGCTGCTGGAGGCAACCGAGGGCGAAGGCTTCCGCCCGGATGCCGCGTTCTGGGCTCGACGCTTCGCCGACATCGTCGCCTTCGAGAGATACCTCGCGCACCAGGGCACGACGATCCTGAAGTTCTTCCTCCACATCTCGAAGGAGGAACAGCGCGAGCGCCTGCTGTCGCGGCTCGACGATCCCGCGCGCCTGTGGAAGTTCAGCCGCAGCGACCTCGCCGAACGCGCGCGCTGGGACGACTACCAATTCGCGTACGAGGAGGCGATCCGCGGCACGAGCCACGCCGACGCGCCCTGGATCGTCGTTCCGGCCGACCACAAGTGGCACGCGCGCCTCGTTGTCGGCGACGCCATCAACGCGGCGCTCGAGGCGCTGGACCCGCAGCCGCCACGCCTCGCGCCCGAGGACGCGGCCGGGATCGAGGCGGCCCGGCGCGCGCTCGGCGCCTCATGGACCGACACCGGGCATCAGGGGCAAGGCGCCAGCCCCTGACCCCGTGATCGCACCCGCGATCGGTCGCGTCAGTCGGCGGTCTCGCGCTCCGGTTCCGGCGCGCCTTCGTCGCCGTCCGTCTTGGCCGGCTGTTCCGCGGCGACGAACTCGAAGTCGAGCGCGCCGTCCTTCATCGTGACCTTGACCGCGCCACCGCCGACGAGGCGCCCGAACAGGAGCTCCTCGGCAAGCGGCTTCTTGATATGTTCCTGGATCACGCGAGCCAGCGGACGCGCGCCGTAGAGCCTGTCGTAGCCGCGCTCGGCGAGCCATTCCTTCGCCGCCGACGACAGCTCGATCGTGACGTTCCGATCGGCGAGCTGTGCTTCGAGCTGCATCACGAACTTCTCGACCACGCGCCCGACGATGTCCTGCGTCAATGCCGCGAACGGCACGACCGCGTCGAGCCGGTTGCGGAACTCGGGCGTGAACAGGCGCTTGATCGCCTCCTCGTCCTCGCCCTGCCGGATGTCGCGCCCGAAGCCGATCGCCTCCTTGGCCATGTCGGACGCGCCCGCATTGGTGGTCATGATCAGGATGACGTTGCGGAAGTCGACCGTCTTGCCGTTGTGGTCGGTGAGCTTCCCGTGATCCATCACCTGCAGCAGGATGTTGAAGAGATCCTGATGTGCCTTCTCGATCTCGTCGAGCAGCAGCACGCAGTGCGGGTGCTGGTCGACGCCGTCGGTCAGCAGTCCGCCCTGATCGAACCCGACATAACCGGGCGGCGCACCGATCAGCCGGCTGATCGAGTGCCGCTCCATGTATTCGCTCATGTCGAAGCGGATCAGCTCGATCCCGAGCGTCGCGGCCAGCTGGCGCGCGACTTCGGTCTTGCCGACGCCGGTCGGACCGGAGAACAAGTAGTTGCCGATCGGCTTCTCGGCGTCGCGCAGTCCCGCGCGCGACAGCTTGATCGCGGCGGACAGGGCGTCGATCGCCTTGTCCTGACCGAACACCATCGACTTCAGGTCGCGTTCCAGGTTTCGGAGCGTTTCCTTGTCATCAGTGGACACGCTCTTCGGCGGGATGCGCGCAATCTTCGCGACGATCTCCTCCACGTCCTTCAGCGTCACGGTCTTCTTCCGCTTGCCCTCGGGCTGCAGCATCCGCGACGCGCCGACCTCGTCGATGACGTCGATCGCCTTGTCCGGCAGCTTGCGATCGTTGATGTATTTCGCCGAAAGCTCGACCGCGGCGCGGATCGCCTCCTCGGTGTAGCGGACCTTGTGGTGCTTCTCGTAGTTCGCCTTGAGGCCGCGCAGGATCTTGACCGCATCCTCGACGTTTGGCTCGTTCACGTCGATCTTCTGGAAGCGGCGGACGAGCGCACGGTCTTTCTCGAAGTAGTTGCGGAATTCCTTGTAGGTCGTGGACCCGATGCAGCGGAGCGAGCCCTGGGCAAGCGCCGGCTTCAAGAGGTTCGACGCGTCCATCGCACCGCCCGACGTCGCACCGGCGCCGATCACCGTGTGGATCTCGTCGATGAAGAGAATGCCGCCCTGCGTGTTCTCGAGTTCGGTGACGACCGCCTTGAGGCGCTCCTCGAAATCGCCCCGATAGCGCGTGCCGGCGAGCAGTGCGCCCATGTCGAGCGCGAAGATCGTGCACTTCGCGAGCACTTCCGGAACGTCGCCTTCGACGATCCGCTTCGCGAGCCCTTCCGCGATCGCCGTCTTGCCGACGCCGGGGTCGCCGACGTAGAGCGGATTGTTCTTGGTGCGGCGGCACAGGATCTGGATCGTGCGCTCGATCTCGTGGTCGCGCCCGATCAGCGGGTCGATCTTGCCGGCTTGCGCCTTCTTGTTGAGGTTGACGCAATAGGCCGACAGCCCGTCCTGGTTCTTCTGCCGCCCGCGCCCTTCCTCCCGCTCGCTTTCGCCCCCTTCGCCGTTCTGCGCGCCCTGCGCAGGCCGCGGCGCCGCCTTGCCGGGTGCCTTGGCGATGCCGTGGCTGATGAAGTTGACGGCGTCGAGCCGGGTCATGTCCTGCAGCTGCAGGAAGTACACCGCGTGCGTTTCGCGCTCGCTGAACATGGCGACCAGCACGTTGGCGCCCGTCACCTCGTCGCGGCCGGACGACTGGACGTGGATCGCCGCGCGCTGCACCACGCGCTGAAAGGCTGCGGTCGGCTTCGGCTCGCCGGGCCGGTCGGACGCGAGACCCGAAAGGTCCTTGTCCAGAAATTCGGTGAGGTCGGCCCGCAGCTTGTCAAGGTCGACGCCGCAGGCGCGCAGCACGGTCGCCGCGTCGCTGTCGTCGGCGAGGCCGAGAAGCAGATGCTCGAGCGTCGCGTATTCGTGGCGGCGGTCGCTCGCGAGCGAAAGGGCGCGGTGGAGTGTCTGCTCGAGGTTGCGTGACAGCATGCTCAACTCTCCTTCGCGCCGGCCGCGGCCCGGGAGCAGGATGCGCCTCGCGGGACCACGACGGAAGCTTCTAGCGTGTCAACGGGCCACCCCGGGGCGGCGGAATCCGCCATGCGAAACCCGGGCCTGTCGATCGCGCCGACCGCCCCTTTTCCGAGGCGACGGCCGGACGCATGAACCAGATGGATTGCAACGACCGACGTTCCAGAGGCGACCACCCGCGGCTGCGCTTCGCGGGAGGGGAGGGTTCCGTCAGTCCTTTTCGATCGTGCACTGAAGCGGATGCTGGTTCTGCCGCGCGAGGTCCATCACCTGGGTCACCTTGGTCTCGGCCACCTCGTAGGTGAAGATCCCGCACACCCCGACTCCACGTCGATGGACGTGCAGCATGATCCGGGTCGCCTCTTCCCGCGTCTTCTGGAAGAAGCGCTCGAGCACGTGGACGACAAACTCCATCGGCGTGTAGTCGTCGTTGAGCATCAGAACCTTGTACATCGCGGGCTTGCGGGTCTTGGCCCGCGTCTTGACCACGACGCCGGTTCCCGTGCCATCGCCGTTCCGCTTGTCGCCGTCGCTCATCGCGGCTCCCGCCCCGGCGACCCCGATCACCGCCCGAGCCAGCCCGGGAGCGTGAGGTTCGCGTTCGACTGTTGGCCACATCGTCATGGCGCGAACATATCGGATGGCGAAGCCGCAAAGAAAGAGCATCGACCGGCGGACTTCGGCGTCGATCCGGACACGCATCAAGAACAGGGAGCAAGTGGTTCAAGGCTCACGCTTTCGCGCCTGATTTCCTGGACCAGGGGCGAACAATCGATTACACAGAAGTGAGTTGGGGCGGGGGAACTGCATGCGACGGAACCGGACAGGCTCGGCTCGAGCCCGGACGCCTGGTGTCCTGAAGCGTGCGCTGCTGGCCGCCGCGATGGCGTCGGCCCTGTTCCCCGTGGCCGCCCATGCCCAATACCGCGGCGATCTCAGCACCATCGTCCTCGACGATCGCACCGGGCAGGTCCTCGAGCAGAACGAGGCCGGGATCCAGCGCTTTCCCGCGAGCCTGACCAAGCTGATGACGCTCTACATGGTCTTCCAGGCGCTTCGCGACCGACGGATCACCCTCGACGAGGCGGTGCCCGTTTCGGACCACGCGGCCTCGATGGAACCGTCCAAGCTCGGCCTTCTGCCCGGCAGCTACATCACCGTCGAGGAGGCCGTTCTCGCGCTGGTCACCAAGTCGGCGAACGACGCCGCCTCCGCCCTCGGCGAGATGCTTGGCGGCGACGAGGGCCGATTCGGCCAAATGATGACCCTGGAAGCGCGCGCGCTCGGCATGCGCGACACGACCTTCCGGAACGCGTCCGGCCTGCCCGACCCGGAGCAGGTGACCACCGCGTCCGATCTCGCCCTTCTCGCGCGTCACCTCATCGGCGACTTCCCCGAGAACTATCATTATTTCAGCGTGCCGGAGTTCTGGTTCCACGGGCGTCTGATCCCGAACCACGATCCGATGCTGCGCTCCTATCCCGGCGCCGACGGGCTCAAGACCGGCTTCACCGACGCGGCGGGCTGCAACCTCGTGACCTCCGCCGTGCGCGGCAACGTCCGTCTGGTCGGAGTCGTCCTCGGCGCGTCGAACAACGTCCAGCGGAGCGCGGTCATGACCGCGCTCCTGAACCAGGGCTTCGCCGGCGAGGGCGTGCCCGTCCCGACACCGGCGCCTGACCTTTCGCCGTTCCGCCATCCCCACCGCCGTGAGCCGGTGCTCGTCGCCGACATGGTCGCCGACGCTGAAGAAATGCCGACGAAGCCCGCCACCGTCGAGACGACCTATGTCTGGCACCACCACCATCTCGTCCGTCGGGTCGCCGCGATCGGCGCGTCACGCCCTCGCCACGGCTTCCGGATGGACAGCGCGGGCGCGTTCCGGCCGACGCACCATGTCCTGCGCGCCGTTGCCGTCCTTCACGGCACCAGGCGCCACCATGTCCACCACGTGGTGGCGAGCGCCGTCCGTCACCACGCCGCGGTGATCGACGACGCCATGCTCGGCCAGCCGCACCTGGATCTCGCCTGAGACATCCGTCCGGCGGCGGCCAGCAGTTGCGCCGCCGCGCCTGTGACCACATTCTCGCCAGCATGACGACGATCGGCGGGCTCCGGGTTTCCTGATGGACGGCGAAACGGACGGCCGGCGGATCATCATCCATGCCGAAGCCGATTTCGAAGGGATGCGCCGGGCGGGACGCCTCGCGGCCGAAACCCTCGACATGATCACGCCGCACGTCAGGGCCGGCGTGACGACCGGCGAGCTCGACGCGATCATCCACGACTTCACGGTCGCGCACGAAGCGATTCCCGCGACGCTCAACTATCGCGGCTACCCGAAATCCTCGTGCATCTCGATCAACCACGTCGTCTGCCACGGCATCCCGGGCGAGCGGCGGCTGCTCGACGGCGACATCCTCAACATCGACGTGACCTCGATCGTCGACGGCTGGTACGGCGACAGCAGCCGGATGTACACCGTCGGCCCGGTCAGCCGCCGCGCTTCGATGCTGCTCGCGGTCACCTACGAAGCCCTGATGCGCGGCCTCGCTGCGGTTCGTCCGGGCGCGACGCTCGGCGACGTCGGACACGCGATCCAGCGCTTCGTCGAAGGGCGGCGGTTCTCGGTCGTCCGCGACTTCTGCGGCCACGGGATCGGACGGACCTTCCACGCGCCGCCGAACGTGCTGCATTTCGGGCGGCCGGGCGAGGGTCCGGTGCTGAAGCCGGGCATGTTCTTCACCGTCGAGCCGATGGTGAACGCGGGCCGGCCCGAGGTGAAGATCCTGGAGGACGGCTGGACGGCGGTGACCCGGGACCGGAGCCTGTCGGCCCAGTTCGAACACATGATCGGCGTGACCGACGACGGCTGCGAGGTCTTCACCCGCTCCCCGCGCGGCCTCGACCAGCCGCCCTACGGCCTCGACTAGGCTCGATGCGATGACACGGACGAAGACGGCGGCCCGCGGCGGCGCCGCGTTCGTCGCCGCATGCGTGCTCGTCGGCCCCGGCGCACGCGCAGCCGCCCCGGCCCCGGTCGGCGCGGCGCACGGGATGGT
>CAXUBA010000115.1:0-9102 GCA_964249205.1 uncultured Acetobacteraceae bacterium | reverse complement strand
CCCTATGACCCCGGTTGTTCCCGTCGTCGTCGTCCTCATCGTGGTGGCGATCCTCGTGGTGTTGCGGCTGGCCATCCGCGTCGCCCGGGAATGGCAGCGGGCGATCGTGCTCCGCCTCGGTCGGTTCACCGGGGTCCGCGGGCCTGGGCTCTACTTCCTGATCCCGTTCGTCGATCAGGTTGCGGCGGTGATCGATCTTCGGATCCAGACCGCAGGCATCACCGCCGAGCAGGCGCTCACGCGCGACACGGTCGCGGTCGGCGTCGATGCGATCATCTTCTGGCAGGTCGAGGACGCGGCGCAGGCGGCGCTCGCGATCCGCGACTACGCGCAGGCGATCGAGAGCGTGGCGCAGACGAGCCTTCGCGAGATGATCGGCGCGTCCGACCTCGCGCACCTGCTGTCCGACCGGCAGCAGGCGGACGCGCAGCTGCAGGCGACCATCGGCCGCAAGATCAGCGGCTGGGGCGTCGCGATCCGATCCGTCGAGATCCGCGACGTGAACATCCCGTCGAGCCTGCAGGACGCGATGAGCCGGCAGGCGCAGGCCGAGCGCGAGCGCGATGCGCGGGTGACACTGGCGTCGGCCGAACGGGCCGTGGCGGTGGAGATCGCGAGCGCGGCCGAGCTTTACGCCGCCAATCCGGCCGCGTTCGCGCTCCGGCAGATGAACCTCCTGTTCGAGATGAACAAGGAACGCGGCGCGACGGTGCTCATCCCGAGTGACCTCGCGAGCAGCTTCGGCCGGGCCTTCGGACCGATGCGGCGCGACGGAGATGCGCCGTGACCGGCGACGACGTCGACGCGCTTGTGTTCGACGTGCAGGGCACGCTGCTCGACTTCTTCACGCCGGTGAGCCGGGCGCTCGACGCGCTGCTGCGCGACGCAGGGATCGAGCGGGACGCCGCGGCGCTCGCAAACCATTGGCGGCGCACGTATTTCAGCGGGATGCAGGCCGTGGTGGGCGGCGCCGCGCCCCATCGGCCGACCGCCGCGATTTACCGCGACGGTCTCGACGAGGTGCTGGGGGCTGCCGGGCTCGAAGCCGCGGTCGGCCCCGAGGCACGCGATCGCCTGACCGCCGTCTGGACCGCGCTCGAACCCTGGCCCGACACCGGGGACGGTCTCCGGAGGCTCCGGCGGCGGTTCCGCCTGGTCGCGCTGACGAACGGCGGCATGGCGGGAACGATCGCGATGACGGCGCGGCACGATCTCGGCTTCCACGCGCTGCTGACCAGCGACCTGATCCGGACGTTCAAGCCGGATCCGCGCATGTACCGGCTCGCGATCGCCTCGCTCGGCCTGCCACCCGGACGGATCGCGATGGTCGCGTCTCACCCGTACGATCTCGAGGCGGCGCACGACGCGGGCCTGCGGACGATCTTCGTCGATCGGCCGCTCGAGTTCGGACCGGCGCCGGCCGCGAACGAGGCGACGGCGCCCGCCTGCGCGGCGTTCACCGTTCCCGGCTGCATCGCCCTCGCGCAGCAGCTCGCCGAAAGCGATTGAAACCGAAACGGTTTTGCGCGTCTGTTCGTCCGACGTCCGACGCTGACCGGCCCGGACGTCCGGCTGGCGGAGGGCGGAGCAGTGGCGGAGATCGAACAGGCACTCCCGCTGCCACGCGCGCGCGTGCCGGCGGCGGAAACGCCGAACCCGTCGGGCCTGCTCGGCCTCGCGGTCGGCGTGGTGGTCATTGCGGCGCTCGATCTCGGCCGGCACGTCCTGGTCCCGATCACGCTGTCGGTGCTGCTGAGCTTCGTGCTGGCCCCGCTGGTTCGCGTGCTTCGGCACGTCCATGTCCCGAAGGTGCTCGCCGTCCTGATGTCGGTCGCGCTCGCGCTCGCGCTGATCCTGACCATCGGCGCGCTGATCGGAATGCAGGTGGCCGATCTCGCCGGCAACGCCGCGTCCTATCAGGCGACGGTCGAGCTGAAGCTGCACAACATCCAGACCTTTGCGAGCGACCGCGCGGACCAGGTGGTCGCGGCGCTGTCGCGTTTCGGCGGCCACGCTGCGGGCGCACCGGCAAGCGGGACAAGCGCGCCCGGGCCGTCGCACGACGGACGGCACGCCGTTCCGGTCACGATCGAGCAGGGGCCGCCATCGGCGCTCTCGCTCCTCGATCGGTTCCTCGGCCCGGTCTTCGGACCGCTGGAAACGGTCGGCATCGTCATCGTGGTCAGCATCTTCGTGCTGCTCCAGCAGGAGGATCTACGCGACCGCCTCATCCGCCTCTTCGGATCGTCCGACCTGCACCGTACGACGGTCGCGATCGACGACGCGGCACGCCGGCTGTCGCGCTACTTCCTGTCGCAGCTTGCGGTGAACGCGTCCTTCGGCCTGGTGATCGGAATCGGTCTCACGGCGATCGGGGTGCCGAGCCCGATCCTCTGGGGCGTGACCGGGATGCTGCTGCGCTTCGTCCCCTATGTCGGCTCGATCATCGCGGCGCTGTTGCCGGCGATGCTCGCAGCCGCGGTCGAGCCGGGCTGGACGATGGCGATCGAGACGCTGGCGCTATACGTCGTCGTGGAAGGCGTCGTCGGACAGGCGATCGAGCCGATGGTGTACGGCCACAGCACCGGTCTGTCGCCGGCGGCCGTCATCATCGTCGCGATCTTCTGGAGCTGGCTGTGGGGGCCGATCGGCCTGATCCTGTCGACGCCGATCACCCTCTGCCTCGTCGTGCTCGGCCGGCATGTGAAGCGGCTCGAGTTCCTCGACGTGCTGCTCGGCGACCGCCCGGCGCTCACGTCGATCGAGGGCTTCTACCAGCGGATGTTGGCGGGCGACGCGGACGAGGTTCTGGAACAGGCCGAAACGCTGCTGAAGACGCGCGCGCTGTCGTCCTACTACGACGACGTGGCGCTGAAGGCGCTGCAGCTCGCGGCGTCTGACTTCGCCCGCGGCACGCTGCCCGCGGAACGCCTCGGCGTGATCCGGCACGCGGTCGGCGAACTCGTGGCCGATCTCGAGGGACACGCCGATGAGGATCCGCCGGGCGGCGGCGGCGACGACGGTGTCGCGGGTCTGGACCGGCCGGAACGCCGCGTCGGGCTGGCGCGGGCACCGGACGAGAAGCCGTTCGCACCCGAGGAGAAGCTGCCGGCGTGGCGCGGCGAGACCCCGGTCCTGTGCGTCTCGGGGCGCGGGGCGCTCGACGAGGCGGCGGCGCTGATGATGGCGCAGCTGATGCGCAAGCACGGGATCGGCGCCCGAGTGATCGGCCATGACGGCGTTTCGCGCGGCGCGATCGGGGACATCCCGCGCGACGGTGTCGCGATGGTCTGCGTGTCCTATCTCGAGATCACCGGCAAGCAGACGCACCTCCGCTACCTGCTTCGGCGGCTTCGCGCGCAGCTGCCGCACGCAATTTTCGTGGTCGGACTCTGGCCGCCGCACGACCCGATGCTCGCGGACGAGGAGCTCCGCCGGGTCACCGGCGCGGACCTCCTGGTGGCCTCGCTGCGGGACGCCGTCAACGCGGCGCTGGCCGCATCGCGCGCGCAGCCGGTCGACCCGCTTTCGGTCGTCGCCTGAGCGGCGTCCTGCCGCTTCCCTACACGGATGGTTAACCACGCATCGGTGATTCTGACTTCGCAACGTTTCACCTTGTTGCGGGGTCCAGGATGGAAATCGGCGAGAACCTCACGCGTCGCGGCCTCGCGACGTCGGCTGCCTCCGCGATGCTCGTCGGTGGCGCGATCGGCCCGGCCTCCGCGGCGGCGCTCCCGCAGCCACGAACGATCAAGACGACGAACGGCTTTCCGGCATCGGTCGCCGCGCTCTGGACCGGATCGCACAGCCACTGGCTGCAGCCATGGCGGTCCATGATGTCGACGCGCTCCGTCAGTTCGATCGAGAACGGGCTCGGGTTCAACACCGATCCCGACCACCCGGAAGCCTTGCCGATGTTCGCCGCCGCCGGGTTCAGGCACGTGCTTGTCAGCCTGATGTGGTCGCAGGCGTCGTTCGACAATCCCGCCGTGATCTCGCAAATCGCGAACGCGACGACCGTCGCCTTCATCAAGGCGGCACAGGCGGCCGGTCTTCGGCCGCTGGTGCTCGTCCAGGCGATCGATCAGGGTCCGTGCCCGTACCGAACAATCGTCCCGACGGTGACCGTTCCGGTTTCGCCCGGCGACACGACGGTCACCCTGTCATCGACGGCGGGACTCGTCGCGGACTACTCGGGGCTGACCGGTTTCTACATACCGGGGAGCGGCGCCTCCGACATCAGCTTCGTTTCGGCGACGCAGGTGATGAGCAGTGCGATCGTGACAACGATCGACGGCGAAACCGTGAGGCTGTCGAAGCCGGCCGGCGTCACAGTGCCGGTCGGCGGCGAGCTCATCTTCAACACGCTTCTCTGCAAGCCTTGGAGCCAGATCGGCACCGCGGACTACCAGGCGACGATGAACGGCTGGACTTGCTTTCTCGGCGCGGTCTCGGCGTTCATGCAGTCGGTTCTCGGCACTGCCGGAAAAATCGATCTCGGCTTCGATCTCGAGATCTGGAACGAGACCTCATTCGGGTCCGACTTTCTCGACATCAACAACTACTACGCGACGCCAGTGGTGCCGGAATCGTCCGTTGACGGCATCCCGGCGGTGATCCCCGACATCGTCGCGCAAAGCTCGGCATACATCCTCGCGCATCCCGCGATGTTCGCCGGGGTGCGGGTGAGCGACGGTTTCGGCAGCGTGTCGCCCGTGCAGGCGGCTTCGACGGAACCCGCCGCCATCACGGCGCTCAGCAAGCACCCGTACCCCAGCCCGATCAGCTTCCCGCAGTCCGATCCCGGCTACTGGGGCCTCGATGCGACCGGCGCGGTCACGAGCGACATCCCGTCCTACACGATGTACGCGCATGAATACTTTTCGACCGGGATCAGCGCGTTCACCCTCGCGCGCGACATCGCGACCACGACCAGTTGGTTCGGCGGCGTCGCGCACGGCCAGTGGTCGCGAATGATCAAGGGCGCGGTCGCGCCGGTGCCGGTCTGGATGACGGAGATCGGGACGTCGCTCGAAGGGGCCGTTGGCAGCGCCGCCGACTGGCTCTGCGCGAAGGGAACGCTTCGAGCCCTGTTCTTCAATCTCGGCCTCGGCGTCGAGCGGCTCTACGTGTTCGCCGGGATCGACAGCAGCGGATCCGGTCTCGGCATGGTTCCCGCGAGTGCGCCGACCACGCCGACGCCAGTGCTGAACGCGCTCGAAGCCTCGCTCCGCTTCATCCGCGGGAACGTGGTCGGGGACCAGGCGGGCTCGCTCCTCTACCACGGCGTCGACGCCACGGTGACGGGCGGCGCGCCAAAAACCCTGTTCAAGGGAAACGGCACCGCCGCCTGCCCGGACTTCAAGCAGCCGGACGATTTCATCGTACTGCCGGTCCAGGTGACGCCGCAACGCACCGCCTTCGTCTTCTGGTTCACCGCGCTCGACATGCGGGCCGAGATGGGCGTGCTGCCGGTCTCGCTCACGATCACCGGCCTAGGCGCCTACTCTGTGCCGCGCATTTCCGCACTCGATCCGATCGGCGGCACGGACGTCGGGGCGGTGCTGCACTCGCAGTCGTCGAGCACGGTGGTCGTCCGGGCGAACGCGTCGGACCGCCCCTTCATCCTCGTGCTCGACCAGACGCCGACGTGACATGACCGATGGCGCCTCGCGGCGCGCCTAGGCGCGGCGCGACCCGGCACGTCGGCGTGCCGGGGCGGCGTTCGCGGCCGGCAGCAATGGCGCGAGGAAGCGTCCCGTGTGGCTGCCCGGCGACGCGGCGATCGTTTCCGGGGTTCCCTCGGCGACGATCCTGCCGCCGCCGTCGCCGCCTTCGGGACCGAGGTCGAGAAGCCAGTCGGCCGTCTTGATCACGTCCAGGTTGTGCTCGATCACCAGGACCGTGTTGCCGGCATCCACCAGGGCGTGGAGGAGTTCGAGCAGCTTCCGGACATCCTCGGAGTGCAGCCCGGTGGTGGGCTCGTCGAGGATGTAGAGCGTGCGACCTGTCGCGCGCCGGGCGAGTTCCTTCGCGAGCTTGATGCGCTGCGCCTCGCCGCCGGACAGCGTGGTCGCCTGCTGACCGAGCTTCACGTAACCGAGACCGACGCGTTCCAGCACCTGCAGGCGATCGTGGATCCGGCTCACCGCGGAGAACAGCGGCACCGCTTCCGACACGCTGAGGTCGAGGATCTCGGCGATGGACTTGCCGCGGAACCGGATTTCGAGCGTTTCGCGGTTGTAGCGCTGGCCCTTGCAGACGTCGCAAGTGACGTAGACGTCGGGCAGGAAGTGCATCTCGATCTTGATCAGTCCGTCGCCCTGGCAGGCTTCGCAGCGACCGCCTTTGACGTTGAACGAGAACCGGCCGGACTTGTAGCCGCGGGCGCGGCTTTCCGGGAGTTCGGCAAACCAATCGCGAATGGGACCGAACAGGTCCGTATAGGTCGCAGGGTTGGAGCGCGGCGTGCGCCCGATCGGCGACTGGTCGATGTCGATGATCTTGTCGATCAGTTCGAGCCCGTCGAGGCGCTCGAACGGGGACGGGACCTCGCCCGATCCCATCAGGCGGCGCGAAACGGCCTTGAACAACGTGTCGACGATCAGCGTCGACTTGCCGCCGCCCGAGACGCCGGTCACGACGGTGAACGTGCCGAGGGGGATCCGCGCGGTCACGGTCTTGAGGTTGTTGCCGGTGGCGCCCACGAGCGTCAGCGTCCGCTTCGGGTCGATCGGGCGCCGGACCGCGGGAACCGGGATGGCGCGTCGCCCGGACAGGTAGGCGCCGGTCAGCGAGTTCGGGTTGGCGGCGACCGCGTCCGGGGTGCCGAAGGCGATGACCTCGCCGCCTTGCAGGCCCGCCGCCGGGCCCATGTCGATCAGGTGGTCGGCGGCGCGGATCGCGTCCTCGTCGTGTTCGACGACGAGCACGGTGTTGCCGAGGTCGCGGAGACGCCGGAGCGTGACGAGCAGCCGCTCGTTGTCGCGCTGGTGGAGGCCGATCGAGGGTTCGTCCAGCACGTAGAGGACGCCGGTCAGCCCGGAGCCGATCTGGCTCGCGAGGCGGATGCGCTGGCTTTCACCGCCCGACAGCGTCGCCGAGCCGCGGGAAAGCGTCAGGTAGTCGAGACCCACGTCGTCGAGGAAGCGGAGGCGATCCAGGATCTCGCGCAGGATACGGGTCGCGATCGCTCGGCGCTGCGGGGTGAGTGTCGCTTCCACGCCGCCGAACCATTCGAGCGCCCGGCGGATCGGCATCTCGGAACCGTCGGCAATGTCGAGCCCGGCGATCTTGACGGACAGGGCCTGTGGCTTCAGCCGCTTGCCGCCGCAGACCGCGCACGGCTTCTCGCCCTGGTAGCGAGACATTTCCTCGCGAACCCAGGCGCTGTCGGTCTCCTTCCAGCGCCGCTGGAGATTGGACAGGATGCCCTCGAACGGCTTGGTCACCGTGTAGGAGCGAACGTCGTCCTTGTAGGTGAACGCGATCGGCGTATCGCCCGACCCGTGCAGCAAGGCGTCGCGGAAACGGTCGGGGAGCATCGACCAGGGGGTCGACATCGGCACCTTGAAGTGGCGCCCGAGCGACGCGAGCGTCTGGTCGTAGTACGGCGTCTGCGAGCCGCGCCACGGTGCGATCGCGCCGTCCATCAGGCTGACCCGTTCGTCCGGAACGACGAGGCGGGCATCGAAAAAGGTCTCGACGCCGAGCCCGTCGCAGGCGGGGCAGGCGCCCTGGGGCGAGTTGAACGAGAAGAGCCGGGGCTCGATCTCCTCGATCGTGAAGCCCGACACGGGACAGGCGAAGCGCGACGAGAACACCGTACGCGCCGGCGCTTTCGTCTCGGCGCGCGTGACCTCCTCGGCGTAGACGATGCCGTCGCCGAGCAGGAGCCCGCTCTCGAAACTGTCGGCGAGGCGGGCAGCGAGGCCGTCCGGTTTGACCACGACACGGTCAATCACCGCCTCGATCGTGTGCTTGAGCTTGCGGTTGAGCGCCGGCACCTCGCCGATCTCGTGCAGCGTGCCGTCGACCTTGACGCGCGTGAAGCCGCGGCGCTGCAGGTCCGCGAGTTCCTTCCGGTACTCGCCCTTGCGCTCGCGGACGACCGGGGCGAGCAGCATCAGGCGCGTCCCTTCCGGCATGGCGAGGACCCGGTCGACCATCTGACTGACCGTCTGCGCCTCGATCGGCAGCCCGGTCGCGGGCGAATGCGGCACGCCGGCGCGCGCCCAGAGCAGACGCATGTAGTCGTGGATCTCGGTCACGGTGCCGACGGTCGACCGAGGATTGCGGCTGGTGGTCTTCTGCTCGATCGAGATCGCGGGCGAGAGACCCTCGATCGCATCGACGTCGGGCTTGCCCGCGAGTTCGAGAAATTGGCGCGCGTAGGCTGACAGGCTCTCGACGTAACGCCGCTGGCCCTCGGCATAGATCGTATCGAACGCCAAGGAGGATTTGCCGGATCCGGAAAGTCCGGTGATCACGGTCAGTCTGTCGCGGGGGATCTCGACGTCGACGTTCTTGAGATTGTGCTCGCGCGCGCCACGCACGCGAATGCTCCCCGCCATTCCCGTTCCCGTTCAACGATCCCGCACCGAGTTGGGGCGCCGCCGCGAGCCCCGCAAGGCTCGCAACCGGCCGCGCGTCGTCCTAGAACGGCAATGCGTCCGGCTGCTAATGTCGTAGCCGGAACGAAACTGAAGCGGGGAGAGAGCGCCGATGGCGGGCAGCGTCAACAAGGTCATCCTGATCGGCAACCTCGGAAAGGATCCCGAGGTCCGGACCGCCCAGAACGGCACCAAAATCGTGAACTTCACGCTCGCGACCAGCGAAAGCTGGAACGACAAGGCGTCCGGCGAGCGACGCGAGAAGACGGAATGGCACCGCGTGGTAGTGTTCAACGACCGGATCGCGGACGTTGCCGAGCGTTTCCTCAAGAAGGGCCGCAAGGTCTACGTCGAGGGAAGCCTCCAGACCCGCAAGTGGACGGACCAGTCCGGCGCCGAGAAATACACGACCGAGGTGGGGATCGATCGCTTCCGCGGCGACCTCACGCTGATCGACAACAACCGGGGCGGCGGCGCAGGGGACGATTTC
>CAXUBA010000114.1:8829-9126 GCA_964249205.1 uncultured Acetobacteraceae bacterium | reverse complement strand
CCCGGCGATCTCGGCCCGGGACTTCAGCCTGCGCGTGTCGGACCTCGACGCGGCGCTCGACTTCCTCGCCGTGTGCCGGGCCGCCTGAGCCCCCGCCCCTCCGCGCGGCCGGCGAGCCGGCGGTCCTCGCGTCCGGCCGCCCCGCCATCATGCTGCACCCGACGATGATCTACGGCGCCAGCGGCGAGAACAACGTCCGGCGCCTCGCGGCGCTGACCCGCCGCCTGCCCGTGCTGCCGCTCCCGGGCGGCGGCCGCAACCTCGTCCAGCCCATTCACCAGGATGACGTCACCGCGG
>CAXUBA010000114.1:0-8819 GCA_964249205.1 uncultured Acetobacteraceae bacterium | reverse complement strand
ACCCCGACAAGCCGAAGAAGGTCCGCAAGGCCGACGCCGCCTTCGTCCGCGCCGTCGCGCACGCCGACGGCCAGCGGACGCCGCGGATCGTCCCCGTGCCGATGCTGCCGCTCCTGGCGCTCGCCCCGCTCGCCGGGCGCATCCCACGGCTCCCGCCGGTCGGGCGCGACGAGATCCGCCGGCTCGGCGAGAACAAGGCGTTCGACATCGCGCCCATGCGCCGACGCCTCGGGTTCGAGCCGATCGCGCTCGCCGAAGGGCTGCGACGGACCTTCGGGAGCGATCACCGGCCGCCGCCCTGATTTCGTTTCGATATCGTATAATTCTGTGCTACGCCCGCTCGATGGACATGATGGTCCCGGCCTCGCCGGCCCAGCCCTTCCCCGGCCTCCGCGTCGCGATCGTGCACGAATGGCTGACGCAGTACGCCGGGTCGGAACGCGTGCTCGAGCAGATGCTGGCGCTGTTTCCGGAGGCCGACCTCTTCGCGGTGGTGGATTTCCTGCCGGCGCACGAGCGCGGCTTCCTCGACGGCCGGCCGGTCCGGACGACCTTTCTCCAGAAGCTGCCGTTCGGACGCCGCGTGTTCCGCCTCCTGCTCGGCCTCATGCCGTTCGCCGTCGAGCAGTTCGACCTTTGCCCCTACGACCTCGTCCTGTCGAGCAGTCACGCGGTCGCCAAGGGCGTGCTGACCGGGCCGGACCAGACGCATGTCAGCTACGTGCACTCGCCGATCCGCTACGCCTGGGACATGCAGCACCAGTACCTGCGCCAGACCGGGCTCGACCGCGGCCTCCGTGGCCTGCTCGCCCGGCTGACCCTCGCGCGGCTGCGGGCCTGGGACGTGCGGACCGCCAACGGCGTCGACCACTTCGTCGCCAATTCGAACCACATCGCGCGCCGGATCCGGAAGACCTATCGTCGTGACGCCGCCGTCGTCCCGCCGCCGGTTGATACCGCCCGGTTCGTGCCGGCCATGCGACGGACCGATACCTTCCTCACCGCGTCGCGCCTCGTACCCTACAAGCGCGTCGACCTCGTCGTCCGCGCCTTCCGCGACATGCCCGACCGGCCGCTGATCGTGGTCGGCGACGGCTCCGAGCGGGACGCCGTGCGCCGTGCGGCGGCCGGCGCGCCGAACATCCGGTTCCTTGGAACCGTGCCGCAGGGCGAGCTCGTGCGCCTGATGGGCGAGGCGCGCGCCTTCGTGTCGGCGGCCGAGGAGGATTTCGGGATCGCGATGGCCGAGGTGCAGAGCTGCGGCACCCCACTGATCGCCTTCGAACGCGGCGGGATCCGCGACATCCTCGGCGGCGGCGACGGCGAGGCGCCCACGGGCGTCCTGTTCGCCCGGCAAACGCCGGATGCGATCCGGGACGCCGTCCGACGCTTCGACCGCGTTGCCGGACGCTTCACCGCCGAGAACTGCCGCCGGAACGCGCTGCGGTTCGGCGAGGAAGCCTTCCGCGCCCGTTTGCTCGACGAGATCGGGACCGCGCTCGCGGCACGGCCGGACCGGAGCCGTGCGCGACGCTTCGCCGCCCTTGCCGGCGAGCGATGACGCGGCCGGGGCCGCGTCACAACGCGTCACGAGCGCGCGAGCGCAGTGTTCGAGGCGAGAGGGCCACCGGCGAACCGACAGCGTCTCCTTCGCATCCAAACGGTAGCGAAAGAAGCGACGCGCACCAAATACTCATCCGTTAGAGGGATAACGGCGAGAAGCTCGCACCATGCCGCTCCACCCGGATCGATCGCCTTCCGGAACCGACCCGAGCACCGAGCCCGGCCATCGCGCCCTGCTCAACGCCATCCCCCATCTCGTGTGGCAGTCGCTCGATGGCGGGAACTGGTTCGAGGCGAGCCCGCAATGGGATGCCTTCACCGGGCAGGACGAGGCGGACACCCACGGCCAGGGGTGGCGCGAGGTCATCCATCCGGACGACCAGGCCGCGACCGTCGACGCCTGGCACGAGGCCGCGAGTTCGGGCACGCTCATCATCGACCATCGGATCCGGCGACACGATGGCGCCTACCGCTGGTTCCAGACCCGGGCGGTCCCGGTCTCCGCCGCGACGTTCCGCAACGACGGCCGGCGATGGATCGGGACGTCGACCGACGTCGACGACCTGCGACGGGCCGAGGAGCGGATCCGCGTCCTCGCCTTCCAGGACGGCCTGACCGGCGCCGCGAACCGGCTCATGCTGCTCGACGCGCTGGAGCGTCTCGTCGGCGACGACGCTCTGCCATCGCGGCGGCGCGCGACCGTCCAGGCCTTCGCCGTGCTGTCGATCGACATCGACCGCTTCAAGCTGATCAACGACCAGCTCGGCCACCGGGGTGGCGACCAGGTGCTGCGGGCGGTGGCGGGACGGCTGCGGCGTTCCGTCCGCGACGGCGACGTTGTCACCCGCGCCGGCGGCGACGAGTTCGTGCTCGTGCAGTTGGGCGGAACGGCCAGGGGCGCGCTCCGCCTGGCCGAGCGGATCCGGCGCAGGCTGTCGGATCCGTTCCTGGTGGAACGCAAGCGCGCAACCCTTAGCGTCAGCATCGGCGTCGCGATCTTCCCGACCGACGGGCAAACGCCGGAAGAACTGCTGCGACGGGCCGACCTCGCGTTGCATCGCGCCAAGACGAGCGGACGCGACCGGTCGACGCCGTTCGAGCCCGCGATGGAGCACGAACGGCAGGAACGGCAGACGCTCGAGCGGGATCTTGCACGCGCCATCGAGCGGGATGCGCTCGACGTCGCCTACCAGCCGGTGTTCGACGCGGCGACCGGACAGCTGCACGGCTACGAGGCGCTGGCGCGTTGGACGCGCGAGGGTCACGGCGCGGTGCCGCCGACCACGTTCATCCCGATCGCCGAGGAAAACGGTCTCATCGTCGCACTCGGGTCCCGGATCCTGACCCGGGCGTGCCGGGACGCCGCGGCGGGCCTGCTCGGGACGTGCACGGTTTCGGTCAACCTGTCCCCGACGCAGCTCCGCGGGGGCACGCTGTCGGCGCTCGTCGCCGAAACGCTCGGTTCGTGTCGGTTGCCGCCGGAGCGGCTCGAGCTCGAGGTGACCGAGCGCACGCTGCTCGACAGCGATGACCTGGTGGACCGGACGCTCCGAGAGATCAAGGCGACGGGCGTGCGGATCGCGCTCGACGATTTCGGAACCGGATATTCGAACCTCGGCTATCTTTGCCGCTTCCCGTTCGATCGGCTGAAGATTGACCGGTCGTTCGTGCGCGGGCTCGAAACCGAGCCGGGTGCACGCGCCGTCGTGGGCGGCATCATCTCGCTCGCGCACGCGCTGCGGCTGAAGGTGACGGCCGAAGGCGTCGAGACCGAGGGTCAGCTCGAAGCGCTGCGGGACCTCGGGAGCGACCAGGTGCAGGGCTTTCTGCTCGGACGACCGCGGCCGATGGTGGCCGCCCCCGAGGAGCGCCCCCTCGTGAACGGCTGACGCGGACGCGGTTCGGCCGGGCGGCCACCTGCCCGCGACGGCGCCCACGGCCGGTCGCGGTCGAAGCCGGTCAGGCGGCGGCGATCTCGTCCCGCAGGCTCGACATGTCGATCACGTAGCGGAAGCGCGCGTCGCCCGCCTTGACCCGCTTGAAGGCGGCGTTGACCTCCTGGATCGGGATCACCTGGATGTCCGGCGCGATCGCGTGTTCGGCGCAGAAGTCGAGCACCGCCTGGGTTTCGGCGATGCTGCCGATCAGCGAGCCGGCCAGCGAGCGGCGGCCGAGGATCAGAAGCTGGTTGTTGTAGCCAGGGATCTCCGTGAGCGCGCCGACCGCGACGTAGCTGCCATCGCGCTTCAGCAGCGGAATGAACCGGTCGACCTTGTGCTTTTCGGGAATGGTCGACAGCAGCAGGTCGAACGTGCGCTCGAGCGCCCGCATCGCGGGCTTGTCGCTCTCGATCACGACGTCGGCGCCGAGCGCCGTCGCGGCGTCGCGCTTGTCCTCGTTGGTGGTGAACACGGTGACGTTCGCGCCGAGCGCGCGCGCGATCTTCACCGCCATGTCGCCGAGACCGCCGAAGCCCACGATGCCGACGCGCTTGCCGGGGCCGGCGCCCCAGCGCCGGAGCGGCGAGAAGGTGGTGACGCCGGCGCAAAGGATCGGCGCGGCCGCCGCCGGCGAGAGCGCGTCGGGGATGCGGAGAACGAAGTCCTCGCGCACGACGATCCGATCGGAATAGCCGCCGAACGTGTTGTCGCGGCCGTAACGGTTCGCCCCGTCCGCAGCCATCGCGGCGGGTTTCATCGGGCCGTTGTAGGTCGCGAGCCAGCTGTTCGGACCCTCGCAATACTGTTCCTCGTGTTCCCGGCAGGAGGGACACCGCCGGCAGCTGTCGATCATGCAGCCGACGCCGACGAGATTGCCGACGTCGTGGCGGGTGACCGCGTGGCCGGCGCGCACGACGCGGCCAACGATCTCGTGACCCGGCATGCAGGGATAGACCGTGTTGCCCCAGTCGTTCTCGGCCTGATGGATGTCGGAATGGCAGATGCCGCAGAACAGGACTTCGATCTCGACCTCGTCGGGACCGGCCTCCTCGCGCTCGATCTCGATGCACCTGAGACTGCTGAGGGAATGGGGGGCGGCGTAACCGTGTGACTTGAGCATGCGTGTCCGAACTCCGGCGGAGGACGCGGCCGCGGCCGCGTCGTGGCCGGGAAACACCGGAAGCGTGACCCGGTTTCCGTCGCGCCGGCGCCGCCTGCCGCGCGCAAGAGGCGCGGGAGCGATCCGGCCCGGTCGGACGTTGCTCGATCACCGCGCGGGATCGGCCGTGCGACGAAGCGGAGCCGAACCGATGCTTGAACACCTCCCCGCCGCCCTCGGGCGCGCGCTCGCCGCACGCCGCGCCGGCGTCGACGCCCTCGTCCTGTCGGCCGCCGACCTCGCGCCCGCCGGGCATCGGATCGACACGCTCGTCCTTGAAAGCCCGGCCTTCGCGAGCGAGGCGGCGATCCCGGCGCGCTTCACCGAGGACGGCGACGGCGTGTCGCCGCCGCTCCGCTGGTCCGGCGCGCCGGACGACACCCGATCCCTGGTCCTGATCGTCGAGGACGCCGACAGCCCGACCCCGAAGCCGCTGGTGCACGCGATCGTCGCCGGGCTCGAGACCGGCGACGGCGCGCTTCCCGAAGGGGCGATCGGCGAGGACGCGCCGGCCGGCCGCAACTCCTTCCTGTCACATGCCTGGCTGCCGCCCGACCCGCCGCCCGGACACGGGGCGCACCGCTACGTGTTCCAGCTCTACGCGCTCGACCACCGTCCGGAACTCGGGGCCAATGCGGGGCGCGCGGCCGTGGTGGACGCGCTTCGCGGCCACGTGCTCGCGATCGGCGTCCTGATGGGCACCTACGAGCGGGGCGAGGACAACGACTGAAGCGGGGCGCCACCCCGCACCCCGCCGGGGCGCCGCCCCGGACCGGGTTCCGTCAGCGCCGGAGGGTCGCCATCACGCGGGTCGCACGCGCGGTGATCGCGTCCCAGCGGCCGGCCGCGACGTCGGACGCGGGCGCGAGCCACGAGCCGCCGACCGCAAGCACGTTCGACAGCGCCAGCCAGTCGGGGATCGCCGCCTCGCCGATCCCGCCGGTCGGACAGAAGCTCGCGTTCGGGAACGGGCCGGCGAGCGCCCGCAAGGCCGGGATGCCGCCGGCGGGCTCGGCCGGAAAGAACTTCACCGCCGAGAAGCCGGCATCGATCGTCTGCATCAGCTCGGACGCGGTCTGCACGCCGGGGACGAAGGCGATGCCGAGCTCGCGCGCCGCCTGGAGGAGCGACGGCGTCGCGCCGGGGCTGAAGGCGAAGCGGAGACCGTGCGCGCGGACCTGTTCGAGCTCGTGCGCCGTGGTCACCGTGCCGAGGCCGACGATCGCCTCCGGCACCTCCGCGGCGATCACGCGCGCGCTCTCGGCGCCGGCCGCCGTCCGCAGCGTCACCTCCAGCATCCGCACGCCGCCGGCGACGAGCGCGCGCGCGAGGGGCACCGCCTGCGACACCTCCGGGACCGTCAGCACGGGCACGACAAGCGCCTCCCGCAACAGGCGCGAAACGGGATCGTCGGTCATGCGGCCGTCCTCGGCTCGGGGAAGAAGCGGTTCGGCGGCCGCGCGAGGCCGAGATGGTCGCGAAGCGTCGTGCCTTCGTAGTCGCGCCGGAACAGGTCGCGGCGCCGCAGTTCCGGGATCAGCGTGTCGAGCACCGTGTCGAAGCCGCCGGGGACGAACGGGAACATGATGTTGAACCCGTCCGATCCCTCCTCCGCGAGCCAACGTTCCATCTCGTCCGCCACGGTCCGGGCCGTGCCGACGAAGGCCAGCCCGGCATACGACCCGGCGCGCGCGGCGAGCTCGCGGATCGTGAGGTTCTCGTCGCGCGCCATGCCGACCATCCGGGCGCGCGCGCTCTGCCCCGCGTTGGTTTCCGGGATCTCCGGCAGCGATCCGTCGGGATCGAAGCCCGACACGTCGGTGCCGAGCATCCCGTTCAGCGACGCGATGCCGCTGTCGTAGTGGACGAGGCTGTCGAGGCGGGCGCGGATCCGTTCGGCGTCGGCGACCGTGTCGCCGATCACGACGAAGGCGGCCGGCAGGATCTTGATCCCGTCGGGATCCCGACCGGCGCGTCGCGCGCGTCCCTTCACGTCGCGGAAGAACGCCTTGGCGCTGTCGAGCGTCCGTTCCGCGCCGAAGATCACCTCGGCGGTTTCGGCCGCGAACTGCCGGCCGGCCTCTGACGCGCCGGCCTGCACGAGCACCGGCCAGCCCTGCGGCGGCCGCGCGATGTTGAGCGGGCCGCGCACCGCGAAATGGTCGCCCTGGTGATCGAGGACGTGCATGCGCGCGGGATCGAAGAAAAGGCCGCTCCCGACGTCGCGCACGAAGGCATCGTCGCTGAAGCTGTCCCACAGTCCGCGGACGACGTCGACGAACTCGCGCGCCCGGTCGTAGCGCGCGTCGTGCGGCATCTCGTCGGTTTCGCCGAAGTTGAGCGCCGCGTCGGGGTTCGCGGTGGTGACGATGTTCCAGGCCGCGCGGCCGCCGCTGATGTGGTCGAGCGAGGCGAAGCGGCGCGCGAGGTGGAACGGCGCCTCGAACGTGGTGGACGCGGTCGCGACGAGGCCGATCCGCTCCGTCGCGCCGCTCAGCGCGGACAGGAGCGTGAGCGGCTCGAACGACGTGACCGTGTGGCTCCGCTTCAGGGCGTCCGTCGGCATGTTCAGGACCGCGAGATGGTCCGCCATGAAGAAGGCGTCGAACTTCGCCGCCTCGAGCCTGCGGATCAGCGTCCGGAGGTGGATGAGGTTGAAGTTCGCGTCGGGCCACGCGCCCGGGTAGCGCCAGGCGCCCGTGTGGATGGTGACCGGGCGCATGAAGGCACCGAGGTGGAGCTGCTTGGCCATGCCGCCCATGGTCATCGTCCGGCGCCGTCCGTCAACCGCGGCCGTGCGCCGCGGCGCCGGCCACGCACCGCTCGAAAACGGTCAGATCGTCGAACGGCACCGACCCGCCGCCCTCCGGCACGACGATCGGACGGCCGGTCCTGCCGACGGCGCCCGGGATCATCAGGTTGTCGGCGAGCCCGAACCCTTCGACGGCGAGACCCGGCCTGGGATCGGGCGCGCTGTCGCGCTGCCGCGCCGATCGCTCCGCGAAGCCGGCGGCGGTGTTCGAGTAGCCGAAGATCGGCAGGCCGCGCCCGAGGAACCAGCCGAGCTCGACCAGCGTGCCGCTGTCGGCCGACGCGCCGCGGAACGGCGTCAGGTTGGCGATCACGCCGTCGCAGCTCTCCATCGTCCGGAGGCAGTGCGCGAAGATCGCCTCCCACGTTTCGAGCCCGTCGCCGAGCGGCGGGACGCCCTCGATCCCGTGCGCGCGGCAGATCGCGACCTTGCGCGCCGCATGCGCCCCCGCGTCGGGCAGGAACACGTCGGGTCCGGCGAGATACGCGCGCCGGATCACCCGGGCGGGTGTCCCGCGACGATCCCGGCCGCGCCGAGCGCCTCGCGCAGCCCGTCGAGCGTGATCTGCGCCGCCAGCGCCGCGAGCAGCACGCCGAGCACCCGGCCGATGACGTTGGCACCCGTCGCGCCGAGCAGCCGCGCCACCTGGCGGGCCGCGAAGAAGCCGGCGAGCGCGGTCGCAAGCGCCGCGAACAGGGAAACGAACATCGCGACGATCCGGCCCGGATGGCCGCTCGCCGTCGACCGGAGCAGGATCATCGTCGTCATCGCGCCCGGCCCGGCGAGAAGCGGGATCGCGAGCGGGAAGACGCTGATGTCCTCCTCCGTCCGGATCGCGGCGTCGCGCTCGGGGCCGCTCGAGCCGCGCGTCGCGCCGGACGCGGTGACCATGTCGGCCGCCGTCAGGAAGAGCAGGATGCCGCCGGCGATGCGGAGCGCCGGGATCGAGATGCCGAGGCCGGACAGCAGGCCGGCGCCGACGATCCCGAACAGCGCGAGGACGCCGAACGCGACCGACACGGCGCGGATCGCCTGAGCGGAGCGGTCGTGGGCGCTGTCGCCCGCCGTCATGGCGGCGAAGATCGCGGCCGTGCCGACCGGATCGATGATCACGAGCAGCGCGGTGAGATCGAACGGAAGTGCGGCGAGGAAGTCCCGCATCACGGCGCCGGCGCTCCGGCGAGCCGGCGTTCCGCACGCTCGAGATCGTCCGGCGTGTCGATGTCGGCGAACGGGTCGTGTTCCGCCCGAGCGTCGAAGAACACGACCCGCATGCCGATGCTTTCGGCGAAGGCGGACATCCGCCGCACCCCGCGCGCGCCGGCGGCCGCCGCGGCGAGCCGCC
>CAXUBA010000113.1:7358-9249 GCA_964249205.1 uncultured Acetobacteraceae bacterium | reverse complement strand
CGTGACCGGTGTCCGTGCGGCCTGAGCGGGCGATGAGGGGGGTTTCACCCCGCACCCCACCAGCCGGTGGGCGCCTGGACCCCGACCATCGACTGGGGGGTCTGGGCGCCCAGCGCCCAGCGGAGCTCGAGGCAGAGCCTCGATTTACTCGAGCTTGCGCTAGATCACGTAATCGACCGGCGGCAGCGTCTGGTCCATCGTCAGCGCCGGCATCGACGTATGCCGCGTCCCGAGCGGACGCGCCGGGTTGCCCACCACGGTCGTGTAAGGATGCACGCTTTCCAGCACGATCGATCCCGCGCCGACCTTGGCGCCTTCGCCGACCTCGATGTTGCCGAGCACCTTGGCGCCGGCGCCGATCAGCACGCCGCGACGGATCTTCGGGTGCCGATCCCCGGTCGATTTGCCGGTGCCGCCAAGCGTGACGCCCTGCAGGAGCGACACGTCGTCGTCGATCACCGCCGTCTCGCCGACCACGATCGCGGTGCCATGGTCGATCAGGATGCGGCGCCCGACGCGCGCCGCCGGGTGGATGTCGAGCGCGAACACCTCCGAGGCGCGCGACTGGAACCAGGAGGCGAGGTGCCGCCGCCCGTCCCGCCAGAGCGCATGCGCGACGCGATGCGCCTGCAGCGCTTGATAGCCCTTGAAGAACAGTAGCGGCGTCAGATGGTCGGGGCAGGCGGGGTCTCGCTCGTACACCGCGATGAGGTCGCTCGCCGCCGCATCGACCAGCGCCGGTTCCGACGCGATTGCCTCGTCGACCAGGTTCGCAACCGTGTCGCCCGCGAGCGTCGTGTCGGCGAGCTTCCGCGCCAGCAGGCAGGCGAGCGTCGCCTGGAAACGCCCGTGACGCAGCACCGCCACCTCGATCAGGCGGCGGAGCACCGGGTCGGCGTCGCCGACCGGGCGCGCCTCGCCCACCAGCGTGTTCCAAAGTCCGTCGAGGCGGGTGGCGACGGGCGTCGTGTCGTCGAGCAGCGAGGTCGCTCGCATGGTCCTGCTCCGTAACGGCCGGCGGCAGATCTGGTGAATGTCCGACCGGCTTGCGAGGTTGCGGCGGATCGCGGTCATGCGAGCAGGCGCGATGCCCCGGTCGCCTGCCGGACGAACAGGCGTTTCAGCGCCGGCATCCGGTCGACCGCGGCGATCCCGAGCCCGCGCGCGAGGCGGAGCGCCGGCCGGTCGTTGCTGAACAACCGGTCGAGGACGTCGGTCGCCGCCAGCATCGCGAGCGCGTCCGGCCGTCGCGCCGCCTGGTAGCGGGCGAGAAGGGCGGCACTTCCCGGATCCTCGCCGTCCGCAAGCGCGCCCGCGACGAGACCGCCGAGCGCGATTGCGTCCCGGAAACCGAGATTGAGCCCCTGTCCGGCGATCGGATGGATCCCGTGCGCGGCGTCGCCGACCAGCGCCAGCCGGTCGGCGACGTAACGCTCGGCGTGCAGGGCGGACAGCTCGTAGAACCAGCGGCGGCCGATCGGCCGCACCGAACCGAGCGCGTCCGACGGAAGCGACCGCCGGAGTTCGTGCGCGAACACCGTGTCGGACGCGCGATGGAGCCGGGCGGCGCGATCGCGCCGTTCCGTCCAGACCACGGCGGACACGTGCGGCTCGTCCGCGGTCGCCGCCATCGGCAGCAGCGCGAACGGACCCGCGGGCAGGAAGTGTTCCGCCGCGGCGCCGTGGTGTGGGCGCGCGTGCGCGATCGCGGTCACGAGGCCGGCCTGGTCGTACGGGATCGTGGTGATCCGGATGCCGGCGCGGTGGCGAAGCGGGCTCCGTCGGCCTTCGGCTGCGACGAGGAGCCGTGGGGGGGCCGGCGCGGGGCGGCCGCGCCGGCGGGGCGTGCGGGGGGCGGTGACCACCACGTTCTCCGGGCTGTCCGGGTTGG
>CAXUBA010000113.1:0-7348 GCA_964249205.1 uncultured Acetobacteraceae bacterium | reverse complement strand
CGTCCAGGAGGTCGCGGCGCGACCCCGCCGCGATTGCGTAGGCACGCCCGTCAAATTCCGGCCGCTCCATCGGCGGCAGCGCCGCGCGATCGACGATCGCGACGCGCGCGCCGCGCGCGGCGAGCAGGCAGGCGAGCGCGCCGCCGACCGGTCCCGCACCCACCACGCACACGTCGACGTCATGCGCCCGAGGCTCTGTTCCGCTCACGTGCTCTCCCCCTTCCGGACCGCATCGACGACCGCCGGTGCTGCCTACTATGAAGGCATCGCGCGCGGGATGTCCCGGCGCCGCCGACCTGAAGCCCGTGGCATGTTTTTTGGAACGTCCGCGTCTCGAACCCGGGCGGCGAACGCGGCCGACGGGGCGGTGAATCGATCATGCGAGGGCCGGCCGGCAACCGGTCCGGCGATTCCCCTTCGGAGTGCGTTGAGATGAAGCTCGTCATGGCCATCATCAAGCCCTTCAAGCTCGACGACGTGCGCGAGGCGCTGACGCCGCTCGGCGTGCAGGGCCTCACCGTCTCGGAAGTGAAAGGGTTCGGCCGGCAGAAGGGTCAGACCGAGATCTACCGCGGCGCGGAATACCACGTGAGTTTCCTGCCCAAGGTCAAGATCGAGGTCGCCGTGTCGGACGACATGGTCGACACCGTCGTCGAGGCGATCACCCGGTCCGCGCACACCGGCAAGATCGGCGACGGCAAGATCTTCGTGCTCGACGTGTCGCGCGCCATCCGGATCCGCACCGGCGAGACCGACGCCGAGGCGCTCTGACCAGCCGACGCGCTTCGACGGTCCCCCCGATTTCTGCGGTCCCGATTTCCGAGCTTCCGGTCCGTGGAGAGCCCAACAGGATGCACAGCATGACGAAGCTTTACCGGTGCCTCGCGCCGATCGCGGCGGTTGCGTCGCTCGCGGTGCTTGCCGCGGGGCAGGCGCGGGCCGCCGCGCCGCCGCCGCCGAAGATCGACACCGGCGATACGGCGTGGATGCTGACGTCGACCGCGCTCGTGCTGATGATGACGGTGCCGGGGCTCGCGCTCTACTACGCCGGCATGGTCCGCAAGAAGAACGTCCTCGCGACGCTCATGCAGGCCTTCACCGTGTGCTGCCTGGTCAGCGTGACATGGTGGTTCGTCGGCTACTCGCTCGCCTTCGACACCGGCACGCCGTATATCGGCGACCTTCGGCAGTTCATGCTGCGGGACATCGCGTCGCGCATCGTCAAGGGCGTGGACACCGGGTTCGTGCTCGGCGCGGACAGTTCCAATCCGACGGCGTTCACGATCCCCGAAACCGTCTACATGATGTTCCAGATGACCTTCGCGATCATCACGCCGGCGCTGATCGCCGGCGCGTTCGCCGATCGCATGAAGTTCAGCGCCATGTGCATCTTCATGGTGATCTGGTCGCTCGTCGTGTACGACCCGATCGCGCACTGGGTGTGGTCGCCGATCGGCTGGGTCGGCGCGTTCGGCGCGATCGACTTCGCCGGCGGCACCGTCGTCCACATCAACTCCGGCGTCGCCGGGCTGATGTGCGCGCTCGTGCTCGGGAAGCGTCACGGCTACGGCCACGACGACATGTCGCCGTACAACCTGACTTACGCGGTGATCGGCGCCTCGCTGCTCTGGGTCGGCTGGTTCGGCTTCAACGCAGGATCGGCCGTCGGCTCGAACGGGCGCGCCGGAATGGCGATGGCCGTCACGCAAATCGCGACCGCGTCCGCGGCGCTCGGCTGGGTGTTCGCCGAGTGGGTCGTGCGCGGCAAGCCGACCGTGCTCGGCGTCATCTCGGGCGCGGTCGCCGGCCTCGTCGCGATCACGCCGGCTTCCGGCTACGTGCTGCCAGGCGCGTCGGTGGTCATCGGCGTCGCCGCCGGCGTCATCTGCTTCTGGGCCGCGACTTCGCTCAAGCACATGCTCGGCTACGACGACGCGCTCGACACGTTCGGCGTGCACGGCATCGGCGGGATCGTCGGCGCGCTGCTCACGGGCGTGTTCGCCTACGGGCCACTCTCGGCGACCGACAGTGCGCCCGCCGGCACGGTCGGCGGCATCGCGCAGTTCATCATCCAGTGCAAGGCGGTCGCCGTGACGCTGGTCTGGAGCGGCATCGTGTCGCTCGTCCTGCTCAAGCTGATCGACTGGACGATCGGTCTCCGCGTGACCGAGGACGAGGAGGTCGAGGGTCTCGACATGACGCTGCACGGTGAGCGGATCAGCTAGGCGGCGGCCGACACAACACCCGGAAGGGCCGGGCAACCGACCCGGCCCTTCCTACTTCGTCACGTGCTCCACGAGGTCGAGCAACTCGCGGATGCCGTAGGGTTTCGGGAGCAGCGTGAAGCTCGCATCCTCCCGGCTGAGCAGGTCCGGTCGCCCGGTCGCCAGGATCACCGGCACCTCCGGGAACCGACGTCGCATCGCCGCGGCGACGTCGAGACCGTTCTGCGTGCTGCTGAGGTGCAGATCGGTGACAAGGACGGAGAACGTTCGCAGGTGCGCGTTGATCACGGCGATCGCGTCGTGCGCCGATCCGACATCGAGCACTTCGAACCCGGCTTCCTCGAGGCTCTCGCGCATGATGCCCCTGATCAGAGTCTCGTCCTCGACGAGAAGAATGCACACAGCGTGGGGAGCTCCGGGACAGCGACGAGCACTCAACACGGACCCGGACGCGGCGTTCTCGCGAAGAACGTCCGGCGTCGATCACATGTTAGCCTATTCGTCAGGCGGCGGGTCGTCGCCGGGACCGTGGAGGAGCGCCGCGCACGCGTCCGAGAGCACGCCGGCACGGACCTGCACGTCGTCGCGCCAGGCATTGTCGATGATATCGAGCACGCCGATGTCGCGGGCCTCGAAATACATCCGGTGCACCTGTCGCCGCGTGGCGCCCGTAGACGATCCGGTTGATCGACGTCCAGATCGACGCCATCGCGCACATGCCGCAGGGTTGCAGCGTCGAATAGAGCGTGGCGCCACGAAGGTCGTCCGCTCGGAGGTTCCCGCAGGCGCGCCGGATCGCGACGATCTCGGCATGCGCCGTCGGATCGTGCCGGAGGCCGACCTCGTTATGCCCCTCGCCGAGAACGACGCCGTCGCGCACGATCACGCAGCCGATCGGCGACGCGCCGTCCGCCCCCCCCTGGCGCGCCAACGCGAGCGCCCGCGCCATCCAGCGTTCGTCCGCTTCCGCGTCCGCGCGTTCCGGCCCGCCGCTCACCAGCTCGGCCACAGGCCGGGGGTGGCGACCTCGACCGAATGGCCGTCCGGATCGCGGAAATAAAGGCTGGTCCCGCCGCGCGGCCAGCCGACGCGGCTTTCGAGCGCGACGCCGGACGCCGCCAGATGCGCCGTCCACGCCTCGAGCTCGCCGAGCGGCATCGCGAAGCAGAGATGCTGATGCCCGGCCGCGTCGTGCGGCGGGATCGTGCCGCCGGGCGTCAGGCTGGGCGCGACCGAGCCGCCACGCCGAAACAGCAGGAGCACCGAGCCGCCCGGAACGCCCATCCCGCTCATCCGGTCGTCCCGGAGGAAGCGCTCGAAGCCGAACACTTCCTGGTAGAAGCGCTCCGACCGGTCGAGATCGTCGACGTAGAGACCCTGTTCGAGCATGTGGGTGACGCGCGGCATCGTGACGGAACGCCGGACCGGGCGCGCGGCTCCTTTTCGCGACGTCCACGACGTGGAACGATCGTCGCACCGGTTTGACGGAGGCGGATCGATGCCGAGCCTCGGGGCGTCCCGCTTTGCGGGCGTGGAGCCCGACAGTCGATTGCCGGTGCCGCGCGCGCGTCAGACGATGCGGCTCGACCGCGTGTTCTGGAGCCATTTCGCGCCCAATCTCGGTCCGGGGGGCTGGGTGGTCGGCGTCCTGACCGTCCACCTCGGCCTCGGCCTCGGAACCGCGACCGCCGCGATCCTGCTCGGCAACGTTGTCGGTGCGCTGCCGGTCGCCCTTTGTGCCGCGATCGGGCCGGTGACCGCGCTGCCGCAGATGGAAAGTGCGCGCCGAGTGTTCGGCCGCACCGGCCTCGTGCCGCCTTCGGCGCTGAACTGGGTGTACTGCGTCGGCTGGGACGCCGTGAACAACGTGCCGGCGGCCGTTGCGCTCGTCGCGCTGCTCGCGCTGCTCGGCCTGCCGGCGTCCTTCGCGGCGGCGCTCGGCGCGCTCGCCCTGATCCAGATGGCGGCCGCGATCCGCGGCCACGACGCGGTCCAGGGTCTGCAGAAATACCTCGGCGCGCTGCTCCTCGTCGTGTTCGCGATCGTCGGCCTCCGCATGGCGATCCTCGCGCCGACGCTGGCCGTCGCGGGCGCGCGGCCGACGGTCGCGAACTTCGTCCTCGCGACCGCCATCGTCGCCAGCTTCAACCTGTCCTGGGCGTCCTACTCGTCCGACTACACGCGCTACCTGCCGGCGACGACGCCGCCCGCCGCCATCGTCCGCCGGGCCGCCGCCGCCCTGCTCCTGTCGGCGGTTCCGTTCCAGCTGCGCGGCGTCCGGTCCGCGGCGGCGATCGGCGACGCGAGCCCGCTTGCCGTGATCGGCGATCTCCGCCGCGCCGCCGGCCCGCTCGCGCCAATCGTCCTCGGCGCCGTCGCGCTTTCGTCGGTCACCGGGAATTCCGTGAACGACAACACCGCGAGCTACAGCCTGCTGTCCGCCGGCGTGCCCGTCGGCCGGGTCGCCGCCGCGATCGCCACCGCCTCGCTCGGCTTCGTCCTCGCGGTGGCCGGCCACGGACGCTACGCCGACCTCTACAGCGATTACCTCGTGCTGACCCTCTACTGGATCGCGCCCTGGACCGGGATCGTGCTCGCCGACTGGTGGCGCGACCCGGGGCCGCGGCGCGAGGCCGCCGCGCCGTGGACCGCGGAGGCAACGCTGTTCGTCGTGGTGTCGGTCGCGACGATCGCGCTGTTCGCCGCGTCCGACCTCTACACCGGCCCGGTCGCGCGCGCGCTCGGCGGCGCCGACATCGGCTACTACGTCGGCTTCGCCGTCGCCGCCCTCGGAACGCTCGCGATCGGCCGCGTCCGCCGGGTCCGGCGCGCGGGGCCCGGCGGAACGGCGACGGCGCGGTGATCGGGCGCGACGCGGTCGCCGCGGTGATCGGCGCCGGCGGCGGGATCGGCGGCGCGTTTGCCGCCCTGCTCGCCGCCCAAGGCTTCGCCGACGTCGTCAGGATCGGCCGCGCCGGACAGGACATCGCGCTCGATCTCGACAGCGAGCCCGGCATCGCGGCGGCGGCGGCGGCGCTGCGTTCGCGCGCGGCGTCGCGTCCGGTCCGTCTGGTCGTCGTCGCCACCGGCCTGCTGCACGGCGACGGGATCGGTCCGGAGAAGACCCTCGCCGCCCTCGACGGCGCAGCCCTCGACCGCCTGTTCCGCGTCAACGCGACCGGACCCGCGCTCTGCCTCAAGCATTTCGCGCCCCTCCTGCCGCGGGACGGTCGTTCGGCGATCGCGGTGCTGTCGGCCCGGCTCGGCTCGATCGGCGACAACCGGCTCGGCGGCTGGATCTCCTACCGGGCGTCGAAGGCGGCGCTCAACATGATCGTCCGCACGACGGCGATCGAGCTCGCCCGTACCCGGCCGGACGCCGTCTGCGTGGCGCTGCATCCGGGAACCGTCGCGACCGGGCTCAGCGAACCCTTCCGCGGCGGCGTGCCCGTCGTGCTGACAGCGGTGGAGGCGGCGCGCCGCCTGCTCGCCGTGCTCGACGCGACCGGTCCCGAACGGAGCGGATGCTGCCTCGCCCATGACGGCGACGTGGTCCCGCCGTGAACAGCGCCGGCCGTTGCGCGTTGCGATCCGGTCGAATGCGAGGAGGAATGGGATGTCGGACGCGCTGCCGCTCGGGCGGAACTGGGACGATCGCGCCACCGTCCGCTACCCGGACCCGCTGATCGTCGCGACCGACCCACGGTTTCGGCCCTATCTCGTGCCGAACACCCATGTCGAGCGGCTCCACACGGGCGCGCGCTGGAGCGAGGGGCCGGTCTGGTTCGGCGACATGCGCTCGCTGGTCTGGAGCGACATCCCGGGCGACCGGCTGCTCCGCTGGGACGCCGAAACCGCCCGAACGAGCGTGTTCCGGCGCTCGGCCGGCTTCCCGAACGGCAATACACGCGACCGCGACGGCCGTCTCGTCACCTGCGAGCAGGGCTCGCGGCGCGTCACGCGCACCGAGCACGACGGCTCGATCACCGTGCTGATCGACCGGTTCGACGGCAAGCGCCTCAACGCGCCGAACGACGTGGTGGTCCGGCGCGACGGGTCGATCTGGTTCACCGACCCCGGCTACGGGATCAGCAACTGGTGGGAGGGCGCGGTCGCGCCGTTCGAACTGCCGCGACGCGTCTACCGGCTCGATCCCCGGACCGGCGCCGCCACCGTCGCGACCGAGGACTTCCAGCGGCCGAACGGCCTCGCCTTCTCGCCGGACGAACGGACGCTGTACGTCGTCGACACCGCGATCACCGACGATCCGGCCGGCGCGGCGACGATCCACAGTTTCGACGTCGGCGACGACGGCAGACTGTCCAACCGCCGCCTGTTCCACGACTTCGCCGATCGGACACCGGGCTTCGCGGACGGCATCCGCGTCGACCAGGACGGCAACCTCTACGCCGCGACCGGCTGGGCGGACGACGCGTTCGCCGGCGTCCACGTCTTCGCGCCGGACGGGGTTGAGATCGGACGGATCCACCTGCCGGAAAACTGCGCCAACGTCTGCTTCGGCGGCGCAAAGAACTCGAAGCTGTTCATGGCGGCGAGCACGTCGCTCTACGTTGTCGAACTCCGGACGCAGGGCATCGCGCCCTGCTGACCGTCGCGACAGGCGCGGAACCACGGCGCGCGGGAAGCGGTGTCAGCGGCACCCTACGCAGTCACCCGCCCGAACGGGCGCCGTTCCCGGCGCCACGAGCTCAGGCGCCGTCGGGCGACACCACGACGCAATCCCGCCGGCCGATCCGGGCGCAGGCCCGTGTCGCCGCTTCCCGCGAAAGACCGGTGAGCCGCGCGCGGTAAAGCCGGCCGTGCCGGTCGTGCAGCGTCGCGACCTCGGTGTGCGAGCGGCCGAGCAGCGCATTCTGGTTCCGGATCGCCGAACCGGCGGCCTCGTGGGCGGCGCCCATCGATCCGAACGCGCCGACCTGGATCGCCCAATGGCCGCTCGTTCCGCTGTTCCGGATCGGCAGCGTTTCGGCGACCGCGGGCTCGACGAGACGGAAGCGAAGCCGGTGGCCCGCCCGCGACGGTGCCGGATCGGGCGCTTCGGCGACGCTGTCGGCGAGTTCGGGGCTCGGCGCCGCTGTGAGACGCGCGTCGGCGAGTTGCAG
>CAXUBA010000112.1:396-9286 GCA_964249205.1 uncultured Acetobacteraceae bacterium | reverse complement strand
GTCTGGCCCCGGGCGGTCGCCCGCGCGGTCGAGCAGCGCGCGCGACGCGGCCGGATCGAAGGAAAGCGGTCCCCCGCCGCTCCGCAGCTCCGGCGGCAGGTCGGTCGCGTGCGCGGTCGGCACGAAGCCTTCCTGCGCCTGGCTTCGTCCGTGGAAGACGGTCGAGACGATGCGCGCCTGGTCGATCGCGCGCGCGATCGCGTCGCGAACGGACGTGTCCTGCAGGAACGCGGTGTCGGGGTTCAGCAGGTTCGGGATGATCGTGTTCATCTGCCCTTCGGCGGGCAGGTCGAGACGGTCGAAGCCCGTCATCCCCGAAGACGCGGTCCACAAGGCGAAGGGCACCTCGACGGCGTCGATCGTGCCGGTGCGGAGCGCCTCGACCGGGTCGAGGCCGGTGTCGAACACGTCGACGAGGCGCGCGATCGACGCCTTGTGGCCGCCGTAGAGCGGATTGGGAACGAACACGGCGTTTCGTCCGAGCCGGAACGAGCTCACGCGGAACGGTCCGTCGACGACGCGGTAGAAGTCGGCGCGGCTCTGAAGGCTCTGCTGTTCGGCGATCGGGAACCGTCGCCACGCGTGCGCCGGCAGCGGCGTCAGCTGGATGAGGCCGAGCTGCTCGAACCATTCGGGCTTGATCGTGCGGCGGAGCGTGAACACGACGGTCGCGGGATCCGGCGTGTCGACGGATCGGATCAGCGACGGGACGCCGCCGACGTCGCTGTCGTAGTAGGCCGCCCCCAGGGTGCGGATGAGATCCCACGTGTAGCGGACGTCCGCGCTGGTGACCGGCACGCCGTCCGACCAGCGCCACGGGCGGAGCGTGACGGTGAAGCGGGTGTCGTTCCGGTCGGCGACGATGCGTGCGGCGAGGCCGCGCGACCTGTCGATGTGCCGGTCGTCGTCGAGCCAGACCAGGGGCTCGAACACGAGATCGATCGCGTTCTGCTCGGCGATCGTGCCCGTCATCAGGACGGGATGGAGCGTCTGGAAGCCGGTCGGTTGCGACGAAAGGCCGATCGCCGCCGGCAGCACGACGGAGCCGCACGGTTCCGCGACGGCCGTCCGGCACGCGAGGAGGGCGAGCAGGAGAAGGGCCTCACGCATGCGGCGCGCAGTCCGGCGCGGGATCGATCGTCAGGTACTCGGGCAGCCAGTTGCCGACGGTGTCGAGGAAGCGGTCGATGCCGGAGATGCCGCGTCGCGCGAGCACGGTCTCGATCGGCGCCGGCAGAAAGATCATCGGCTGCGCCGCCGCGATCGCGCGCTCGGCCGCGAACAACGCCGCGGTTCCCGGCGATCCGGTCGCGGCGTCGAGCAGTCGGGTGAGACGGGGGTCGTCGTAGTGGCCGTAGTCGTTCTCGCTGCCTTCGGTGAAGGCGACGGCGCCGTCCGGAAAGGTGGAACTCGCCTGCGGGATCAGGACGGCGTCCCAGGCGGCGGGCGGCCCGACGACCTCGGACATCAGCGGGGTGAACTGGAGCTGACGGAGGCGCATCCTGATGCCGACCTGCCGGAGATCGTCCTGGACGAGCTGCATCGTCATCGTGTCGGCCGCGCCGACCGCGATCACGTCGGCGGAGAAGGACAGCGCGACGCCGTCGCGGCGGCGGATCCCGTCCGGTCCGACCGGCCAGCCCGCTTCGTCGAGCAGGTGTTGCGCCCTGTCCGGATCGTAGGGGAGCGAAGGAAGATCGGGCGGCACGAGCGTCCGCCACGCCGTCGGCACGAAGCCGTGCTGCTCGACCGCGTCGCCGTGGTAGACCGTCGCGACGATGCGGCGTTGATCGATCGCCATCGCCATCGCGCGCCGAACACGCTCGTCGCGGAAGAACGGGTCGCGATCGTTCGCGAGATTCGGGATCAGCGACGGAAATTCGGGCGCTTCCCCGATCCGGACGGCGTCGACGCCGGGCAGGTGCGACGCGGCCTCGGTCAGTTCGGGCGGCAGCGTCGCCATGTCGATCCCGTGCGTGCGGAGCGCTTCCAGGGGATCGGTGCCGGCGGTGAAGACGACGACGAGGCGCCGGTAGTCGGGATGGTGGCCGCCGTAGCGTCCGTTCGGAACGAAGGTCGCGTCGCGTCCCGGTCGGAACGTCTCGACGCGGAACGGTCCGTCGACCGCGGTGTAGAAGTCGGGCCGGTCCTGGAGGTCGCGCTGACGGGCCGGCGTGACGCGACGCCACGCATGTGCCGGCAGCGGGGCGAACAGCGGCAGCCCGTCATCCTCGAACCATTGCGGATTGACCGGTCTCGTGGTGCGGAAAACGACGGTGCGCGCGTCGGGCGCGGCGACGTCGCGGATCAGCATGGGCACGCCGCCGTTGCCATAGTTCACCCAAGCCGCGCCGAGGGCGCGCACGAGCGACCAGGTGTAGAGCACGTCGGAGGCGGTCACGGGGACGCCGTCCGACCAGAGCCAGGGCTTGAGCGTGACGGTGAAGACGGTGTCGGTACGATCGACGGCGACGGCGGCGGCGAGGCTGTCGTCCCAGTTGATGCTGTGGTCGTCGCGGACGAGGAGAAGCGGGCGGAACAGCAGGGCCGACACGTTGACGTCGGGCGCGCTGGTGACGAGGAGCGGGTCGAGGGTCGTCACGACGTAGGGTTCGGACAGGCCGACGCCGGCGGGCAGCACGATCGTGCCGCAGCTTGCGGCGGCGTCGCGCGCCGCAAGCAGGGCAGTGCAGGCGAAAGCGAGACGCGTCCTACGCATGCGGCGCGTCGCACGCCATCGGTCCCGAAAGCCGAAGCTCTTCCGGAGACCATGTCGCGTTGGGGCGCACCATGGCGAGGATGTTGTCGAGCCCGGGACGGACGAGCAGCGTGGGCCGGCCGACGCCGAGGAAGATCATCGGCTGCTGTTCGACGACGTAGCGCTCCATCGCGAAAAGAGCGTCGAGGCCCGGTTCGGTCGAGGCCGCGGTGACGAGACGATCCATCGTCCTGTCTTTGTAGTGCGCGAAGTTCTGCGCGCTCGTGCTGAGCAGCATCTGCGTTCCGTCCGGATAGGCTCCGCCGGAATAGCCGAGACCGACGGCGTCCCATCCGTCGGGCGCGCCCAGCATCTTCGCGAACAGCTGGTTGAACTCGAGCTGCTTGATGTCGTACTCGATGCCGACGCGCCGGAGGTCGGAGGCGACCAGCTGGTCGATCAGCAGCCCTTCGTCGTTTCCGGCGGATTCGAGCTCGGTGATGGCGAGACGGATACCGTTCCGCCGACGGATGCCGTCCGGTCCGGGCTTGTAGCCGATGTCGTCGAGAAGTTTGCGGGCGGCGTCGGGGTCGTAGGACATGGGATCGGCACCGCCGCCGGCGCGGAGGTCCGGCGGCAGGTAGGCGACGTCGCTTGGCGGCAGGAGGCCATGCTGCGGCTGCCCGTGACCATGGTAGACGATCTTGATCATCTGCGGCTGGTTGATCGCCCTGGCCACGGCCTGGCGGAAACGAACGTCGGCGAGGAACGGCTTGCCCGGATTGCCGACGTTCAGGATGATCACGTTGAAGTTCTGCGTCTGCCCGAGTTCGACCCGGTCGAAAGCCGGCAGGCGGGACGCGGCTCCGAGAAGACTGGCCGGAATGTTCGCCGCGTCCACCTGATGCGCCTGCAAGGCTTGCAGCGGGTCGGTTCCCTGCAGGAAGTCGACGACGAAACGGCTGATCGCCGCCCGGTGGCCCTCGAAGCGTGCGTTCGGGACGAACACCGCTTCGCGCCCGAGCTGCAGCGACGTCATTCGGAACGCTCCGTCGACGACGCTGTAGAACGAAGGCGTGCTCTGGAGGCTCTGCTGCTCGGCGACCGAGTAGCGGCTCCAGGCATGTCTCGGGATCGGCGTGAACTCGTCGATCCCGAGGGCGCGGAACCAGTCGGGATTGACTCGGCTCCTGACGCGGAAGACGACGGTCTGCGGGTCGGGCGCCGTGACGCTCGCGATGTTCTGCGGGATGCCGCCGACACCGTAGGCGCTGAACCCCGGCCCGAGCGCGCGGATCAGGTCCCAGGCGTAAAGGACGTCGTCGGCGCTGATCGGGACGCCATCGGACCAGTGCCACGGCCGCAGCTTGACGGTGAAGCTCGTGTCGTCGGCGTTCGCGGTCACCGAACTCGCGATGCTGCGAGACCAGTCGATCTGATTGACGCCGCTGTACCAGAGCAGCGGCAAGTACATCATGGACGAGGATTGCTGCTCGTAGAGGGATCCCGTCATCAGGATCGGGTGGAACGTCGCGGCCGGTCCCGGAATGGGCGACAAGCCGAGGCCAGAAGGAAGCACGACGGCGCCGCAGGGCTCCGCGCAGACAGCCGGCAGCGGCGCCGCGCCGAGAATGGTCGCGAGGAACGCGAGGCGGCGGAGGACTTCAAGCACCGGGTTTCTCGCAGTCGCGCGGGCCGCCGCCGCTCAGGGCCTCGCCGTTCAGTTCGCCGCTCGGGCCGGGCGCCGCGTGGAGACCGTGGACGCCGTCGCGCGCGAGCACGATCGTGTCGCCGCCGGGCAGGAAGATCATCGGCTGCTGCAGGAGGGCGTAGCGTTCGAGCGCGAAGAGCGGGCCGTCGCCGCCGTGGGTCGTCGCGTCGGCGAGCAGCCGGTTCATCGTCGGATCGTCGTAGCCGCCGTAGTTGCCGGAGCTGGTCGGCGAGAACCATTGCGTGCCGTCCGGATAGTTGCCGCTGCCCCAGGCGATCAGCACGGCGTCCCAGCCGTCGTGCGTGCCGAGCATCCGCGCGACGAGCTGGTTGAACTCGAGCTCCTTGATCGAGACGTCGATCCCGACCGCGCGGAGATCCGACTGGATCAGCTGCGCCATCAGGATCGCCGTCGGCACGTCGGCCGCCACGAGCAGCGTGAAGGAAAGCGCGCGGCCGCCCTTCGACCGCAGGCCGCCGGCGCCGACACGGTAGCCGTCCCGGTCGAGCAGCGCGCGGGCGGCGGCGGAATCGAACGGCAGGGGTCCGCCGCCGCCGCGGAGCTCTGGCGGGATCTCCGCCGCCTCGCCGGTCGCGACGAAGCCTTCCTGGCGCTGGCCCTGGCCATGGAACACGGTGTCGATCAGCCGCTGCTGGTCGATCGCGCGCGCGATCGCCTGACGGACCGGAAGGTCGCGGAGGAAGCCGCTCGACGCGTTCCTGAAGTTGAGCACGATCGAGTAGATGTTGCCCTGCGCGCCGAGACTGACGCGCTTGACGCCCGGGAGCCGGTCGGCGGCGGTCCAAAGGTCGTAAGGGAAGTTCACGACGTCGATCTGGCCCGCCTCGAGGCGCTCGATCGGGTCGGCGCCTTCGAGGAAGTCGACGACGAGGCGCCGGACGTGCGGACGCGCGCCGTCGTAACGGTCGTTGGCGACGAAGGTCGCGTCGCGGCCGAGACGCAGCGACTGCAGACGGAACGGGCCGTCGACCACGCCGTAGAACGACGCCTCGCTCTGCAGCGACTGCTGCTCGGACACGCTGTACCTGGCCCATTCCTGGCGCGGCAGCGGGTAGAAGTCGTCGAGGCTGAGCTTCTCGAACCAGTCCGGATTGACGCGCTGCCGGAGCGTGAAAACGACCGTCCGCGCGTCGGGCGCGGTGACCGAGCGGATCAGCTGCGGCACGCCGCCGATGTCCCAGGCGTAGAAGGACGGACCGAGCGCCTGGATCAGGGTCCAGCTGTAGAGCACGTCGGCCGAGGTGACCGGCTTGCCGTCCGACCAGTGCCAGGACCGCAGCGTGACCGTGAAACTTGTGTCGTCGGCGTTCGCGACGACGGCGCTCGCGATGCTTTTCGACCAGTCGATCGCGAAATGGCTGTCGAACCAGAGAAGCGGAAGAAAGAGCAGCCCAATCCCGTTCTGTTCGGCGAACGAGTTGCTGGTCAGCAGCGGATGCAGCGACGCGATCGGCGACGGCGAGCCGAGCGCGAAGGCGGCGGACACGACGGGCCCCCCCCCCGCCCGGGCGGCCCCCCCCCCGCGCCCCCCCCGGGGGGCCCCCGCCCCCCCCCGCGCCGGTGCGGCGCCCCCGAGCGAAGTCGCGGCGACGATCGCGGCTGCGGCGGCGACGACGACGCTACGCATGTGGCGCCCCGCACGCCATCGCGCCCGACAGCGTTAGGTATTCCGGCGTCCAGTTGCCGTTGCGGCTCAGGAACTTTTCGATGCCGTCGATGCCGGGGCGCGCGATCTCGGTGTAGAAACCGTCGGGCAGGAAGATCATCGGCTGCTGTTCGAGCGCGAACATCTCGAGCTTGAAGAGGGCGTCCCGGTTGTCGGAGCCGGTCGCGGCGTCGAGCAGCCGGTCCATCTCCGGATTGCTGTAGTGTTCGTAGTTCTGCGTGCTGCCGGACGCGAACCAGTCGGTCGGATCGGGATAGGTGAGGATCGTCCAGGCGAGGAAGACCGCGTCCCAGGCGGTCGGCGGCCCGAGCATGCGGGCGAGAAGCTGATTGAACTCGACCTCCTTGATGTCGAGCGCGATGCCGACGCGTCGGAGATCCGACTGCGCCAGCTGGAGCATCAGCAGGCGTTCCTCCGCGCCCGCGGTGACGAAGACGGTGAATTCGAGCCGGTGGCCGCCCTCGATCCGGATGCCGTCCGGACCCAGGCGGTCGCCTGCCGCGTCGAGCAGCGCGCGCGCGGCGGCGGGATCGTAGTCGAGCGGCGATCGGCCGGCGCGAAGGGCGGGCGCGAGAAAGTTCGTCATCGACGACGGCACGAAGCCGTGCTGCTCGAGCGCCTGACCATGGTAAACGGCGGCGATGATCCGCTTCTGGTCGATCGCGCGCGCGATCGCCTGGCGGACCCGGACGTCGCGGAGGAATGGCAGGTTCGGGTTCCTCAGGTTCGGGATGATCGACGACAGGATCGGCGCATCCGGGATCGTGACCTGCCGGAAATCGGGGAGGTGCCGGGTCCGTTCGAGAAGCGCGAACGGGATCGTCGCGATGTCGAGCTGGCCGCCCTGGAGCGCCTCGAGCGGGTTCGCGCCGCCGAGAAAGTCGATCACGAAACGACTGATGTGCGACTTCTGACCGTCGTAGTGCTCGTTCGGCTCGAACACCGCGTGCCGTCCCAGCGCAAAGCTCGCGAGGCGATAGGGGCCGTCGACGACGTCGTAGAACGACGCCTCGCTCTGCAGCGTCTGCTGCTCCGCGATCGAGTAGCGCCCCCAGGCGTGTCGGGGCAGCGGGGTGAACTGGCTGAGCCCGGAAAGCTCGAACCATTCCGGATTGACCGGGCGCGTGGTGGTGAACACGACGGTTTGCGCATCAGGCGCGGACACGTCGCGGATCGCGTTCGGAACGCCGCCCACGAGATAGTCCGCGTAGGCCGGTCCGAGCGCTTTGATGATCTGCCAGTCGTAGAGAACGTCCGCCGACGTGACCGGACGGCCGTCCGACCAGTGCCAGGGTCGGAGCGTCACGGTGAAGCGCGTGCGGTCGGCGCTGACGGCGATGTTCGAGGCGAGGCTGTTCACGGGGTCGATCGCGGTGTCGCCGCCGACCCAGACGAGCGGCCGATACAAGATCTGGAACGCTTCATTCTCGTAGAGCGAGCCGGTGTAGAGCGCCGGGTGGAGCGTCTCGACCGCGGCCGGCGTCGGGTTCATCCCGACGCCGGCCGGCACGATCACCGTCCCGCAGGGCGGCGCGTCGGGGTCGGCGAGCGCGAGCGACGGCCAGAGGAGAAGGGCGGCCGCGAACAGGAAGAAGGGTTGAGGCACTCGGCTCGGTTCCAGGGTTTCCGGTGTTATTCAAGTCTCGTGCCGTCCGGCAAGCCCCGCCGCGCCGCTCTTGCCGCGGCGACGCACCCTGCTAGACCGGCGGCATGGACCAGGCATCGGACGGCGACGAGACCGACGATCCGCCGGACACCGGCGAGGAGGCGGCGCGGCACCGGCGACGCATGGCGAAGCGGAAGGCGGTGCAGGATCGCGAGGTCGCCTCGAAGACCGCCGAACGCGGGCTGCTGCTCGTCCATACCGGTCCGGGCAAGGGCAAAACCACGGCCGCGATGGGGCTCGCGCTCCGGATGCTCGGGCGCGGACGCCGGGTCGGGATCGTCCAGTTCATCAAGGGCGGCTGGGACACCGGCGAGCGGCACGCCTTCGAGCGTTTCGGCGAACAGCTCCGCTGGCACACGATGGGGGAAGGCTTCACCTGGGAAACCCAGGACCGCCAGCGCGACGTCGCGTCCTGCGAAGCGGCCTGGGCGATCGCGATGCGTCTCCGCGACGAGCCGGCGCTCGGATTGCTGGTGCTGGACGAGCTCAACATCGCGCTCCGCTACGACTACCTCCCGCTCGACGCGGTCCGGGCGGGGCTCGCCGCAAGGCCACCCATGCTGCACGTCGTGGTGACCGGCCGGAACGCGCCGGCCGGGCTCGTCGCGGATGCCGACTGCGTCACCCGGTTCGAGGCCGAGCGGCACCATTTCGGCGCCGGCGTCCGGGCCCAGCCCGGTGTCGAATTCTGACCGGCGTCGAGTTCTGAACCGTGGCGGCGGCCCTGATGCTGCAGGGGACGGGCTCGTCGGTCGGCAAGTCGCTGCTGGTCGCGGGGCTCGGGCGCGCGCTCCGGCGGCGCGGCCACCGTGTCGCGCCGTTCAAGCCGCAGAACATGTCGAACAACGCGGCCGTGACGGCGGATGGCGGCGAGATCGGCCGCGCGCAGTTCCTGCAGGCGCTCGCCTGCCGCGTCGCGCCGACGGTCGACATGAACCCGGTGCTGCTGAAGCCGGAAGGTCCGGGCGCGGGCGCGCAGATCGTGGTGCAGGGGCGGATGCGCGGCCGGGCCGGCGCGCGCGCCTACCAGTCGTGGAAGCCGGCGCTGATGGCGGACGTCCGCGCGAGCTTCGCGCGGCTGTCGGCGGCGCACGACATCGTCCTGGTCGAGGGGGCGGGAAGCGCGTC
>CAXUBA010000112.1:0-386 GCA_964249205.1 uncultured Acetobacteraceae bacterium | reverse complement strand
GGCGTGCCGGTGGTGGTGGTCGGCGACATCGACCGCGGCGGCGTGATCGCGAGCCTGGTCGGCACGCGGCACGTGCTGGCGCCGGCGGACGCGGCGCTCGTCCGCGGCTTCGTCGTGAACCGGATGCGCGGCGACCTGTCGCTGTTCGCGGACGGGATGCGGATCGTCGCCGACCGGACCGGCTGGCGGCCGTTCGGCCTCGTGCCGTTCTTCCCGGACGCCGCCCTCCTGCCGGACGAGGACGCGCTCGACCTCGTCGCTGAGCTGATGCGGCCGGAACACGCGCAGGTCGCGCAGGAACGGCGCCCACGGTGCCAGCGCCGGATCACGCAGGCGTTCGCCCAGCACCTCGTCGTCGATCCGGTTCAGCTCCAGCGTGAAGAACC
>CAXUBA010000111.1:0-9351 GCA_964249205.1 uncultured Acetobacteraceae bacterium | reverse complement strand
TGGCTGGGGGACCTGGATTCGAACCAGGGCTGACCGGGTCAGAGCCGGTAGTTCTACCGCTAAACTATCCCCCAAGCGGCGAGTGTCCGGCGCGATACCATCCACCGCCGCTCGTGGCAACCTGGGGCCCCCTTCCGTAAAGGCTTGCCGGATCGGTGGTGCGCGGGGAGTATCGGGCTCGGATGTGTGGAGTCACTCGTGGGCGAGGACGTCGTTGCCGACCTCGCCCGACCGACGCGTGCCGCCCGCGGACGCGCGACGGCAGTCACGTTCGCGGCGCTCGATCTCGGAACCAGCAACTGCCGGATGATGGTGGCGCGCGCCACGCCCGGGGGCTTTCGCGTCGTCGACAGCCTGAGTCGGATCGTGTCGCTCGGGGAAGGCCTCGCCGCGAGCGGTCATCTCGCACCTGCCGCGACCGACCGAGCGCTCGAGGCGTTGGAGGAGTGTGCGCGCCGTTTCGCCCGCCACGGCGTCTCGGCGGTCGACGGGGTCGCGACGGAGGCCTGTCGGCAGGCGATCAACGGACCGGCGTTTATCGCCCAGGTTCGCGACGCGACCGGCCTCGCGATCAGGATTATCTCGCCGCGACAGGAAGCCGAGCTGATCGTCGAGAGTTGTGCCGGACTGCTCAAAGGGGACGCGTTCCGTCGGGCGCTGCTGTTCGACATCGGCGGCGGGTCGACCGAACTCGCCTGGGTGCGCCTGTCGCCCGGCGGTGCGGCTCCGGCGCTGATCGGCACGAGCTCCCTCCCGTTCGGCGTGGTGACGCTGGAAGCGATCGCCGGCGCGGACGCCGCGACCGACGCGGGTTTCAGTCGTCTCGTCGACCTCGTGTCCGCCGCGCTGGCGCCGTTCGAGGCGGTGCATCGGATCGCGACCGAGATCCGCGCGGGCGGCGTCCGACTGCTCGGAACCAGCGGCACGGTCACGACGCTCGCCGGCGAGGCGCTCGGACTGGCCCGTTACCGCCGCCCGCTGGTCGACGGCGTGACGCTCTCGACCGCCGCCGCGGTCGAGGCGGCATGCCGCCTCCGCGCGCTCGGCCGTGACGGGCTGCCGTTGCATCCTTGCGTCGGGCCGGAGCGCGCGGGCCTCGTGCTCGCGGGATGCGCGATCTTCGAGGCGATCCGCCGCCTTTGGCCGACCCCCGACCTTCTCGTCGCGGATCGCGGGCTCCGGGAAGGTCTGCTCCTTCGCCTCCGGCACGCGAGGCGGCTGGCGTCGTCGCCGGTCCCCCCGGCGCGTCCCGAGATCATCGCGGCGGTGGCGATAACGACAGGCGCCGCGCCCGCTGGCGGTCTCCTGCCGTGAAGGGGCCGCGCGGACGGACGCCGCGTTCCGCCGTTCCCGCCGGCGGCACGCGCACCGAGACCACCCGCCTCCGCACCGCGACGGGCCGCACGGTGTCGCAGCAGCGCTGGCTCGCGCGACAGCTGAACGACCCCTACGTCGCGGCCGCGAAGCGCGCATCGCTCCGATCGCGCGCCGCCTTCAAGCTGATCGAGCTCGACGAGCAGTTCCACCTGCTGCGGAAGGGGATCCGTGTGCTCGATCTCGGCGCGGCGCCGGGCGGCTGGAGCCAGGTGGCGCTGCAGCGCGGGGCCGCCGCGGTGGTCGGGATCGACCTGCTCGCGATCGATCCGCTCGCCGGCGCGACCTTCTTCCAGGCCGACATCAACGACGACGGGGTCGAGGACGAGCTCCGGCGCGCGCTCGGGGGCGCCCCCGATCTCGTTCTTTCCGACATGGCGCCGAACACGACCGGACATGCGGCGACCGACCACATCCGGATCGTGGCGCTGGCGGAACTCGCCTTCGAGACCGCGCGGACGATGCTCCCGGATGGGGGCGCCTTCGTCGCGAAGGTGTTCCAGGGCGGGTCGGAGCGGCAGTTGCTCGACCCGATGAAGCGGTGCTTCCGGAGCGTGCGGCACGCGAAGCCGCCGGCGAGCCGGAAAGAGAGCAGCGAGCTCTACGTCGTCGCGACCGGATTCCGGCGCGACGGCTGAGCGGCGATCACGCGCGGGCCGCCTCCTCGAGCGTGCCGCTCGCGTCGAGCCAGTCTTCCTCGGCGGCGCTTTCGGCGCGGATGACCGCCGCGAGCTTCGCGTTCTCGCGGCCGACCTCGGTGCCTGACCGCGTGCCGTAGAACCTCGGGTCGGCCAGACGCGCCTCGATCTGCTTCCGCTCGGTCGCGAGGCGCCCGAGCCGTGCCTCCGCGTCGCGCACGCGCCGGCGCAGCGGCTCGAGCGCCTGCCGTGCCTCGGCGCGTTCGCGTCGCGCATCGCGGGCGGCCGCAAGCGGCTTGCCCGTCCCGTTCGCGCCGGCCGCGGCGGGTTTTTCGCGCCCGGTTTCCGCGAGGAGCGTCCGGTAGTCGCCGAGGTCGCCGTCGAACGGTTTCGCCGTGCCGTCGCCGACGATCCAGAGCCGGTCGGCCACCAGTTCGACTAGGTGCGGATCGTGGCTCACGAGCACGACCGCGCCGCCGAACGCGCCGAGCGCGCGCACCAGCGCGTCCCGCGCGTCGAGGTCGAGATGGTTGGTCGGCTCGTCGAGGACCAGCAGCTGCGGCGCGTCTCGTGTCGCGAGCGCGAGCAGGAGGCGGGCGCGCTCGCCGCCCGAAAGCTCGCCGATCGCGGTGTCGGCACGGTCGGCGTCGAGGCCGAAGCGCGCGAGCTGCGCCCGCGCCTCGGTGACGGTCGCCCGGGGCATCGCGCGTTCCATCGCGATGACCGGCGTCGCCGCGAGATCGAGCTCGTCTGTCTGGTGCTGCGCGAAATAGCCGACCGCGAGGCCGCCGGTCCGGAACTGCCGCCCGGCGATCGGCGGCAGCCGGCCGGCGAGGAGCTTCGCGAGCGTCGACTTGCCGCGACCGTTCGGGCCGAGCAGCGCGATCCGGTCCTCGGCATCGAGGCGGATGTCGAGCCCGGACAGGACGGGCTTGCCGTCGTAGCCGACCGACACGCCGTCGAGCGTCAGCATCGGCGGCGCGACCGTGGCGGGTTCCGGGAACGCGAAGCGGGTCGCGGCGGGCTCGATCACGCTCTCGATCACCGGGAGCTTCGCGAGTGCCTTGAGGCGGGCCTGCGCCTGTCGGGCCTTGGTCGCCGAGGCGCGGAAACGGTCGACGAAGTCCTGCATGTGTTTCCGCCGGACGTCGATCGCTTCGGCCTCGCGCGTCTGTTGCAGCGCCTGCTCGGTGCGGATGCGGACGAACTCGGCGTAGCCGCCGGGCGTGAGGCGGAGCTTGCCGCGGTCGAGATGGGCGATCGCCTCCACGGCGTTGTCGAGCAGCCCGCGATCGTGGCTGACCACGAGCACGGCACCCGGAAAGCGCGCAAGCCAGGTTTCGAGCCACATCGTCGCTTCGAGGTCGAGATGGTTGGTCGGTTCGTCGAGCAGCAGCAGGTCCGGATTGGCGAAGAGCGCGGTCGCCAGCGCCACCCGCATGCGCCAGCCGCCGGAGAAGGTCGAGACGGCGCGCGCCTGCGCCGCGTGGTCGAAGCCGAGCCCGGCCAGGATGGCGCTCGCGCGCGCCGGTGCCGCCTCGGCGCCGATCGCGCGCAGCCGCTCGTGGAGCTCGGCGAGCCGCGTGGCGCCGGCGGCGCCCTCCGTCTCGGCGCGCGCGAGATCGTCGAGGAGGGCCACGCGCTCGGTGTCGCCCGCGAGCACGCAGGCGAGCAGGCTGCTCGGTCCTTCGGGCGCTTCCTGTCGTACGGTCGCGACGCGCGCGCGCGTCGCGATCCGGATGTCGCCCCCATCGGGCGCGCGCTCGCCGAGGATCGCCGCGAGCAGCGTCGACTTGCCGGCGCCGTTCCGTCCGACCAGCCCGACGCGCCGCCCGGCGTCGACCGAGAGCGAGGCGCCATCGAGCAGCGTCCGCCCGCCGATCCGGATGGTGACGTCGGTGATCGTGAGCAGGCTCAAGCCGGTGTCTCTCCTCTTGCGGCAGGCAGGGCGGCGCGCGGGGCGTTCCCGTCCGCGCAGCGTTGATCTAGAAGCGCGGGCACATCAGGACGAACGAGGACATCATGGCCACCGAGCGCACGCTCTCGATCATCAAGCCGGACGCGACGCGCCGCAACGTCACGGGCGGCATCAACGGCAAGATCGAGGGCTCCGGTCTCCGGATCATCGCGCAGAAGCGCATCCTGCTCACCGAGGCGCAGGCCGGCGCCTTCTACGCGGTCCACAGCGAGCGGCCGTTCTACAAGGATCTGGTGCGTTCGATGATCGGCGGTCCGGTGATCGCCCAGGTGCTAGAAGGCGAGGACGCGATCGCGACCTACCGCAAGGTCATGGGCGCGACCGACCCGAAGAAGGCCGAGCCGGGCACGATCCGTGCGGAGTTCGCCGAAAGCATCGAGGCGAACTCGGTGCATGGCTCGGACGCGCCCGAGACCGCCGCGCACGAGATCCCGTTCTTCTTCTCGGCGCTCGAGATCCTCCCGGGCTGATCGGGCCCGCACGATCGGAGCGTCCTGGTCCGGCCGTGCGTCGGCGCCTCCCGACCGGCTGCTCCGTCAGAGAACCGCGGCGACCAGGACCACGAGGCAGCCGGCGATCACCACGGAGCTCCAGAACACCAGCTTCGTGAAGTTGCCCCAGACCGCCTGACGATCCGCGAGCAGGCCCTCGGCGGTGCTGGGAACCGCCTCCGCACCATGCGTGCCTGCGGTCGTCGACAGCGTCCGGTCCATGGTTTCGAGTGCCATACGAGCCTCCGTCTGCTCGAACGCTGGTAGCAGAACCATCGCGGCGCGTCATCGCGGCCGGCGGCGTCAGGCGGCGGCGGACCAGGTTGCGAGCCGGCGCCTCAGCGCGTCGGCTTCCTCCGGCACGCCGGACGCCGACAGGGCTTGCGCGAGCGCCTCGACCGAATGGGCCGTGTCGACCTCGCGCGCCGTTCGGGCAGACCGTGCGGCGTCAGGCGGACGTCGCCCCGAAGCCGTGCGGAGGGCGGCGAGGGCGGACCCTCGCACGCGTCGCGCCGCCCCCCGCACCGCGCGCGCGACGCCGTTCACCCACTTGACGTCGTAGCGGAGAAGCTCGCGCTCGATCATGAGCCGTAGCGCCGGATCGCGGACGCCGCGCGTCCGCACATGGGCGCGGAGCCAGCGGAGATAGCGCGCCCTGTCGCGGTTCGGCTGGCGTGAGTCGTAGGTGCCGGCGGCGGCGGCGCGGTGACACTGCGACGAGGGATGCATCCGGTAGGCCGAAACGCAGTCGTCGATCAGCACGACCGGTCGTTCCAGGAGCACCTTCGCGAGGAGCACGGTATCCTCGTACATGCCGGTAAACTCGGCCTCGAAGCCGCCGAGCTCGATCAGGACCTGACGCCGGAACAGCGACGAGCAGTTCGCCGGGTGCATGTATTCGTCGCGCGTCATCTCGGTCAGCAGCCGCGGCGGCCGGTGCACGCCGACCCAGGGAATCAGATCCTGCTGCGTGTCGCGACGTCCGCGGAAGTCGGGGTGCCAGTTCCAGAACAGCGTCGCCGCGAACGCAGCGTCGGTGCCCGGCGCGCGTTCGAGCGCCGCGTGGAGCGTCGCCAGGGCGTCCACGAACAGGATGTCGTCGGCGTCGAGGTATAGCAGCAGCGTGCCACGCGCGGCGCGGAGGCCGAGCTCGCGCGAGGCGCTGGTCCCGAGATTGACGTGGCCAGGATGCTCGATCGCCCGGATCCGGTGCGGATCGGCACGTGCGGCGCGCCGGGCGATCTCGGTGCTCCCATCGGTCGATCCGTCGTCGACGAGGATCAGCTCCCAGTCGCCGGCGCTCTGTGCCCGGACGCTGCCGATCGCCTCGTCGAGAAAGGGGGCGGCGTTGAGGAAGATGATCACCACGCTGACGGCGGGTTCGGCGGGGTCGGCCCCGTTCATCGCACGCGTCCTTTCTGCTGCGGCGACGGACCGGTGTTCCGGTCGTTCGTCGCGATCGAGGTGATCCGACCGAGGTCGACGTTCACGATCCTGTCGGCGTCGGACACGTCGCCGCGATGGGTGACGCTGATGACGGTGAGATCGGGACGCGTGCGGCGGATCGCCCGATAGATGGCGCGCTCCATCTCCGGATCCACCGCGTTCGTCGCCTCGTCAAGCACGAGAAGGAGCGGCGCGCGCGCAAGCGCCCGCGCGAGCACCAGTCGCTGACGCTGTCCGCCGGAAAGGCTGCGGCCATGATCGCCGACCTCGGCCTCGAGCCCTCGGTCGAGCGCGCGGACGAACGACGCCGCGTGCGCGGTCTCGAGGGCGTGCCAGAGCGCGCGCTCGTCGATGTCGGGCCGTCCGAGCAGGAGGTTGTCGCGCACCGTGCCGCGCAGGAGCTCCACGTCCTGCCCCGCGAAGGCGACCGTCGCGAGCCATTCGTCCCGACCGATGGTTCCGAGCGGGCGCCCGTCGACGAGGATCTCGCCGCCGCTCGGACTCCAGAGACCGGCCAGCAGGTTGACGAGCGTCGTCTTGCCGCCGCCGCTCGGCCCGGTGATCGCCGTGAACGAGCCACGCGCGAGCAGCAGATCGACGCCGTCGAGCGCCGGTTCCTGCGTCGGACCGTAGCGGTAGCTGAGACCGGACAGGGTGATCGATCCGAACGACACGGGGCGCCCCGGTCGTCCGCTTTCCCCGGCGGACGACGCCGGCCCCTCGAGAGCGAGCGCGTCGATCGTGCTCCGAAGCCGCCCCAGGTCGCCCAGGATCCCGGTGATCCGGCCCTCCGCCGATTGGGCGTGCGGCACGATCCGGTAGAGAAGCGCGATGGCGGTGAGCGCGGTCGCGTGGGCGATCCCGCTGTTCGCGACGATCACGAGGAAGATCGCGGCCAGCGCGAGCACGGCGATACGGCGCACCGTGCGCACGACCACGTTGTGGCGCGCGATGAGCAGGAGCATGCCCGTCGAAGCGTTGGACGCCGCGCCCTGCCGGCCGGTCGCGTCCGCTTCCGCGCCGAACAGCTTGATCGTCCGGAGCGCCTCGACGGTCGAGACGTGCACCGTGGCGAGCGCCTCGAAACTGAGCCGCATCCGTTCGGCCAGACGACGGAGGCGAGGGGTGGTGAGCGCGGACAACGGCAGCAGCACGAGCGCCGCCGCGGCGGCGAGCGCGGCGAGGCGCCAGGACACCGCGAGCAGGAAACACGCGTAGATCGCGATCGCGATCGCGTCCATGGCGATCGCGGCGAGCGCGCCCACGGCTTCCGGAACCGCGAAAAGTTCCCATTCCAGCGTGTTGAGCAGGCTGCCGACACCGCGCCGGCCGACGGTCGCGAACGATCCGTTGACGAAGCGACCGAACACGGCCACCCGCACGTCGTGCGAGACGCGAGCCGAGAGGGTTTCGCCGAGCAGGTCGTACCAGGCGGCCGACACGGCCCTAAGCACGAGCAGCGCGCCGACGACGACGAGGAGAACGCCCGGCCGGCTCGGACCCGGCGAGAACTTGCCGCCGCCGCCGAGCAGCGTGCCGAACGCCTCGGCGACGAGCGCGACGCTCGCGCCTTCGGCGAACGAACTGCCGATGCCGAGAGCGATCAGCAGCACGACGCGGGCGCGGTAGCGATCGAGGAAGGGCAGCGCGACCCGGAACTTCCGCGCGCCGGCTCGAAACATCTCGATCCGGGTGGTCATCTCGCGCGGTCCGATCGGCGCGAGGCGAGGGATCCCCGCCGCATCGTCAGGCCGGCACGCGGTCGCGTCCGTCAGGCGGCTCGACCGGCACCGCGAGGCGCGCGGCGAAGCCTTCGAGGTCGATCCCGCCCGGGATCTCGATCCGCGGGGTCGCGAGGCCGAGCTCCCAGACGCGCGCCGGGCCGCCATGCACCCGGAATCCCTCGCGATAGCCGGCCAGGCCGAAGATGCTGTCGGTCCGGCTGTCGGTGGCGCCATACGGCGCGGCGATCGAAGTCACGGGTTGGCCGGTGACCGCCTCGAGCATCAGGCGCGAGCGGACCGCCTCGCGGAGCAGCGCCGACGACGGAACGCAATCGGCCGCCGGGTGGGACACAAGATGGCTGCCGAAGGTGACGCCCTCGGCCGAAAGCGCGCCGATCTGCGCCCAGTTCATGATCGCTGCCGGCTCGCCCGCAGCACGGTCCCACGTCGCTGCCGTCCCGACATGCCCGGTGGGAACGAAGACGTGGGCGCCGAAGTCGTGACGTTGGAGCAGCGGCCAGGCGGTCGTCAGGAAGTCGGTGTAGGCGTCGTCGAAGGTGATCAGGATCGGACGCCCTTCGATCGAGCCGCGGAATCGCGCGCGCCGCCATTCGGCGAGACCGATCGACCGGAAGCCGCGACGCCTGAGGAACACGAGCTGCGCCTCGAAATCGGCGGCGGTGACGCGATAGGGTGCGAGCGCGTCCGGTCCGGCTTCCGCGATGCGGTGGTACATCAGCACCGGGATGCGGAACGTCCGACGGGTCGCGGCGGCCGAACGGGTGACGATCGGGCCGTTCCAGATCACCTGCCGCTCGACGCGCCGCTCGAGCGCCGATCCGAGCGGCACCTCCTCGACCACCGGGGGCGCCGGCGTGACGCGATCCCCGACGTCGATCCGGCGGAAGAGGTCGATCCGGTAGAGCGGCGTCCGGATCGTGCGCTCGAGCCGGAGTTCGGGCCGCGCGGAGAAGGTCGCCGCGACGACGTCGGCGCCGAACGGGACCTGCCAGTCGAAGCCGGTCCGCTCGCAATCGTCATCCACCGAGAAGCCGTGCGCGTGGACGAACATTCCGCCGGGCGCGAGACCGGCGGCGACCCGCGCCGCGAAACGGACGAGCTGCGCGACGCCCTCCATGTAATAGAGGACCTCGGACGCGGTGACGAGGTCCCAGCCGGTCCCGATCTCGTCTTCGAAGAAGTTGATCGGCCGATACGCGATGTTGGGGAAGCGCGCGCACCGTGACCGGGCGCGCTCCAGCGCCACCGTGGAGATGTCGGCGGCGACGAGCGATCCAACCCGCGGTGCGAGGCGCTCGGTGAAACGGCCTTCCGCGCAGGCGAGTTCGAGGGCGCGCCCGATCGTCTCGCCGGCCGGCAGGATCCCGAGCGTACGGTCGTATTTCAGCTGCTCGTAGGGCGTGTCGTATCCCCACGGGTCCGGGTCCTCGTAGAACGCGTCCCACAGCGCGCCCGACGCGTCGGACGGCTCGTCGCGTCGCATCTCGTGCGGACGGAGCGGCGGACGAAGGTCCGAGGGGAGCGCGACGGACTGCTCGTCCCGGATGATCGCGTCGGCGGCGTCCTCGCCGGTGGCCGCGAACGTCGTTCGCGCGGCGACCGGCTCGGCGCGTTCCGACGAACCGCCGGCCGTCGCGGTTCCGATCCGCCCGGCGAGCGAACGCCGGACGCGCCGCACC
>CAXUBA010000110.1:7030-9409 GCA_964249205.1 uncultured Acetobacteraceae bacterium | reverse complement strand
TCAAGGAGGCGGCCCTCGCGGTCGAGAAGCGGGCGATCCACATTTGATCGCCGCGGGAGCGACAAGAAACGCTCCCGTGCTCGGGCTGACCGCCGGCGATCCCGCCGGCATCGGTCCGGAGATCACGGTGAAGAGCTGGGAGCGTCTCCGGCACGAGGGCCCGGTCTTCGCCCTGTTCGGCGATGCCGACGCGGTCGCGGCTCCGGTGCGTCGGATCGCGAACCCGCGCGACGCGTCGCGCTACTTCGCGGACGCGCTTCCGGTCGTCGACGTGCCGCTCGTCTGCCCAGCGCGTGCCGGCAAGCCGGACGGCTCGAACGCCGCCGCGGTGGTCGAGAGCATCGCGCGCGCGACGCGCGCCGCGCTACGCGGCGACGTGGACGCGATCGTCACCAACCCGATCAGCAAGATCGTGCTGGCGCGTGCTGGCTTCGCGCATCCGGGCCACACGGAGTTCCTCGCCGAGCTCACCGCGTCGGGAGGGCACGAGGTGATGATGCTCGCCTCGCCCGCGCTCCGTGTCGTGCCGGTGACGATCCATCTCGCGCTCCGCGAGGCGATCGCGGCCCTCGACCAGGCGGCGATCGTGCGTGCCGCACGCACCACGCACGAGGCGTTGCGCGCGCGCTTCGGGATCGCGTCGCCGCGCCTCGCGGTCGCCGGCCTGAACCCCCACGCGGGCGAGGAAGGCCGCATGGGCGACGAGGAGGGCACGATCATCCGGCCGGCGGTCGCGACGCTTCGTGCCGAAGGGTTCGATGTCCGCGGTCCGCTGCCGCCCGACACGATGTTCACGGAGCATGCGCGCGGCACGTACGACGCGGCGATCTGCATGTATCACGACCAGGCGCTGATCCCGCTCAAGACGCTCGACATGAAGAACGGCGTGAACGTGACGCTCGGCCTGCCGATCGTCCGGACGTCGCCCGATCACGGCACCGCATTCGACATCGCAGGCAGCGGGACGGCCGATCCATCGAGCCTCGTCGCGGCAATCCGCCTGGCCGCCCGGATGGCCGGCGCCCGGATCGAGGCGGCTCGGCCGCCGGCGACGTGAACGGACGGAACGACGTCCGGGCGTGGCCCTGACGCCAGCTCCGAGCCGTCGATCCGGACGCTGCGGTCATCGCGACGTAGGCGAGCGCCGGCGCGAGAGACGGGTCCGCGATGCTGATCAGCTCGCCCCCGAGGAACGGCGACGTGCCCTTAATGTCCATCAGGGCGCGCATCGTGAACCGGCCCGGCTCCAGCCCCTCGTGGTGCTTCTTCTCATCCTCGCCGCCCACAAAGTCCAGGAACAGGCGGGAGGCGACGACACCGCCCAGCAGCGCGCTGTAGCCGTAAGAGTCGATGATGCTCGTCGCCATGTCCATTCTGGCCGCGTCCGTCGGCTCGGACGGCACCAGCGAAGGACCGGGCAGGACCGCCTCGAGGGTGAGCGTGATCGCGGCGGTCTCCACGACCCGGAACCCGTCGACCACGACGACCGGCTCCTTCCCAAACAAGTGCCGCTCGAGGTGCTCGGGCCGCTTCGGCTCGCCCTTCAGCACGTTCAGCGGCACCTGCCCGTAGTCGGAACCCCCCTTTCTCCGACAGCAGCATCTGGACGGTCCGGACGTAGGTCGATCCGTCGAAGCCCCAGAGCCTGATCTTCGGCATCGTTCGAGTTCCTTCCGACTTGGTGTCCACCAAGGCGGCGTTCATCATACCAGTTCGTGGCGACGCGGCCCGGGAGGATGTTGGATGACCACGATCGCGCTGTTCGGCGCCGGCGGTAAAATGGGCTATCGCCTGGCGACCAATCTCCGGGGCTCCCGCTTCACAGTGCATCACGTCGAGGCAGCCGAAGCCGGACGGACGCGCTTGCGCGATGGGCTCGGCTTCGAAAGCGTCGCGCCCGAAACGGCGCTCGCGGAAACGGACGTGGTCATCCTCGCAGTTCCGGACACGCTGATCGGCCGGGTGTCCGCCGCGATCGTCGACGGGCTCAGGCCGGGGACGATCGTGGTCGTGCTCGACGCCGCGGCGCCGTTCGCGGGTCACCTGCCGAAGCGCCCCGACATCACCTATTTCGTGACGCATCCGTGCCATCCGCCGGTGTTCAACGACGAGACCGAGATCGAGGCGAAGCGCGACTTCTTCGGCGGCGTCAGCGCCAAGCAGCACATCGTGAGCGCGCTGATGCAGGGTCCCGAGGCGCACTACGCGCTCGGTGAGGAGATCGCGCGCGTGATCTGGGCGCCGGTGATGCGGTCGCACCGCGTGACGGTCGAGCAGATGGCGCTGCTGGAACCCGGACTGTCCGAAACGGTCGCCGCGACCCTTCTCGTGGTGATGCGGGAAGCGATGGACGAGGTCGTGGCCCCGCGGGGGGCTCGG
>CAXUBA010000110.1:0-7020 GCA_964249205.1 uncultured Acetobacteraceae bacterium | reverse complement strand
GGGTTTTCCGTTTGACGAGGTGGTCGCGGGCGGGGCCTTTGGTGAAGCGGCGCGCGACTTCCTGCTCGGCCATATCAACGTGCTCGGCTCGGTGATCTTCGAGGAAACCAAGGGCGTCTTCTCGGACGCGTGCAACAAGGCGATCGAGTTCGGCAAGCCCGCGCTGATGCGGCCCGACTGGAAGCGCGTGTTCGAGCCGGACGAGATCGCGGCGAGCATCCAGCGCATCACCTGAGCCGGAGCGGGACCAAGAGCGCGGAGGGTCCGGCCGCCGGTGTAGCGCCGCGCGCCAAGCCTGGAGGCCGCGGAAGCCGGCATCCCGCTCGCGACGCACGTGCGTGCATCCCGAACTCGCCAGCGCGCTCGGGCGCGATCGGTTCCGTCCTGTGACCACACCGACGCGGCCGCCCTGCTCGACGGCGAGCCACTCGACTCGGGGCGCGGCGAAGCGGAGGTCGACCCGAGACCGACGGGCGGAACAATCTCAGGACCTTCGCCCTGGTGGAAGCCGCCTACCGCAGTGCCGCGACCGGCCTCGGGGTGACGCTCGACGACGACGACGTCGCGTCCGACGCGGCGCCGCCGTCCGCGCCGTGATGGACGTAGAGCGCGCTCGACCGCTCGAGATGCCGCGTCATCGCGGCTTCCGCGAGGCCCGGGTCGCGCGCGCCGATCGCGGCGGCGAGTTCGTGGTGCTCGGCGATCGTCACGCTCTCGTTTCCCGACCAGTGGAGCAGCTCGATCCGGTCTTAACGCAACCATCCCAGCATCGCGCGGCTGGTGGCGACGAGGATCGGGTTGCCTCCGATCGCGGCGATCGCGACGTGGAACGCGATGTCGCGGTCGATGAAGACCGCGATGTCGTCGAGCGAGGCGTGCTGCTCGCGCGCAGGCGCGCGACCGCGTCCGGCGTCGCGGAAGATGCGGCGTTACGCACCATTCCGCGCTCGAGGAGCAGGCGCGCCTCCTTGAGGTGCGCGAGGTTGTCGGGCGAGGTCGAAAGCAGGAGCCGCGCCGGAAGATCGATCCGCCGCAGCAGCGTGTCCGGGTCGAGCGCCCGGACACGGGCACGTTCGCCATGACTGATCTGGATCAGGCCGAGGCCGCCCAGCGCCTGCATGGCCTCAACGGATCGCCGGGCGCTCGACGCCGAACCGATCCATCAGCGCGCGCTCGGACGGGAGCGGATCGCCGGCGGCGAGCTCGCCTTCGACGATCATCGAGAAGGCGCTCGAACACCGCGTCGGACAGCTTGCGGCGTGCGATACGCTCGTCGAGGCTCATGCGGAACTCCGTGCGCGGCCCGGCCCTGAGTCGCCGTATCGAGTCGAGGTTCCGAAAGCAACAAGACCTATCTGGGAGTGGCGGACATGGATGCGACGGTGGGGCGCCGGGCCGAGATCCCGGCGGATCGATATCTCGTCTACCTGGTGCTGGTCGCGCTCGCGGGCTGGGCGCTCGCCTCCTACGACGTCAACCTGCTGGTGCTGGCGCTGCCCGATATCGCGCGCAGCCTGCACATCAGCCAGACCGGCATCGGGATCCTCGGCTTCTTCGTCTACGCCGCGCAGTTCTGCATCACGATCTTCGCCGGCTACGGCATGGACCGGTTCGGACGCCGGCGCGTCTGGATGATCTGCCTCGCGGGCACCGCGATCTTCACCGGGCTCACCTACTTCGTCACCGGGTTCTGGCAGCTCGTCGCGGTGCGCGCGCTCGCCTCCGGCCTCGCCTATTCGGAGCTTGCGGTCTCCATCACGATCGTCAACGAGCAGGTGCCGGCCTCAAGGCGCGGGCTGCTCTACTCGATCGTACAGGGCGGCTGGCCGCTCGGCGTGTTCCTCGCGTCCGGCGTCTATCTCGTCTTCGGCTCCTACGGCTGGCGCTTCGTGTTCCTGCTCGGCGTGCTCCCGATCGTCGCCGTCATCGTCGGTCGGATCTTCATCCGCGAGTCCGAGCGCTTCACGCATCTCGAGGAGGTCAGGGCGGCGCGGCGCGCGGGCGACACGGCGCGGCTCGCGTCGCTTCTCGCGCACCATCCCGTTGCGGTCGACCAGATGGAGCACGTCACGGTGGCGCAGCTCTTCGCGACGTCGGGCTACGTCCGGCGTCAGCTCACGCTGCTGTCGATCACGTGGGTCTTCTACGGTGCGAGCTACGTCGCCTCGAACTTCTACATCACCTACTGGCTGACGAAGTTCAAAGGCTTCAGCTCGGCGGGCGCGAGCGGGTTGCTGCTCGCGTCAGGCGGGATCGGCTTCTTCTTCTACGTGATCGGCGGTCTTCTCGGCGAACGGTTCGGCCGTCGCGAGGTCATCATCGTGACCGGCGCGACGGTCGCCCCGCTCAGCCTCCTCTTCCTCTACGTGCAGCAGCCGGTCTGGGTCGTCGTCGTCTACTTCCTGCTCTATCAGGCCACGAACGGAACCTGGTCCGGCGCGGGATACGCGTATCAGGGCGAAAGCTTCCCGACGCGCGTGCGCGGGAGCGCGATCGGCTTCCTGAGCGCGATGCAGGTGCTCGGCTTTGTCGTCGGCACGCTGCTCTGGACGCTGTTGAGCAGCACGGTCTCGCCGTCGACGACCTGGCTCGTGCTCGCGGTCGGCGTTTCACTCGGTCTCTGGACCACGGTGCTCCTGCGGCCCATCCCGCCGAAACAGGAGCTGGAAGCGATCACCGTCTAGGGGCGGGATCCTCACGCGGCCGACGCGGTGCGATCCGGAGGGGGGCGGGACGCACCAGTCGGACCGGAAGTGGACGGCCCGCCGTTCGTCGCGGGTCGGAGCGGTCCCGGACCTAGATCGCGGCAGCGGTCAGCCTGTCGCGCAGGCGCGGAACGACGAAGTCGACGAAGGCGCGCAGCTTGAGCGGCAGGCGGTCTCGCCGGTCGTACACCAGGTGCACCGGCCGGGGCAGGGGTTCGAACTCTTCGAGCAGCAGCTGCAGCAGGTTCTCGTGCACCTGATCGGCGACCTGATACGACATCGTCCTGATCACGCCCGCGCCTTTCACGCCCGCATCGATCGCCGCGTCGATGGTGTTGACGCTCAAGCGCGATCTGAGGGGTACCGCGAGTTCGGTCCCATCCGCCCGGAAACGCCAGACGGTGGGCGACGACACGCTCTCGAACGAGATCACGTCGTGGTGGACGAGATCCTGCGGCACGCCCGGAGCCCCGCGCGACGCGAGATAGCCCGGGCTCGCGCAGGTCACCCGCCGGGCTTCGCCGAGGCGTGTCGCGATCAGGTTGCTGTCGGGCAGGTCGCCGATCCGCAGGGCGACATCGATGTGGTCGTCGAGGAAATGGGCCACGCGGTCGGTCAGCATCAGCTCGACGGCGACCTCGGGGAAGGCCACGAGGAAGTTGGCGACGACGGGCAGGACGTGCAGCCGGCCGAACATGGTCGGGGCGGTCACGACCAGGTCTCCCTTGGGCTCGGTGTACTCGCCGCCGGCGGCGCGCTCGGCCTCGCTCAGCTGCTCGAGGAGAGTTCGCGCCGCCGCGACGTAGGTCCGGCCGGCCGGCGTCAGCTCCAGTCCCTTGGACGAGCGGATCAGGAGGTCCGCCTTCAGGTGGTCCTCGAGCTCGGACACCTTGCGGCTCACGGTGGCGAGTGGCTGACCGAGCTTGCGGCTCGCCTTCGACAGGCTGCCGCATTCCACCGCCGTGAGCATCACCTGCATCGCGTCGAGACGATCCATGGACCTACCAGACTGCGGGGGTGCCGCCCGTCCTAGCGAATGCGCCCGAATTTGGAAGGCCCGAGCGGGCGTTTCGAGGCGCACTCGACATCGATCGTCAGCTCGGGACGCGTTGCGACGTTTGCCGGCCGCCGCCGCCGACCCGCATCCGTGACGCGACGCCAGACCCGCGGCCGCGTAGCCGGCCTCATCCGGGATGCCTGGCCACCGACCGAGGATCAGCTCGGCGATCTCGCGCAAACAAGGGCATGAGCGCGTCGAGCTCGCGCGACGACGATGGAAAGCCAGGCAGGAGCACGATGGTCGGGGCGTTCCGGAACCTCCTCCCGGCAGAAGATCCCGACACGGTCGAGCTGCACGCGATGGAAGGTCGTGGAGGCGTTGGTCGAGAGGAGCGGTGCGGCGTGTGCCGTTCCGATCAAAGCGTGGCAGCGGGTACGTATCCCGACCGGCGTTTCACCGGCGTGTCCTTTCCGCAGCGACACGGTGCGGCCCGACCGAAGCGTTCCGTCGATCCGGTCCCGTGCCGTTCGAAGCCCGGTACCGGCTCGGCGTTGTGCCGAAGGATCGCTTGAACGCGGCGGAGAGGCGCGTCGGCTCGAGCCCGACTTCGGCCGAGATCGCGGTGATCGACATCCTCGTGTCGCGAAGCAGGCACTTGGCCCGAAGCAGGCGGAGACAGCGCAGGTGCGTGAGGGGCGCATGGCCGACTGACGCTTTGAAACTCGCGAAGAAACGTGCGCGCCGAAAACCAGTCAGGGCGATGAGGGTGGACACGTCGATCTCATCGGCGAGATGGTCGCGCAGGTAATGGAGAACGCGGCGGACTTGCCACGTCATCGACTCCGTCTCGTTCCCGGTCGATAACTGGGCCACGCGCGATGCTTTCTGGCGCTCCGCCGCATCGACGTCGTCGTCACACCGCCAATGGCCGCAATCGCGGAGCGATCGGCAGTGGTTGGTCTGGGTGGCCTGGTCGCTCGGCTGTGGCATCGATGTCCCCAGTTGCTTGATGAGCGGGGCGATCAGAGTGGCCGCTTGCTTGAGCGGGACGCGACGACGCGCCGCGTTCTCCGCTTGCGGTTCTTGGAGGCGTGTCGAACGGGGTATAATTTCGACGATCTCGGCGTCCGCGAGCCAAGGCGTGATCAGGTGCGGGTGTTCGGCGGCTGCCCTCGTCGACGGGCTTTCATTGGTCGTTCCGGCCGCTCAGGGCAGCCGTTGAGTTCGGGAAGAGGGCTCCCATCGGGTGGAATGGTCAGGGCGCCCAACCGGGGCGACTCTGACGACGTTGGTCCAGAACCCACCGCCGCGTTGAGCTTCGGCAGGGTCATGCCGGATCGGCTCCTTTCACCCGTGACCTGCTCGGCGCTGCTTGTGGCGTTATCGAAGCCGAGCCCGCGACGCCGTTTCGCAATTCAGTGCGACCGGTCTGTGCCCCCAAAAAGGTGACGTCGACCGTCACACCCTTCGTTCGGGCGGTGCGTCTTAGGGCAGGTGCTTCGCCAAGAAGGCCAGGATCAGCGCGGCAGACTCGTCGTTCCGCTCGTCGAGCGGGAAATGGCCTGCGTCCAGCAGGTGGATTTCCGCATCCGGCAGATCGGCGCGGAAGGCCGTCGCCCCCGCCGCGACGAAGGACGGGTCGTTGGCGCCCCAGGCCACCAGGGTCGGCGGACGGTGCTGTCGGAGCCACGCCTGCCAGGCGGGGTAGGCGGCGACGTTGGTCCGGTAGTCGAGAAGAAGCGCCGCCTGGATCTCCCGCTGGCCTGGCTTCGACAGGTGCGCGATCTCGTCCGTCCAGGCATCGGGATTGTAGCGCTCCGGGCGCGAGGTCCCCGACGTGTGGCGCTGCTCGGTCGCTTCCGGCGACAGGAAGGCGTCGATCACCTCCGGGTGCGCGGCCGGGTCGGCCCAGTATTGCGCGATCCTGCTCCACTTCGCGCCCAGGCCGGCCTCGTAGACGTTCCCGTTCTGGGTGATCAGCACGTGCAGGCGCTCGGGGTGCGCCACCATCAGCCGCATCCCGACCGGCGCGCCGTAGTCGTGGACGTAGAGACCGTAACGCTCGATCTTCAGCGCCTCGAGAAGACGATCCGTGGTTTCGGCCAGGTGGTCGAACGTGTAGGCGTAAGCCGACGGCGGCGGCGCGTCGCTATGACCGAAGCCCGGAAAGTCCGGCGCGATCAGGTGATAGCGCGTCGCCAGCAACGGGATGAGCGTGTCGAACGCCCGCGACGAGGACGGAAAGCCGTGCAGCAGCACGAGGGTGGGGGCGTCTTCGGGACCTGCCTCCCGGTAGAACACTCCGACCCCATCGACCTCGGTGCGGTGGTAGGTCGTGGTGGCGATCGGGGGGACAGGACCTGTCGCCGCTGCCGGGCCTGCGGGCGCGGACAAGTCGGGCATCGTGCCTTCGGACTTTCCGACCTTCATGGCCAGTCTCCTTCCGCTGAGCTTCGATGCGCGCGTGCGCCCGGGCGCCGGAGGCCGGCCTGGCGGGCCGAGACGAGCGACGGCGGGCGGCGGGCGGACCCGCCGCAGGTCACGGACGTCGGGCGTCCGCGACGGCCAGGGTGTCGATATACTGACGGAAGCGGGTGATCTTGCCGTCCTTCACCGTCCAGACATGGGCGTAGCGCGCCTCGGCGGTCTTGCCGGTAGCGCCGTGGATGCCCTTGAAGGCGCCGAGCGACACCACGGTCTCGTCCTCGGCGATGAACTCGCTGGGCGCGAGGGAGAAGCTGCTCCACTCGGCTGCCAGCGGCTTGAACAGGCCTTCGGCGACGGCCCCCGGACCACGACCTTCGACGTTGTAGTGCCACATGGTCGTCCATTCGATGTCCGACGCCATCAGCCCGAGCGTGCCGGCGGCGTCGCCGGCGCCGAGCTTCCGGTAGAAGTCGCGCACGATGTCGGTCGGAGTGGCGGTCATGCTCGGCCTCGGTCAGAGGAGGGTCACGCGCGGCGGCCTCGAAGGTCAGGAGAGTTGTCGTGCGCCGCGCCGGACGCCCGACGTCGGTCAGCCCAGGTGCTTGGCGAGGAAGTCGCGCATGGCCGCGCCGATCTCGCCTGCATGGGTCTCGAGCGCGAAGTGGCCGCTGTCGACGAACCGGATCTCGGCGTCCGGGACGTCCCGCCTGAAGGCTTCGGCGCCGGGCGGCAGGAAGAAGGGGTCGTCCCTGCCCCAGATCGCCAGCACCGGCGGGCGTCGTTCGCGCAGGTAGGCCTGGATGTCGCCGTAAAGGGCGACGTTGGTCTTGTAATCGCCGAGCAGGTCCAGCTGGATCTCGTCGTTGCCCGGGCGCGCCAGGTAGAAGT
>CAXUBA010000109.1:0-9466 GCA_964249205.1 uncultured Acetobacteraceae bacterium | reverse complement strand
GGACTCGCCCTCCGAAGGCGAAGGTCGAAGGTTCGAATCCTTTCGGGTCCGCCAACGTCTCAGTGGCTTACCTGGCTCGGCGACTGGTTTTCTCGAGACCCAGACAGCGCATAGGTAAGCTTCCTTACGCCTCGGATCTTTGCAACGGTTCGCCGCCGCGTTCTTGGGGCTCATGAGCACTTGGCCCAGTTTGGCGTTCGCTTCTAATCGGCCGACCGGACGTGGTGGCAGGCAATCCTGCGGCTCAGGGCCTGGCGGCTCGCTTTGCGAGATGACAGAACCCTTCGTCGAGACGATGAAGCGACGGTCCGATCAGGCGTGCGGTGCGGTGATCCTGCGTCAACGCTTCGACGACGTCGCCCGATTGCGCCAGGCCGACGCGATCGGGTAAGCGGACGGGAGAACGAGGAGCGTCAGCATCGTCGCCGTGATCAGGCCACCGATCACCACCGTCGCGAGGGGCCGCTGCACCTCGGAGCCGGTCGAGGTCGCGATCGCCATCGGCACGAAGCCGATCGAGGCCACCAGCGCGGTCGTCAGCACCGGCCGGAGACGCTTCTCGGCCGCCGCACGCGACGCCTCAACCGCGCTGCGCCCGCCCTGCCGCTCCGTCTCGATGTAGCGACCACCCCACCGATCGGCGAACGAAGCGTGGCGGTGCCGTCGCCTCCCTTCCCGGTCGCGCCGTAGCGGGCGAGCTCCTCGGTGAGGCGCCGGACCGCCGCGTCCGCGCCCGCCCGCTTCGCGGACGCGTCGGCGAGGAGGAGGCGTCGCGTTTCGGCTTTCGCCCTGGACATCGCCCCGTCGGCGGCGAGCACGACGCTGCGGTGCCAGGCATCACGCGCGACCGCGACCGCGACGGTCGCCTCCGCGAACGACGCAGTGGCTCCGGGCAGCGCCGCCTCGTCGGCGGCGACGCGCGACGACGACAGGACCAGCGAGGCCTGCCCGACCCGGACGGGGTCCCCGAGGCGGACCAGGAGATGGAGAACGCGGACCTGCTCCAGCGGGCGCAGCGTCGCGACGTGACCGGGATCGAACTCGATCCGACCGGGAACCTGCAGCGACCGGACGATCGGCCGGCGCGCGACTTCCGTCTCGCTGAGACCGACCGTCCGCTGCTGGTCGACCGTCATCGTCACCGTCCGTTCTGCGGCGGGCGCCGCGGCCGGACCGATCAGCAGAAACAGAGCCACGAGTGCGGCGCTGGGCACCCTCAAGGGACGGCCCCGGCAGCGAGCGATGCCGCCCAGCGCGCGGCATCGCGACTGGTCCGCGCCTTCTCGCGGGCGAGATCGGCGGCGGACGCGACGGCATTGGCGCGGACCAGCTCGATCGTCGGCGTCTCGCCGAGATCCCAAGCGTGCTTGATCTCGAGGCGCCGCCGGTCGAGATCGGCAGCTTCGCGTGCGGTGGTCACGCAAAGTCGCTCGGCAGCGGTGAGTTTGAGCAAGGCCTCGTGCGCCGCAGCGGTCATCGTGCGCCGTGCCAGCGTGAGGCGCGTATCGGCCTCGACGAGCTTCTGCTCGGCCGCCGCGCGGCGAGATGCGTTCCGCGCCGCGGACGCGAACGGGATGTGAAACACGACGCCGACCGCCGTATCCTAGGGCGAACACGGCTGCTTGTCATTCGTGACCTGAAGGCCGAGCTCCGGATCGTCGCGGTCAGCAATCCGCACCAGGCGGCCCTCGGCTTCCGCTTCCCGGACCTCGAGCGTCGCCGCGACGACGTTCGGATGGAGCGCGAGCAGCGCGTCGGTGAGATCGACGTTGGGTGCGCCCTGTTCGAGCACCGGCACGGTCTCCGACCCCGTGGCCGCGGTCAGCTCCACGATCGCCTCGCCCGCCGCGGCGTCCGCGTCGATCAGGGCGGCGTCGGACGCCGCCTCGGCCGCGTCCGCGGCGAGTGCGTCGCTCTGGCTGTTCTCGCCGACCCGGTATCGCTCTCGAAGCGCCGTCGCGACCAAGCGATCGACCACGAGGCGCGAGCGCGCGACCGCGCGCTCATCGACCGCGAGCGATGCCGCCAGCGCGAGCGAGAGGACCCGGCGTGCCACCGCGAGGTGCATCGCATCCCGCTCGGCGGCCGCTGCGTCGCCTTGCGCGGTTCCGACGCCAACCGTCGCCGTTCCCTCCCCGGGCAGCCAGACCGGTGTTCCGAGCTCGACCCCCGTCGTACGGTGGTCGTCGTTGCTGCCCAGGCGATCGTCGTCATACTCGCCATCGACGTGTGGAGCGTTCGGGAACAGCGCGTCGCCCTCGCGCACGCGCGCATTCGCGACATTGTCAGCCGCGTCGATGTTGTTCCGTTCGGGCAACCGATCCCAGGCGGCTGCAATCGCCTCGGAAAACGTCTCGGCGAGCGCCGGCAGGGGAAAGACCGCCGCGAGCAATGCGGTCATCGTGGTTCGGAGAAGGAACATGGTCGCAATCGTTGGTTGGCACGGAGTTATTCCGAGAAGCATACAGGTTCCGGTAGGTTGGAAGGTCCGCCAAAACGATAGCCGCTGAGCTCACCGGTGGCGTTGTTGCACGGACCTGAGCGTAAGCCTGAGGTCGGACCATCCAGGCTGGCGCTTCAGCGCCGACGAACGGAGTGTGGCTTGGCGAAGCGAATCATTTGGTTGAGCGCGGCGAGGCCGAGCGCTGCCTCGCCTTGCTGAGCGGCGAACGTGCGGGCCCGAAGCTTGGGACCGATGAGGTGCTTGTATCGGCCGATCGCGGTCTCACGTGGTTGCGTCTGCCGTATCCGGTCGCTTTCTGCCAACCGATGCGACCTTTCTCGGCGATAAGCCGAACGTGGCGGTCGCGTCTGGTCTGTAGGTGCCGATCATCGGTGCTCGGCATTGCCGTCGCGCGCGGCGGGATGACGACGTCCGGCGATGGATCGTGCTGTCGGTCCGCGACGGCTCGGTAGACCGGATCGCCGTCGTAGGCTCCGTCAGCTGTCACGCTGGCGATCATGCCTTCAGCCTGCCGGAGCAGAACCGGCGCCCTGTGCGGCATCGACGGCGTTCCCGACGGTCAGCACGTGGGCGGCGATCTCGCCGGTGCTGGCGTCCACGGCGAGGTGCAGCTTGCGCCATTGTCGGCGCGTGCGGCCCTGCTTGGCGGCATCCCACTCGCCCTGACCGAACAGCTGCAGCCCTGTGCTGTCGAGCACCAGGTGGACGGGGCCGTCGCGCCGGGCCACTCGGGGCTGACGAGCGGCAAAGCCGCGACCACGCCGGGACAGGGTCGTGTGATCTGGGACGGCCAGATCGAGCCCGAGCAGGCGAAGCACGCTGCGGCTGAACGCCTCGGCTTGGCGCAGGGCCAGGTGGAAGACCAGCCGCAAGATGAGCACCAGCTCGATCGCCAGATCCGAGTAGAGCGGCTGTCCACCGGGCGTGGTCCGACGCGACGCCTGCCATCCGTCGAGCGCCGCCTCATCAAGCCAGAACGTCAGGTCGCCGCCGCAGCGTAGCCCCGCCTCATACTCGGGCTAGTTCGTGATGCGGTAGCGCGTTTTCGGAATGCGGTGACGGCGAACTGCGTGACGCTTGAATGGTATCGGGGCGGAGTAGACGTCCCATCATCCAAAAGCCGTGTCGGAAGCCCTGGAACTCGGACGCCGATTAGGCAACCTCTCGACATACCTCGCATTGGCAATGCTCCGATCAGCGAAGAACCTGTCGACCGGATCCGGTAAAACGCATCGAACGATCGGATGGGTTCAGCCCTTGCAAAAATGCCTCGTGCCGGGCCCGTTCTACAGCGTTCCCTCAGTCAACCTCGCGTGCCGCATCAGCGGCCCAGAGTCTCGAAGATGTCCAGCAAGCTGGCACGCACGCCAGCGAGATAGCGATCGACCGTGGCCGGATCCGTTTCCTCGGCCGCATACCAGTTGAGGATGAACGCCACGTAGACCCAGCGTCCGGAGAAGTTCATCGCGCCGGGGATGCACAGGGTGTGGAAGCCAGGAACGTCGATGCTGCCGCCCTTCGCGAAGACGCTGGCGCCCAGCGGGAACACGATCCTGATCACGTCGCCGATGGACAGGATGTCGCGGTAGAGTTTCGTGGTGGCTGAGATCTCCGAACCCGACGAGGCTTGGAAGAAGTCGCCGGCGGTCGAGCGTTGATAGAAGCTGACGAGATCATCGGCCGACGACGCGAGCGTCTCCACCGGGTTCAGCGGCGAGTTGACGATCGGGCTGTTGGCAGCGGCGACGAGTTCCGCCCAGGTGAAACTGCGGAAGTCCTGAGCCCCGAGCAGATAGCCGAAGAAGGAACGCGTGCTGTCGGGAACGGCCGAACTGTCCAGTCCGGCCTCGGCCAGGAAGCGGCGGACGGCGGCGGGGCCGGCCTGCTTGAGCTCCATGTCGGTCGCGGTGTTGTCGCTGTGGAGGATCATCGCCTCCATCGTGGTCCGCTCGCTGACGGTTCCGGACAAGTGAGGCGGGTTGAATGTCGCACTGTCGACCGACCAGACGCTGTCGTTCAGCTCAAGCATCGTCTCGACAACAGTCTTGACGACATCCGGGCCGTCGATCTGCCGCAGTCGCTCGCACAAGACGAAGGCTTTGATCGCGCTGCCCACAAAAAGATGCCGACCGGCATCGTGCGACATGTGGAAGCCTGCGCGGTCGCCAGCCGGTGGCGCGTCGATCTTGATTGCCTGGATGCCCGGCAGATCCGACAGGTAACCGAGGATGCGCTCCTCGAGACCGTCGTAGCCGCGGTCGACTTCGGCAGCTTCGACGCAGCCGGCCAATGCGGGCGCCACCAGGCCGGCGCAGGCGGCCGAGGCGAAAACGGAACGACGGCTCAGCGGCATGATCATCATCCTTCCTTGAAAGCGACTCGATCACGGGACCGGCTGGACGTCCAGCGTCCACGGTCCCGGCCTCGAGCGCTCCGGCGTCACCGTGAACCTGCAGGCGGTGCGGGTCGACCAGGCGTCCGGGCGCCCGCTGATGTCGGGCTTTCACGCCATGTTCTCATCGGCGGCCTCGCGGGCGCGGTTGGGACCACGACCCTGTGACGGACCGGCCTGGCGCCAGGGCGGCCCGCGAGTTCCGCGTCCGCGATCGTGCTCGGCCTGCTCGGCCGTGATCTCCTGGCCGACGGAAGCGTAGCGGCACCCGGCGTCTCGTGGCATGCCGAAGCGCAGCGGCGCCGGTGTTCGAGCCTGTTGTCGCGACCCGCCCCGTGCTCGGACCGCGATCCGTCACGTGCTTCTCAGCGATGACGCGCGCCCGTCGGACGGATCGCGCGCACGCGTTCGTTTGTCCGACCGCCGAGAAGCCCGTCGCGCCGCGTCGGCCCGGGCGCGGCGAGGGCGCGCGCCTCCGGCGGGCTCTGGCGCCCCAGCCCAAGGGCACCGCTACAGGGTCGCGTTCTCTTCCGGCGGCAGCATGCGGCCGAGCACCGCGTCGCGACGTAACGCGACGTGCCAGACGGTCGCGAACAGGTGAAGCACGATCAATGCGTAGACGGCCCATTGCCCGGTAACGACGTGGAGCCAGTAGGCGACGGATGCGGCTTTCTGGCTGTGCGGCAGGCCCGGCAGCGTGAACAGGCCGAAATAGGTCACCGGATGCCCGCCCGCGGCCGACATCACGTAACCGCTCGCCGGCATGCCGACGAGGATCAGGTAGAGCAGCCAGTGCGACACGCGGGCCGCTGCGTGCTCCCAGCGGGCGAGGCTGGACGGCGAGGGGGGCGCGGGATGCGCCGCCCGCCACGCGAGACGGACGGCAGCGAGCACCAGGATCGTCAAACCGACCGACTTGTGCAGCGTGTAGTAGAACTCGCGCGCCGGCGCGCCGTGCGGCAACGCCACCATCACCCAGGCGAGCGGGATCACGGCGAACATCAGCAGCGCGGTGACCCAGTGGAGCGCCTGCGCAGTCGCGTCGTAGCGGCGCCGCGTTGCCGAGTGCATCGGGAGCGATCGAGTGTCGGCGGTCGTGCTCATGGCTGATCCCGGCAAGCGCCTGACCATCGTGCCGGGGAACGGCTCCGCGTCAACGATCAAACGTGCCCGGATCGGCCCGTCGGGACCAGGGCGACTTCAACGAACCTTGTCACATCCCGGGGCGAGGCTCCGACGCGGTGGCGGAGCAGGCGGTCGCATCCCGAAGTAGGCGACCGTGCCCCTCCGTCGTCCGCGTCGTGCCGGGCCGGATCAGGACGCCTTGCGGACGTCCTCCAACGCCACGGCGGCCAGGTCGGTCCGGATCCGGTCGAGCGCCTCGCCGCCGAGGACCATTCCGGCGCAGGCAAGGCCGATGCGGGGTTCACCTTCCGAAAGGTCGGGGCGGAGCGACACGAGGCTCGCGTTGCTGAAGGTGTGGCGGTTTCCCGTGTCGAGATAGCTCTCGGCCGGCGCGCCGTCGGCGAGCAGGACGTCATGCTGCGGGAGCTCGACGTGGAAGTAGGTCACCTGGTCGACAGCCTCCTGCCGGATCCGTGATCCGTCCACCAGGAGCCCGGCCGGCACCAGGACGCCCTCGAGGAAGAGGGCGTGATCGGGGCTGACCACGAGGTCGCGATGCGGCAGCCCGCCGCCGAGCGCGCCCGCGCGCACCCGAACCGGCCGCTGCAGTTCCGGGCGCTCGAACGCGTCGATCCGCACGCGGCGACGGCCGATCCAGACGATCTCGCGTTCGCCGCCGCGGGCGAGCACAACGCGGTCGCCGACCCGGAGGCTCTCGACCGGGCGCTCGCCGTCCGTGGTGAGGATCATCGTCCCCTGCGCGAAGCAGGGCGGCTGGTAGGGCTGGCCGTCGAAGATCCCGGCATCCGTCACGAACGAGAAGAGTCCGATCCCGAGATTATCGACGATCCCCTTGACCGTCTGGACGGTCGCGAGAGCCGACGGGTTGCCCGCCTCGACAAAGTAGTTCTCGAGCGTCGTCAGGGCCTGATCGATGGTCACCGCGTCCGGAAGCGCACCGTTCGACGCGACGTACTCGGCGCCGTTCGAAATGAAGCCGAAGCCGCTCGGGCCCTGTGCGAACGTGGCGGCGTCGTCCAGCGTGTATGGCGTGCCGTAGCCGTCGAACGACAGGCTGGTGCCCGAGAAGGTGACCGAAGTGTCGCTCGCCACCGGCTGCAGGAACTGGGTGGGGATGGCGAGGCCGGTGCCTTCCAGCAGCGGCTGCAGGTCCGCCATCGCGCGCTGGATCGCTGCCGACGACTGGTCGAGCGAGACGACCTGGTAGATCGAGATCCCGGAGTAGGTCCCGTCGGTCGGGATGGTCATGACTGTTCTCCTAACAAACGCTGCATCTGAGGCCCGTTATAACATGTTCGCAAGTAGAGAACGCGGCCTCGTTCCCGTCCCGGTTGCCCGCCTGGGTTGCCCGCCTCGAGTGCCGGCGACGCAGGACGCAGTCCAGCGGTCCGGCTGGCTCGGTTCCTCGCGGCCGGGCACCCGGACATCCTGTTAGCGCCGTGATGATGGCCAACCGGTTGACGTCACGGTTCGGCGTATTCCGGCCGGCCGGCGCGGAGCCGCGCACGCCCGGATCCCCGTCGCGCGAGCACAACGCCGTCGGGGTCGCGACCGGCGACGATCGCGTACCGTCGCTCCGGCGTTCCCGCAGCAGTCCTGCCCGGCGATCTTGTGCGTCGGCCTGCCGCTCAGATCCTCGCTACGGAGCCGCGTTGCGGCCGACCACCCACCAGAGCGGGTCGCCGTTAGGGGGCTTCCGTCCGCCGCGCTCCAGGGACACGAAGCCGGCACGCTCGAGATAGAGCGAGACCAGCGCGAGATGGCCCTCGTGGTCCGTCGCCTGCCAGATCGCGACCGCTTTCGTCGGAAAGCACCGATTGCTGAATGTCACGACGACCGGGCCACCGGCCCGCAGCACGCGCCGGAGTTCCCGGAACACCGCACCGGGCCGCTGCAGATACTGGATGCCGACGCAGATGCACGCGGCGTCGACCGATGCGGTTCCGAGCGGAAGCGTCGGCTCGCGGTTGAGGTCCTGCACCAAGCGGCGACCGAGCCGCGGGTTGGCGCGCAGCTCGTCGCGGTTCATCCCGTGCCCGATCACCGACGCGTAGGCGACGTCATCCGGAAGGTGGCTGACCCAGCTGCTCATCAGGTCGAGCACGACGCCGCCTGCGGGCAGGAAGCGCCGGTAGAGCGCCGTCACCGTCGCGATCGCGCCGCCGTCGATGTGGGTGACGAGGCGCGGCGTCGCGTAGAAGACTTCGTCGGCGTCGCGGTCGGACTTGGCAAGCGCCTGCGGGTGAAGGCCAGGAATCGTTTCCATCGCTCACCATCTGGTGCGCGAAACCGACCCGCCATCCCGCACGTGCTGTGGTCGCGCCGCGACGTGGCGGAGCGACCACGGTGCGCGCGTTCGACCGCCCGCGTGGACAGCGACGTGATGGCGAGACACGCTGCGGGAGTTGAACGAGGGCAGGGCGATGGCTTGGGTGATCACGGGCTACGACGGCGTCGAACGCATCTTCGAGCATGCCGTCGCCGACCCCGAGATCCCGGAAACGGAGATCGCGGCGATCCTTCAGCGGCTCGCGTCGCGGCACCTGTCCTGCGACGAGGTCCTCGTAGCGTCTCTGCCGCACGGCCGAGCTCACGCGGCGGGATCGCTCGACATCACGCGCGAAGCGACCGGCCACGGCCGCCAGCTGTCGACGACCGGCAATCCCTACTACGTCGCGCAGTCGGACGAGGGCGGAGCCGGGGTCTGACGGCGATCGAACGCCTCGGGCCGTCCGATCGCCGGCCGGATCACCCGTCCAGGAGGCGCGACGTCAGCCCCGACGCGATGATCCTTTCATGCAGACGGACGTCGAACCGGTTGCGTCGGACGATCGCCGGCCAGTCCAGCGCGAGCAGCTCGTCGGCGGCGTAGCGGCTCCGCGTCGGCGTCACGTTCGCGAGCTTCGGCGACATCGACGGAAGGCCGGTGTGCGCCTGAAGGAGTAGCGTGTCGCCGACCAGGTTCTCCTGCCGGCCGACGAATGCGAAATGTCGCCTGATCATCTCGATCGCGAGATCGACGTGGCAGTCCGCGATCTGTCCGGGCGGGACGTCGGCCGGCGTGAGGCCGGCGATCATCCGGGTCATCAGGTTGTCGAATTCCTCGCTCAGGCCTTCGTTGATGAAGACCGCCGGCGTCACGGTCCGCCCTTCCGCGGCGAAGCCCGTCCCCATGGCGGCGTGATGGGCGATGTTCGATCTGATGCGTGCCAGCGGGTCCCGGATGAACGTGACGTATCGCGCCCCGCCGCCCGCATGCCGGTGCAGGCCGGTCTTGTAGTGGCCGTAGATCCATCGGAAGCGTGCGAACTGCGTCGGAGGGATGTCGAGACACTCCGCGAACGTGACCCCGAGATCCCAGTCCGGATAGACGAACAGGCTCTCGCCCGGCGACACGGAGTGAAACAGCGCATCCCGCAAGCTCGTCCCCGCGGTCTTCGGAATGTGCATGAACAGCCATTGCG
>CAXUBA010000108.1:0-9503 GCA_964249205.1 uncultured Acetobacteraceae bacterium | reverse complement strand
GGGGCGGGCGGAACCCGCCACTTCTCCACAACGGTTGTGCGTTTCTGCACCACGGGCGTCACGCCGCTGGGCGCGGGTAGCGCGTCACTCGTGGGTGTAGGTCTGTCCCGCGAGCAACGGCGCGTAGGTCTTCAGCCGTTCGGACATGAACTGCGTGAAGAGCCGCACCCGCTTCGTCTTGCGCGTCTCGCCCTGGGTCAGCAGCCAGAGCGTGCCATGCATCTGCAGGTTTGCGCCTGGCGCTCTGGCCAGCAGCGGGTCGGCATCGCCGACGAAGCACGGGAGCGGCGTCATCCCCAGCCCCTGATGGAGCGCAACGATCTGGGCGTCGGCGTTGGTGGTCCTGAACGGCGTCTTCGCCGCCGGGATCTGGCCCTGTTGCGCCCAGTCCGGCAGGCCGATGTTGTCCTTCAAGATCCAGCGGACCCGGTCGACCCTGCCCGTGCGCCAGCTATCGAGAAGATCGCGGAACAGATACACGCCGCCGAACAGCTCCGGTCCTTTCAGCCCGTGCAGGTTGGGCGGCAGGGTCTCGCGGTCGTAGACCACGCGGATGGCGACGTCCGCTTCCCGGTTCGTGAGGTTCACCGGCTCGTCGATCGACAGGATGCTGAGCTCCACCTCCGGGTTCGCCTGCGCGAACTCGGCCAAGTCGGGCATCAGCAGATGCGTGGCGATCGTCGGCGCCATCGTCACCCGCAGCAGCCCGCGGACGCCCTGGTCTCGGCCCAGCACGCGCGTCTCCAATTGATTGGACGACGCCTCCATCTGCTCGGCGAGGCCGAGCACCTCCTCGCCGGCTTCGGTCATGCGGTAGCCCGAGGGAAACTTGTCGAACAATTGCGCGCTCAGCTGATTCTCCAACTGGGCGACACGCCTGAGCACAGTCGCGTGGTTTACGCCCAGGCGCTCCGCCGCCGCGCGCACCGAACCACCGCGCGCGATGGCGAGGAAGTAGCGGATGTCGTCCCAGTCGATCATGCCTCGCCCCGCTCGCGCCTTGCGCCCGTCGCCATGCCGTCGACGAGCGAACGGCGCCGCCGGATCGATCTCGCACCACCATTGTGCACCATTGCGCACTGAGCGCCCAACGAGGGCCATCCTACATCGCAGCTTGCAGGGGCATCGACGCACGAGAGCCGGAGAACAGACATGCTCGACCATGTGAGCTACCCGCCGCAGTTTGATCCGCGTGTCTCGCCGATCTATGCGCTGAACGAGATCGACGTGAAGGCACCGGCGGAAGTGGTGTGGAAGCTGCTGGTCGACGCCGAGAACTGGTCGAGCTACTTTCCTGCCGAAGATCAAGTCAAAATCCTGAACGGCGAGCCCGAGTTGGCGCTCGGAACCGAGTATACCCGGGTGACGATCGGCTTTCCGATGCACCTGGTCGTGACGGAGTGCGTGCCTACCCGCAGGCTGTCATGGTCGACGTCGGTCGATGGCGACGAGACCGGTTCGAGCGCCTTTCACGGCTGGGTCATCACCCCCACGGATCAGGGTTGCCACGTGCTGAGCGAGGAGACGCAGCAAGGCCCCTGGTTCCTTGAGCAGCTTGGGCGCAAGCATCCCGGCGGTCTTTACAGTTACCACCAAGACTGGGTCGAAGCCCTCGCGCGCGCGGCCGAAGCCGGCAGGGCGGCTTGACACCTCAGCTGCACGGCTGTGCGGCGGTGGCGCGGCGCACTCGGGTCGCCTTGGTGTTCAGTTCGGGCATTGCTCGGGTCGGCGTTGAAGACCGATCGAACGAGGAGCCATGGATGAGATCAGCGGGAAGCCTCGCCACGTCCGCGTGCGGATGACCGGCACGCGGCACGCGGTGCGCCACTCGCGCACGACAGTCGCGATCTTCGAAGCCTTTCCGGACATCGCCGGTCGAAATGCTCATGTCTCCGGCACCGGCGGCGACATCTTCCGCGACGTCGAGCGCGTGAACCGGATTCTAGATGAGCCCGCCCATGTTCAGAAGGTCGACGTGCTCGCGTGTAAAGACGTGTTCGTCTGAACGAGCGGCCGCTGCTCACTATGAAATCTGGACCGCGCCGACGCGGTTGGGCGGTCCATGATCCGTTGAGCGACACTCGACGAAGTGGAACGGCAGTGATCGGCCGAAGTGCGCCGTAGGAGCCGTCGTTCTACGAACCTGAGGATCATGCGAGCTGAGGAACGGTGAGAACGGCAGGGTAGTCTGCAGGTCATGCCCTGCGTGGCCACTCCCGTCTTTATCAACATGGTCGGTCCCGTTTCTGGATCTCCATGCGCCAGCACTCGTCTACTGCGATCGAGCTTTCGTCGCATTGATGAACGCCGCGAGCAGCGCGCGCATCTCGCGTCGCGACGGGTAGTAGAGGTGGAAACCAGGAAACGGCGGGGTCCACTCCTCCAGCCGCCGCGTCAGGCGCCCGTCGGCGAGATGGGCGGCGACCTCGCTTTCGACGAGATAGCCGACACCGAGCCCATCAAGCGCTGCATCGAGCATCAGCTCGGGCGCGCTGAAGGTGAGCGGGCCGGTGACCGACACGTCCAGCGCCTCGCCATCGCGATCGAACTCCCATGCGTAGAGCGTGCCGGCGGACGCCATACGATAGTTGATGCAGCGATGGCGGACGAGGTCGCGCGGATGCTCGATCGGCTCGCGGCTGGCCAGATACGCCGGCGCGGCGACCACCGCCATGCGCAGGTCCGAGCGCAGCGGCCGCGCGGGTGAAGCTGCGCTCGCGCGCAACCACCGCGAAGGCGGCGAGGTCGTCGAGGCTGGGCTTCGGCATCGTGCGATCTCGTTCAACGGCCTTTGCGATGTCGCGTGTCTAATCGAACGGTCTTCGCGTCGCCATCTCCGCCGTCCAGGACGAAGGAGGCCGGATCATGATCGCCAAGGATGCTGTGTGGCTCGTCACGGGATGTTCGAAGGGTCTGGGGCGGGCGCTCGCCGAGGAAGTGCTCGCCGCCGGCTATCGGCTGGTCGCCACCGCGCGCCATCGCACCGAACTCGACGACCTCGTCGCCGACAATCCGGACGCCGCGATGGCGGTCGAGCTGGACGTTACCAAGCCCGATCAGATCGCCGACGCGCGCGCGGCGGCCGAGGCGCGCTTCGGTCGCGTCGACGTGCTCGTCAATAATGCGGGCTACGGCTATCTCGCCGCGATCGAGGAGGGCGACGAGGCGGACGTCCGCGCCTTGTTCGACACGGACCTGTTCGGACCCGTCGCGCTGATCAAGGCGGTGCTGCCCGGGATGCGGGCACGCCACGCCGGCCACATCGTCAACGTCAGCTCGATCGGCGGCCTCGTGACCTATCCGGGCGTCGGCTACTACCACATGGTCAAGTTCGGCGTGGAGGCGATGTCCGACACGCTCGCCAAGGAGGTGGGACCGCTCGGCATCGGCGTCACGGTGGTCGCGCCCGGCGCGTTCCGCACCGACTTTCGCGGCGGCTCGCTCCAGCAGTCGGCGACGGTGATCGAGGACTACGCCGACACGGCCGGCAAGGGTCGCGCCAACACTCAGGCCGGACACGGCAGGCAGCAGGGCGATCCGGTGCGCGGCGCTCGCGCCATCATCACCGCCGTCGAGGCCGAGAAGCCCCCTGTCCATTTGCTGATCGGCGGCGACGCCCTCGATCAGTGGCGGACCCGGCTCGACCAGTGGCGCCAGGAGACCGACACCTGGGAGGAGGTGACGCGGAGCACCGATTTCGCGGCGGCCCCGGGCTGAACGGGCGCGTTGCCTCCATTCCAGGCCGACCCGATGGTTTTGTTTCGACCCGCTCGGGTTGGCTGTGTCCGCGCTGAAGAGCCACCTGGCCCTTGCCCCGCGACTCGGGCCGGCATAGCTGACGGATGTCGCGAGCACCCGAATCTGCCCGGCGCGCGGTTCAGGAACGCCAACTCCTCCAAACGCAGCACGGATGCAGACTCGCCGTCGTCGTGGAAGCGAAGCGTCGTCATCACCCGATCCTCGAAGCGAAGGACCGAGTGACGGCGCGATGGCCAAGCTCCGCCACCCAGAGAAGGCGATCTAGGCGGCGTAATCCGGCCGCTCGATGTCGGCGATGATGCCCGCCTCCCGCGGCTCCCATCCGAGCGCCGCCCGGGTCCTCGCGCTGGCGGCGGGACCGTGGCCTGCCGCGAACATGGCGATGCCGCCGAAATGCGCTTCTGCCTGATCCGAGGTGATCGATCGCGAGGGGAGCCTGAGCTGGCGACCAATCGCGTCCGCGATCTGCCGGAACGGCACGCCCTGCTCGGCGATGGCGTGGTAGGCCTCGCCGCCGACGCCGCGCTCGAGCGCGAGACGGTAGACGCGCGCGCAGTCCAGCCGGTGGACCGCCGGCCACAGGTTGTCGCCCTCGCCGACCCAGGCAGAGAAGCCTTTCTCGCGCGCGACCGCCGCCAGCATGGGGACGAAGCCGTGCCTCTCGCCCTGCCCGTGAACCGAGCGCGGGTTGCGGACCACCATCGCCCGCAGCCCTCGCTCGGCGAGTGCGAAACCGCCCTGCTCGGACGCGCGCGGGAACTCGGGAGCGACCGGCGGCCGCGCGTCCTCCTGGAACACCTCGCCCGGCGGCGTCAGCAGCACGCCGCCGGTGACGATGATCGGCCGATCGGTGCCGGCGAACGCCTCGCCGAACACCTCGATCGTTCGGGTCTCCTCCTGGGCCATCTCCTCGATCTTGGTCAGGTCGAGCCCGAAGGCGGTGTGAACAATGCCGTCGGTGTCGCGTGCGGCGTCCCGGATCGTGTCGACGTCACCGAGCGAGCCGACCAGCGGCGTGCCACCGGCGGCGGCGAACGCCTCTCCCTTCGCTTTCGACCGCACCAGCCCGAGCACGGTGTGGCCATCGGCGAGCAGGTCGCGGGCGATCGCCGAGCCGATCCAGCCGTTCGCTCCGGTCAGAAACACGCGCATGCTGTTCTCCTTTGCTTGATCTGACGACCTCACCGGCTCGTGTCATAGACTGACATTGGACGCGTGTCATAGACTGACAAGGGACGGCGTGACCGACCAGAACAGCCCCGACGGTGTGCGTGCCCGCCTTCAGCAGGCGGCGCTCGAGCTGTTCCGGGAGCGGGGCTACGACCGGACCACGGCCGCCGAGATCGCCGCGCGCGTCGGCGTCACGGAGCGGACGTTCTTCCGCTACTTCCCGGACAAGCGCGAGACCCTGTTCGGCGGGGAGGCGGTTCTACGCCCCGCGCTCACGGAGGCTGTCGCGGTTGCGCCCGGCGAGCTCGGACCGCTGGACGCGCTCTTTCACGCGTTCCGGTCGTTGGTGCCGCTGCTGGAGGCCAACCGGCCGTTTTCCGAGCCGCGGCAGGCAGTGGTTTCCTCCACGCCGGCGCTGCACGAGCGCGAGCTGGCCAAGCTCGAGGTGCTGGCGGACGCGCTCGCCGCCGCGCTGCGGGCGCGCGGCGTCGGTGAGCAGCCGGCGCTGCTCGCCGCCCGGACCGGAATGGCCGCGTTCACTCACGCGACGACCGCATGGCTCGACGAGCCCAAGTCCGGGTTGGCGGAACGGCTCGATGTCGCGCTTCGCGATCTCCGGCAGCTCCTCGCGCCGGATCCGACCAGAACCTCCCGCAGCAGATGACGTGTGCCCTCCAGGCGAAAGCGGCGTTCGGCCAGGGCAGCGGATCCACCGCACGCGTCGCCGGACGCGTCGTTCGCCTCGGCTGCAATGCACCGTCAGGTCCGGAGGCCGCGCGAGACATCGGGGCAAGCGCCGCGAGCAGCATGGTCCGCGTGATGCCGGCCACGTCGACCCGTAACGTGCCGGCGACGGCGGGCGCGTCGTGACCGACGCCGCGATGAAAGGCGCGGTCGAGGTGCTCACCCGGTCCGTCGCGAAGGAGCTCGGGCCGCGCCGGATCGCGGTCAACACGGTGGCACCGGGCGCGATCGCGTCGCTCCTTTCGGAGACGATCGTCGGGTCAACGCGCAGCGGATGGAGGTTCCGGGCGGCCAGGCGATCTGAGACGCTGCCCTCAGCCGGAGATCGCCGGCTTCAGCTCCTCCTCCGCCCATTGTCGGAACGTCGTCGGCCCTCTGCTCTCTGCCGTCCCCGCGGCCGCATTGTCCATGCCCTCGTTCTTGGCGCGCATCATGTCGACATAGCCCTGGGCAAAGTTCTCGCTCATGCCGCGCCCTTTGAGCTGCGCCTTGAAGCCCTCGAACGGCACTTGGCTGTAGCGGACCTCGCGGCCGAGGACCTCCGAGACGATGCCGGCGACCTCGCTGAACGACAGGTCCTCCGGCCCGAGCACCGGCACGTCCTCCTGGGCCGCCCAGGAACGGTCGCCAAGCAGGCGCGCCGCGGCGGCGCCGATGTCACGGGTCGCGGTGTGCGGCACCTTTCGGTCGGGATCGATCGGACCGAACATCTGCCCCTGCCTGATCGCGCCGACCTGCAGGAGCGCGTTCTCCATGAAGCCGGGCATGGCGAGGCCGCGGACCGCAGCGCCGGTGTCGCGCAACAGATCGACCATGCGGATCGACGCTGTGACCAGCCCCGCCTTGTCCTCCCACGCCGTGCCGCGACCGAGCGCGGTGACGACGACCAGGCGGGGCACGCCCAGGCGGCGGATCGCGTCAGCGGCCGGCCTGGTGAAATCGAGATAGGTCTCGTCGAGCGTCTTGCCCGGCGTCGGTGGCACGACCCAGAACGCCGCCTCGGCTCCGTCGAGTGCGCGATCGACGATGGCGGCATCGCCGTGCGAACCCTCGATGACCTCGACCTTCTCGCGGACGTTCTGCGGCAGCTTGCCCGCATAGCGGACGACGACGCGCACGTCTTCGCCGGCCTCGACGAGGTGCTGGAGCACGTGACGTCCGATCTGGCCGGTGGGCGTGGTGACGACGATCATGACACCGCCTGCGCTGGCCGCAGCCGATCGTAGTTGCGGCGGAACAGCGACACGGCACCGTCGACGCCCAGTCGGTCGACGCGGGCGAGCGTCCACCCGTGCGCCCACGGGAATGGCCGCCCAAGGCCCTCGGCTATGATCTCGCTGCCCAGCTCGGGCGTGGTGGCGAGGTGGATCGACCCGTCGAGATGGATGTGACCCAACTCGTCCGGACCGACATAGAAGTCGATGCCGTCGACCCGGGTCTGGTCGCTGAAGTGCCAGTGCGTGGTCGCCTCGATCTCCGGCCAGCCGGCGATGGCGTCGGCGACCGCCTGGATGGAGCCGCCGAGCACGGGTGGCGGGGCGAGCGGGCCCTTGGCCTCGCGCGGCAGGGTGGAGAGCGCTTGCTCGGTCATGATGAGACTCTTTCCGGAACGGAGGGGCGATTGATCGTCGGAACGCGGCCGACGCGAGATCCGGTGCCGGCAGGGCCGTAGCTCATGTTCCTGAGGTTCTCGACGAGGCCCGGACCCGTCGGGTTCCAGCCGAGCCGCTCGCGCGTGACGGTGCTCGACGCCGGCATGTCGGCGCCAGCGAACGGGCCAAGCCAGCCGAAATGCTCGATCGCCTCGCCAGGCGAGAGCGACCGGACCGGCACGCCGAGCCCGTCGCCGATCGCCTCGGCGATGTCGCGCATCGGAACGCCCTCCTCGGCGACAGCGTGCCAACGTGCTCCCGCTTCGTGGTGCTCGAGCGCCAGCCGGTAGAGGCGTGCGACGTCGCCGACAGCCGCGGCCGGCCAGCGGTTGGCGCCCTCGCCGACATAGGCCGACACGCCCTTCGCCCGCGCGATCTCGATCGCGGGCGAGATGAGGCCCTGCTTCTCGCTGTCATGGACCTGCGGCAGCCGCACTGCGGCGACGGACACGCCCTGCTGCGCGACCTTCTCGCCGGTCAGCTCGGACAGTCGGCGCGGGTTCGGGTTCTCGCGGTCCAAAACATCCTCAACGGCGAGCTGGCCCGGCCCTGGGCTGCCGATGCCGGTGCCGGACGTGATGATGAACGGCCGGTCCGAGCCGGCGAGCACCGCGCCGATCGCCTCGATCACGCGAGCGTCCTTCTCCGTGTTCTCGACGAAGCGCGAGAAGTCGTGATCGAACGCGCAGTGGATGACCGCGTCCGCCTTCGCCGCGCCGCTGGCAATGCTGTCCGGCTCCTCGAGTGTGCCGCGATGCGCCTCGGCGCCGGCCTGTTCGAGCTGGCGGGCGCCGGCGTCGGAGCGGGTCAGGCCCAGCACTTGGTGTCCGGCACCGAGCAGCTCGGGCACGATTCGCGAGCCGATGAAGCCGGTCGCGCCGGTGAGGAACACGCGCATGGAGGGTCTCCGACATTGTCGAAGCCCGTATCTCGGCCCAATTTGGGTCCACTTAAAGTAGTGAGCCTATCCTAGTAAAAGAACCAACAGGATCGCCATGTCGACGGACGCATCGAACAATCTAGGCATCTACCTCCGGGATCGCCGTACCCGGCTGGACCCTGCCGCGCTCGGCTTTGCGGCTGGTCGCCGTCGGACTCCGGGGCTCCGCCGGGAGGAGGTGGCGAGCCGCGCCAACATCAGCCCGACCTGGTACACGTGGCTCGAGCAGGGCCGCGGCGGGGCGCCGTCGGCCGACGTGCTCGACCGCATCGCCAACGGCCTGATGCTGACCGAGCCCGAGCGCGAGCACCTGTTCATGCTGGGTCTCGGTCGTCCGCCGGAGGTCCGCTACAAGCGGGTTGAGGGCGTGACCCCGCGGCTGCAACGGGTGCTCGACGCGCTGGAGGTCAGCCCCGCGCTGATCAAGACGGCGACCTGGGACGTTGTCGCCTGGAACCGGGCCGCCGCCGCGCTGTTCACCGACTACGCGCAGCTGCCGCGCGAAGAGCGCAATATCCTGCGGCTCATGTTCGGCAGCCCGCGGGTGCAGGCCGCGCAAGAGGATTGGGAAAGCGTTGCGCGCTTCGTCGTGGGCGCGTTCCGCGCGGATGTGGCGCGGGCAGGTGCGACGGAGGAGATTACCAAGCTGGTGGCCGAGCTGTCGCGGGCGAGCCCCGACTTCGAGCGCCTGTGGCGAGACAACGACGTGGTGGCGCATGGCGAGGGACTGAAACGCATACGCCATCCCGAGCTCGGCGCGATCGAGCTTGAGTTCTCCGCCTTCGCCGTCGACGGCCGGCCGGAGCTCGGCATGATCGTCTACAATCCTGCAAGCGACGACACCGTCGCGCTCATCCGCCGGCACCTGGGCACCCGCTCACGCGTCCAAGCCGCGCCTCGATCGCAATGATGTCCGCTCGGCAGCTTGATACCCTCCAGCGGTCCCGACATTCGCCGCTCGCCACGAGCTTGCGCAGATATCGCGTGTTCCGACCTGCTTGATTTGGCGATGATCAGTTTGTCTCCCGCGACGCGAGCGGGTCGCTGTACTCGCGAAACAGAGAGACGCGGCCGTGGCGGAAGAGCAGGATCGAGATGTACTGCTGCCGGAATCTGCGACCGGTGGCGACGAGCCTGACCGTGCCGTCGTACTCGACCACGATCCCATCGGCATCGCCGAACTGAACACCTGGTTCTCTGTGTTTCGCATGTAGCGCGCGATGTGGTCCTTGCCCTCG
>CAXUBA010000107.1:1977-9520 GCA_964249205.1 uncultured Acetobacteraceae bacterium | reverse complement strand
GGCTACGACGCCGTGATTGCCGGCGAAGATCAGGATGTCAACCGCGTCGAGCCTCGGCATCGGTCGCCGCTGCCACCGTGCGAGCCAGACCGCCGCCTCCTCCAGCCGGCCGAGGCTGCCGGGCGGCTTGGTCAGCCCGGCCTGACGCCGGGCCGCCTCCGCAGCCGCACGGTCGTCGGGCGCCGTGAGGTCGCGCGTCGCGGCGCGAAGCGCATGGAGAGTGCGGAAGCGGGGCATCGGGCGGCGATCCTCGTCGGGCGGAATGGTCGGACCCCGAGAAAGACACGGACCGTCGCGCGTTGGAACGGGGTCGGCACCGGGTGCCGTCGGATCGCGGCCGGAGCGGCCGCCCCGGTCAGGCCACCGCGTCGCGCTTGTCCCGGACCCGGACATAGGCGAGCTGCGCATGCTCGCCGCAATAGGGCTTCCCGGCCAGCGTGTCGGCGTCGCAGAAGCGGAACGTCTTGGTGCCGGGTTCGCCGATCGGCCAGCAGCACGGCGAAATGCGCCCGGTCCCGGACGAGACGATCGGGCGAAGCGTGCGCGGACGCTCAGCCGGACGCAGGGGCGCCGGCGGGAAGACGGGTGCGGGCGCGCGCTCCGCCGGACGCTCGATGGCGGGCGGACGCCGGAGGCGAACCGGCTCGATGCGCCGCTCGCGGCGGATCGGCGAGGGGCGGGAGGAAAGCTGCAGCCGGTGCGCCTTGCCGACCACCGCGTTCTTCGTGATGCCCATCCGGCGCCCGATCTCGGCGGTGGACAGTCCGTCCGCCCAGAGCGCGCGCAGTCGTCCGATGGCTTCCTCGTTCCACTCCATCTTGTGCAACTCCGTCCACTTGGCCACAAGATGAAGGGTAGCCCTAAATCTTGACCTCATTCAACGCGCGAACCCCAAAATCTTGTGGATGAATCGCGGGAAAACGTGACGTTGCGTTCAGGCAACGTTATAGCAGGACGCAAGAAGGGGGCGCGTCTTCCGACGCGCCCCCTCGGATCGCCCGCGCCGGTCAGATGGCGCGTCGGTTGAACAGCGCATGGTAGATCAGCAGCACGACGACGGCTCCGATCACGGCGACGATCAGGCTCCAGATGTTGAAGCCGGTCACGCCCGCGGCGCCGAAGGCGCTGAAGATGAAGCCGCCGACCACCGCGCCGACAATGCCGAGCACGATGTCGAGGATGATGCCTTCGCCCGAGTTGTTGACCAGCTTGCTCGCGATGAATCCGGCGATGAGGCCGAATACGATCCAGAGAATGATGCCCATGACCGTCTCCCTTTGTCGGGAATGAACAACACGTGTCCGCCCTTCAAGTTTCGGTCGGCCAACCAGCGGGCGGGATCGGCCGTCGTGTCCTGGCCGGTCCGATCGCTCAGCCGCCGGAACGGACGAGCTTGATCCGGCGCCCCTCGACGGCGATCGCGATCCGCCCCGCGCGCAGGGCGAGCGCATCCTCGCCGAACACCTGGCGCCGCCACCCGGTCAGCAGCGGGAGCCCATCCTCGTCGCCGAGCGCCAGCCGGTCGAGGTCGTCGGACGAGGCGAGCAGCTTCGGTGCGACGTCGTGCGCCTCGCACTTGGCGGCGAGCAACACCTTCAGCAGCGCCACCAGTGCCGGCGAAGCGCGGCCGGCGCCGTTCCCGCCGCCGCTGCCGCGTTCCGCCGGTTCCGGCCAGTCGGTTTCCGCCAGTGCGAGCGCGCCCTCGATCGCCGCCAGCACGCCGGCGCCGCTGCGCCCTTCCGCGAAGCCGCGGGTGACGGCCCGTATGCGGCCGAGCTCGTCGGCGGTGCGCGGCGCGACGGCGGCGAGTTCGAGCAGGCTCTCGTCGCGCAGCAGCCGCTGTCTCGGGATGTCGATCCGCTGCGCTTCGCGTTCCCGCCAGGCGGCGACTGCGCGCAGCACCGCGAGGAGGCGGCGGTTGCCGGACCGCGGGCGGAGGCGTTCCCACACCGTCTCCGGGTCGGCCCGGAACGTCGCCGGTTCCGCCAGGATCGCCATCTCCTCCCGCACCCAGAGGAGGCGATCCTCGCGCTGGAGTCGCTCGAGCAGGCTCCGGTACACGCCGCGCAGGTGGGTGACGTCGGCGGCGGCGTAGGCGATCTGCGCCGCCGACAAGGGGCGGGCGGACCAGTCGCTGAACCGGTGCGCCTTGTCGATGTGGCCGCCGGTCAGCGCGCCCACCAAACTGTCGTAGCCGACCTGGTCGCCGAAGCCCGCCACCATGGCGGCGATTTGCGTGTCGAACACGGGCTTCGGCAGCGCGCCGAAACGGTGCAGGAAGATCTCGAGGTCCTGTCGGGCGGCATGGAACACCTTGACCACGCTTTCGTCCGCCATCAGGCGTGCGAGCGGCGCGAGGTCGAGGCCGTCGGCTTCGGCGTCCACGACAAAGACGGCGTCGTCGCTCGCGAGCTGCACGACGCACAGAACCGGATAGTAGGTGCGTTCGCGCATGAACTCGGTGTCGACGGTGACGAAGTCGCCGCCGGCGGCGAGACGCTCGCAGGCGTCCCGAAGCGCCTCGGTGCCGGTGACGAGGACGGGGTCCGGAAAGGGCGGCCGATTGAGACGTGCCATCGCGCGCTTCTACAGAATGCGACCGCCGCCGCAAGGGCGCGCGACCGCCGGACCGGTCCGCGCCGACGCGCCGCCGCGGCTGTTGACAACCCGGCCGCGACACGGGACCACCGCTCGCCCGCCTGCCACCCTCGCCCAGGACACGCATGCACGCCTACCGCACCCACACCTGCGGCGCGCTCCGCGCCGAACACGCCGGCGCGGAGGCGCGCCTGTCCGGCTGGGTGCACAGCAAGCGCGACCACGGCGGCCTGCTCTTCCTCGATCTCCGCGACCATTACGGCATCACTCAGGTCGTCGTACCGGCCGGCGGCGCGCTGCTCGCGGAAGCGGACGCGATCCGGGTCGAAAGCGTGATCACCGTCACCGGCACGGTGGTCCGGCGCGAAGGCGCGACCGTCAACCCGCGTCTGCCGACCGGCGAGATCGAGCTCCGGGCGGCGACGATCGCGGTGCAGTCCGCCGCCGACGTGCTGCCGATGCAGGTCGCGGGCAACGAGCACTATCCGGACGAGATCCGGCTCCGCTACCGCTATCTCGATCTCCGGCGCGAGCGCGTGCACCGGAACATGATGCTGCGCGCGGCCGTGATCGCGTCGCTCCGCAGGCGCATGACCGAGCAGGGCTTCACCGAGTTCCAGACGCCGATCCTGACAGCGTCGAGCCCCGAGGGCGCGCGCGACTTCCTGGTGCCGGCCCGGCTCCATCCCGGACGCTTCTACGCGCTGCCGCAGGCGCCGCAGCAGTTCAAACAGCTCGCGATGGTGGCGGGCTTCGACCGCTACTTCCAGATCGCGCCCTGCTTCCGCGACGAAGCCTCGCGCGCCGATCGCTCGCCCGGCGAATTCTACCAGCTCGACTTCGAGATGAGCTTCGCGACCCAGGACGACGTCTTCGCCGTGCTCGAGCCCGTGATGGGCGGCCTGTTCCGGGAGTTCGGCGCCGGCCGCGCGGTGACCGAGGGCGCGTTCCCTCGGATCCCGTACGACGAGGCGCTGCTCCGTTACGGCTCGGACAAGCCCGATCTCCGCAATCCGCTCCGGATCACCGACGTCACCGCGCATTGCGCCGGCGGCGGCTGCGGCCTGCCCGCGCGCGGCGCGGCCGACGGCGGCGGGGGGCGCGCGATCCCGGCCCCCGGCGCCGGGGGTCGGCCGCGCTCCTTCTTCGACAAGCTGAACGAGTGGGCGCGCGCCGAAGGTGCCGCCGGCCTCGGCTACGTCACCTGGGACGCGGACGGCGCCAAGGGCCCGATCGCGCGCAACCTTGAAGCCGATCGCGCCGAGGCGATCCGCGTCGCCTGCGGTCTTGGAGCCGGCGACGCGGTGTTCTTCGCGGCCGGTCCGCGTGCCGTCGCCGGGCCGTTCTCGGGCGCGGTCCGCAACCGCGTTGCCGCCGAGCTCGACCTCGTCGAGCGCGACGCGTTCCGCTTCTGCTGGATCGTCGACTTTCCGATGTACGAGCGGAACGAGGACACGGGCGCGATCGACTTCAGCCACAACCCGTTCTCGATGCCGCAGGGCGGGATGGCGGCGCTCGAGACCGAGGATCCGCTCGCGGTCAAGGCGTTCCAGTACGACATCGTCTGCAACGGCATCGAGCTCTCGTCGGGCGCGATCCGAAACCATCGGCCGGACATCATGCTGCGCGCCTTCGCGATCGCCGGCTACGACGCAACCGAGGTGGAGGCGCGGTTCGGCGGCATGCTGAACGCCTTCCGCTACGGCGCGCCGCCGCATGGCGGTTCGGCGCCGGGCATCGACCGCATCGTCATGCTGCTCGCGGACGAGCCGAACATCCGCGAGGTGATCCTGTTCCCGCTGAGCCAGGGCGGCGAGGACCCGATGATGGGCGCGCCGGCGCCCGTGCCCGAAATCCGCCTCCGCGAGCTTTCGCTCCGGCTCGCGCTCCCGCCGAAGAAGGGCTGAGATGCGTCGGGGAATGGCGGCCGCGTTTGGGTTCGCGCTCTCGTTCGCGGTCGTCGGAAGCGCGCGCGCCGCGATCTCGCTCGCCCCGCACCGGGCGGTCTACGACCTCACCTTCGCCGGCTCGCCGGACGGGGAAACGGTGGGCGCCGGCGGCGAGATGACGTTCGAGGTGCGCGACGCCTGCACCGCCTGGGCGACCGAGCAAATGCTGCAGATCTCGTCCACCGACCGGGATGGGACGGAAACCGCGACGCGGTCCGACTACGCGACGTTCGAAACCAAGGACGGCTCGGCGCTCACCTTCACGATGACGCAGCGGGACAACGGCAACCTCACCGACGATCTCCGCGGACGCGCGACGATCGCGCCCGGCCGGAGCGGCCAGGTCCGTTTCCTCAGCCCGGCCGGTGCGTCGCTCACGCTGCCGCCCGGCACGCTGTTTCCGATGGAGCACACGCGCACGATCCTCCAGGCCGCCGCCGACGGTCGTCGCGCGCTGAGCCCGCTCCTGTTCGACGGGACCGGCACCGACGGGGCGGAATATTCCTACGTCACGATCCTCGACTGGGGTCCGACGGCGGGTCCGCCGCCCAACCCGACGCTCGCGGGGCTGCCGTCCGGACGCGTCGACATCGCGTTCTATCCGGTGGAGAGCACCGACATGACGCCGGAATACGAGGTCGGCACGCGCTACTTCGCCAACGGCGTCGGTGACCGGCTTACGATGGATTTTGGCGGCTTCCGCCTCGCCGGCCAGCTGCGGAGCCTCACCATGCTGCCGCAGGCGAAGAACTGCCGACGCTAGCCAACCCGTCGAGCCCGCGCCGGAGCTGTCGCGGGTCGATCCGGTAGTTGCGGCGGTGCGGCGTGCAGTCGGGCTGCGACGGACCGTAGATCGCGCGATACTGCTGCCCGGCCGCGCAGGCGAGATCCCAGTAGAACGGTTCGGTCCAGCCGTCCGGCGCGAGGTGGATCGCCCGGACGCCCGGTTCCGAGAACACAAGGTTGGTCATCGCCGCGCCCATCGAGCCGACGACGACCCGCGCGCCCACGAACAGCGTCGCCTGCTGGACGAAGCTCATCCGGTCGGGATGCACCACCTCGACGTTCAGCGGCCGGAGGGCGTCGAGGACCTCGTTCTCGTTGACGAGGATGCGCCCGTAGCCGTGCTGCCGGGCGACGAAGATGGCGTCCGTCCGGCTCGGGCGGCCGCCGGCCAGACGGCGCGCGACGTCGTGGATTAATCTGAACGCGTCGTGCGACTTCAGGGCGGTATGCAGCGTCGGCGGCGTCACGAACCAGAGTTCGTCGAAATGGAGCACGCTGTCCCGCGGCGTGAACCGCGTCGACGCGACCGAGCCCGCTGGCGCCGCGAGGTGGATCGAGGCGCGCTTCGTGTCGTCGAGGGTCGGGTTCGACTGCCGCAGCACGATGTCGGCGCCGCGGCCGCTCTTGCGCATGATGTGCGGAAGCGCCGCGACGCGCGGCAGGTCGTCGAGCAGCCAGTGGCCGTAGTTCTTGAACCCCGCCGACCCGATATAGAGCGGATTGGCCGCGGCGACCGCGGTCGCCGAAGCGCGGAGCTCGCGCGCCGTCGGCTCGGCGAACGGGACGGGTCCCTCGTCGTTCCGGCGCGACGTTTCGGCGACCACGAACACCTCGTCCTGCCGCACCGCGAGGATCCTGTCCTCGTGCACGAAGACGTCGCGGAGCTTCACCAGTCGCGTGGACGGTCCCCCGTGGAACATGTCGTTCACGAAACGCATGTGGTCGCGCGCTTCGCGCTCGGCTTCCGCGCCCGCCAGGATCAGCCGCTCGCTCGTGTCGCGCTCGTAGCGGAAGGACGGGAAGATCTCGGTGTCGTCCGACACGACGAGGTCGTGCATCGCCGTCTTGAGCCGCGCCGGATCGTCGAAGAAGCCGCCGTCTCGGTAGAGCAGCGGCGAACATGAAACGTATCGTGGCAGGACCGCCTCCTGTCGCCGTCGGTGCCGAGGATCGGACGGAACGATCCGATGGAGCAACATTAAGCCGGGGGGTCAAGCCTCGGCCGGCGTCGTGCGCCCGTCGGATCGCGCGAAGCGGGGCGGGTCAGTCCGACGGGGGCCACAGCCAGGCGGCGCCGCGCACGCCCGAGCTGTCGCCGTGCATGTTCCGCACGATCGGGGTCACCATGCGCTCGGTCACGACATGGCGCGCCATCTGGTCGGGCACCGCCGTGTACAGGTGCTTCATGTTGGACAGGCCGCCGCCGAGCACGACGATGTCGGGATCGAGCAGGTTGACCACCTGTGCCAGCGCGCGCGCGAGGCGGTTGCTGTGCAGATCGAGCGCGTCCCGCGCCTTCGCGTCGCCGCCGAGCGCGCGGTCCGGCAGGCCGCTCGCGTCGCGGTGGCCCGGCCCGTCGCAGAGCTCCGCAAGCTCCGGTCCGGCCAGGAAGCGTTCGATGCATCCCTCGTTGCCGCAGAAGCAGCGCGGCATCGGGAACTCCTCGAGCCGCGGCCAGGGCAGCGGATTGTGCCCCCATTCGCCGGCGATATGGTGCGGCCCCGTCAGGAGCTTCCCGTCGACCGTGATACCGCCGCCGACGCCCGTGCCGAGGATCACCCCGAACACGACGCGATGGCCGGCGCCGGCACCGTCCGACGCTTCCGAAAGCGCGAAGCAGTTCGCGTCGTTCTCGACCTTGACCACGCGGCCGAGCGCGTTGCCGAAGTCGCGGCCGAACGGACGCCCGTTCAGCCACACCGTGTTGGCGTTCTTCACGAGCCCGGTTTCCGGGCTGATCGCGCCCGGGATGCCGATCCCGACGCTGGCCTGCCCGGCGAGCTCGGCTTCCGCGGAGCGAACGAGCTCCACCAGCGTCTGGAGCGAAGCGTCGTAGGTGCCGGGGTTCGGAACCCGGCGTCTCAGCATCACGGCACCGCGCCGATCGAGCGCCACGATCTCGAACTTGGTCCCGCCGAAGTCGATGCCGATCCGGAAACGCGACATGGGCCGTCCTCGCCTTGAACCTTCCCATTACGAGCGCGCGCGCC
>CAXUBA010000107.1:0-1877 GCA_964249205.1 uncultured Acetobacteraceae bacterium | reverse complement strand
GCGCGCCAGGCCTCAAGCGCGCCAGGCCTCAAGCGCGACGGGGTTGCGGAAGCGGCCGGTTTCGGTCATCCGGGACGGCATGACGCGAGGCGTTCCAGGAGTGTTCGCGGAAAGCGTGCGCAGCGCCGCCGAGAACGGTCGCGGGACCGCCGCGGACGGCGGACGCAACGCCGCGACCGAGACCGTGCTCGACGCCAAGGGGCTGGCGTGCCCGCTCCCCGTGCTTCGGCTCAACCGGGCGCTCCGTGCCGTCCTTCCCGGCGCGCGACTCCGTCTGCTCACCACCGACCGGGCCTCCGTCGCCGATGTCCGCGCCTTCTGCCGGGAGACCGGGCACGAGCTGACCGGCTTCTCGGAGGATGCGGGCGGCATCTATTCCTTCGTCGTGCGCCGGAAGCTGGAGCCCGAGCGGAGCTGAGCCGGCCGCGCGCCGATCGGGCGCGTGCCGCCGGGCGCCCCGACTCCGACCCCCGGGCAGGATGCGCGCATTCCCATCGCCCTCTGGATCAATCCGGTGGCGCGGGGTAACCCGCTCCTTCCGCGCCGGCCCTATGCCCGGCGGGCGACCGAACGGGGAGGCCAAGAGGTGGCGAACGAGCAGGGCGACAGCGCGCCCGATCTTTCCCTCATGTCGTTCGAGGACGCGTTGGCCGAGCTCGAGCGGATCGTGCGCGGCCTCGAAGGCGGTCAGCAGAAGCTCGAGGACGCCATCGTCTGCTACGAACGCGGCGCGGCGCTCCGGCGCCATTGCGAGCGCAAGCTCGCCGAAGCCGAAACCCGGGTCAGCGCGATTGTGGAGCGCGACGACGGCACGCTCGCCTCCCGCACCCTCGGGGCCGAAAAGGTCTGACATCATGGCCGACACCATCACCCGCGTGCCCGTCCCCTCCTGGCTCGACACCGACGAGGCGAGGTCCCTTCGTGACACGCTCGCCCGGCGGGCCGCCGAGACCGAGGCCGCGCTCGACCGGCTGCTCCCGTCGATCGGTGGGCGCGAAGCCAGGCTCGTCGACGCCATGCGCTACGCGACGCTGAACGGCGGCAAGCGCATGCGGGCCTTTCTCGTGGTCGAGGTCGGATCTCTGTTCGCGGTCCCGACCGACGCGTCGCTCCGGGTCGCCGCCGCGGTCGAGATGCTGCACGCCTATTCGCTCGTGCACGACGACCTGCCGGCGATGGACGACGACGACCTCCGACGCGGCCAGCCGTCCTGCCATCGCAGGTTCGACGAGGCGACCGCGATCCTCGCCGGCGACGCGCTGCAGTGCCGCGCCTTCGCCGTGCTCGCCGATCCGGACGTCCATGCCGACCCGGCGGCACGGATCGAGCTCGTCGCGGCACTCGCGGCCGCCGCCGGCGCCGATGGCATGGTGGGCGGCCAGACGATCGACATCGAGGCCGAGCGCGCCCAGGCCGCGGGCGAGACCGTCGGACTTGACGAGGTGACGCGGCTCCACGCACTCAAGACCGGACGGCTGATCCAGTTCAGCGCCGACGCCGGCGCGATCCTCGGCCGCGCGTCGTCGGCGCACCGCGAGGCGGTCGCGCGCTACGGGCGCGATCTCGGGACGGCGTTCCAGGTCGCCGACGACGTGCTCGACGCGACCGCAAGCGCCGCCGAACTCGGCAAAACCGCCGGCAAGGACGAGGCGAGCGGCAAGGCGACCTTCGTGTCGCTGCTCGGCGTCGAGCGCGCCGCCGCCGAGGCCCGCCTGCTCGCCGACCGGGCCGCGCGCCATCTCGCCCCCTTCGGCCCGGAGGCGGCTGCGCTTCGGGCGTTCGCGCGCTTCGCCGTCGAGCGCAGGAGCTGAGCCGCGCCATGACCCTTGCGACTCCGCTTCTTGATCGCGTTCGTGTTCCGTCGGACCTTCGGAACT
>CAXUBA010000106.1:7030-9599 GCA_964249205.1 uncultured Acetobacteraceae bacterium | reverse complement strand
GGCTTGCCGTTCTTCGCGTAGACGAGCTGACCGCAGCCGACCGCGCAGAACGGGCAGACCGAAGTGCCCACGGTATCGGCCTGCTCGAGCCGGGGACGGAGGGTCTTCGAGGCCGTGCTCTTCGCACCTTCCGCATACGGGCTTTCGCCGCGGAACTGACGCGGCAAGGTCCAATCCCGAAGGAACCCCTTGGCACGCGACCCGATGCCCTCGCGCAGCTTCTTCATCCCGGCATCCTCTGCGAAGCGTCACGATCTAATCGCGCGGGACGAGAGGACGCGCAACCCGTTCGGAGCCGTGGTCCTTTCACAAGCGCGCAACACCGGCGAGAATGACCGTGGCGCGCGGAGGTTTTGCGATCATGTTGGGTTGGTTCGCATCGGCGGGGGCGAAGACGATGAGCGGCTATATCGCGCTGGTCCAGGAGGGCCGGATCGGTCTGGTCGACGACGCGGGCGCCGGGCACATCTTCCTGCTGAGCCACACGTCCCTCGCGGAACCGCATCAGCTCGCCGAGCTTCAGCGGCGGCAGGCTCGTGTACAGATCCGCTACGCCGACGCCCCCGACATGATCGCCCTCGTGGCGAAGTCGATCAGCGTCGAACTCGCCTGAGGAGACGACCCGATGGTCATGGACATGAGCCCGCGCGTTCGGGAGCACGGCGAGAGCGAGTTCCACGGCCCGATCCCGAACGAGAGCGAACTCACCGCGGGCGTGCTGATCGAGCCCGGCAAGTCGTACGGCTTCTTCACCGACACGACGGTCTGCATCGGCTGCAAGGCCTGCGAAGTCGCCTGCAAGGAGTGGAACAACCTCCCGGCTGACCATGTCGGCATGACCGGCGAAAGCTACGACAACACCGGCGCGCTCTCGGCCAACACCTGGCGTCACGTGAACTTCGTCGAGCAAACCGGCGCGAAGGGCGTCCGCGGCAACGAGCAGGGTGCCTTCCAGAGCGCCTGGCTGATGATGAGCGACGTTTGCAAACACTGCCACAATCCGCCGTGCATGGAGGCGTGCCCCACGGGCGCTCTGTTCAAGACCGAATTCGACACGGTCGTCGTGCAGCAGGACATCTGCAACGGCTGCGGCTACTGCGTGCCGGCCTGCCCGTTCGGCGTCGTCGATCTCAATCAGATCGACGGCAAGGCGCACAAATGCACCCTCTGCTACGACCGGCTGAAGGGAGGTCTCGAACCGGCCTGCGCCAAGTCGTGCCCGACGGAAAGCATCCAGTTCGGCGAGGTGTCCGACCTTCAGGAGCGCGCCCGCAAGCGCGTCGAGACCCTGCACGGACACGGGCGACCAGAAGCATATCTCTACGGCGTTCCGGACAGTCCGGGCGCCACCGGCGATCTCGGCCACTTGAACGCGTTCTTCCTGCTGACCGAACGTCCCGAGGTCTACAACCTTCCCGCGGCACCGACGCGCGCGTCGAACCGTGTCCTGCCCGCGTTCCAGGCCGGATTGTCCACCATGGCTGGGCTGGCGATCGCCGCGATCGGCATCATGGCTCTCGGAGCGCGACGCTGATGCCCGACGGTTCCCACCCGCCGCGCGCCGAGGGTGCCTGGCAGGGCCCCACCTATTACGGCCGCAACCAGCTGAAGGCGGCGCCCTTCAACAACTTCGCCGTCGGCGGCTACGTATTCCTCGCCGGCCTGTCCGGCGGTTCGATGATCGTGTCCACGATCGCCGATCTCGCCGGCCACAAGGGGACGGTCGGCCGGCGCGGTCGCCTGCTCGCCACGCTGGCGCCGACGATCGGCTCCGCGATCCTGGTGTGGGACCTCCACACGCCGCAGCGTTTCATGAACATGATGCGGATCGCCAGGCGCACATCGCCGATGTCGATCGGCACCTGGATCCTGCTGTCCTTCTCCGCCTTCGCGATGCCCGCCGCCGCGGCCGAGATCGTGGCCGAGCGCACGCCCTGGCCTGATCTGCTCCACCGCCTCGCGCAGATCGCGTCCGTACCCGCCGCCGTGTTCGGCGCCGGCATCGGCACCTACACCGCCGCCCTCCTCGCCGCGACCAGCACGCCGCTGTGGGCGGCGGCGCCGCGCGCGCTCGCCGTCCGTTTCGCGAGCTCCTCGATCGCGGCCGGTGCAAGCGCGCTCGCGCTCGGCGAGGCCAACCCCGCGACACGCCGTGCGCTCGATGCGGTGGCCGTCGCGGCGCTCGCGACCGAGGCGGTGGCCGCGACGATCTCGCACCGGGTTTACGAGAAACGAGGCGTCGGCGACGCGCTGCTGAGCCGCGCCGGCCGGATCGAGCACTGGGGCGCGCATGTCGCCGGCACGCTCGTGCCGGCCGCGCTCAAGACGGTCGCCGTGCTCGCCGGCCGGCGCGGCGGTTTTGCGTCGCGGATCGGATCGGTGCTCGCGGTCGCCGGCAGCGGCACGTTCCGGATCTCGATCATGGCCGCTGGCGACGTGTCGGCACGGGATCCGAACATCTCGTTCCGGTTTTCGCAGCCCGAGAATTTGCCCGGGGCCTAGGACGGGGCTCTGCCCCGCGCCTCGCTTGGCGCTGGGCGCCTGGACCCCCTTCGGGTTGGGGTCCATG
>CAXUBA010000106.1:0-7020 GCA_964249205.1 uncultured Acetobacteraceae bacterium | reverse complement strand
GCGGTGTGTACCCCCGAGCGGGCGCGCCGGCGAGCCGCCGATCGCCGACACGCCGGGTGAAGCGCGTCCCGTCCAGGTGTTCGAGCAGCGGGACGGCGTGGCGCCGCGTGATGCCGAGCACGCCGCCCACCTCGCCGACCAGGAGCCCCGCCGGCCGCGCGGCCAACGCCTCGCCGAGACGCGCGCGCGCGCTGGCGACGGCGTCCGGATGGAACACCCAATCCCGTTTCTGCACCCGGTCGGTCGCCCACACCAACGCGCCCGCGCGCACCAGTCGATCGAGCATCCGGCGCGTCGCGGGGTCGGGTGCGAGATCCGACACCGGCGGCGGCGCGAGCCCGCCCGCACGCACGCGGTCGAGCAGGACGCGCGCGACCTCGTCCTCACTCCGTGCGCGAGCCGCATCGCGCCTGGTGTCCCGAACCGCGAGCCGGCTGCCGTCCCGGACGAGCACGCCCGACCGCACGAGCGTGGCGACCGCCTCCTCGACGAACGGCGCCGTCGACACGGGCATGCGACCCGCCGCGACGAGTGCGGGCAGGCGCCGGAGCAGGAGCTGCCAGCCTTCGGCCGCGATCACGCTTCCCCCGCGGCGGCCGATCGTCGCACCCGTGCCCTCGAGCAGCGAGGCGGCGCGAGGGGCTGAGACACCGGCTTCCCGGCCGAGGATCGCGAGCGTCGTTCCCTCGGTGCCGGCACGCCGGAGGACGTCCGCGACGACGGCGGAAGCGGTCGCACCCGACCGCGCGGCGAGACGCTCGATCGTCGGCGCGTGCCGGCGTTTCAGGCGGGTCTCGCCTGTCGTCAGCACCGGCCCGCCCGCCACCGTCGCGGGCGGGGAGGCGAGGCGGAGCACGAAGCGTTCGCGGGCCGGCAGCGCGACCGCGCGGTCCGCCACGAGTTCGGCGAACGCCTCGGCCGACGGCTCGAGCGTGTCGGTGTCGAGCAGGCGGAGACGCACCCGAACCTCGTCGGTGCCCGCGAGCAACAGCAACGTCCGGCCGGTTGGGAGCGGCGGCGCGCCGACGACGGCACGCAGCCGGACCACGATCCGACGCGCCGGCACGAGCGCGTCCCGGGTCGCGATCACCGTGCCGCGCGGCAGCGCGTCCGGTTCGACGCCGCGCAGGTTGAGCGCGATCCGGCCTCCCGGCGGGGCGAGCGGGACCCGAGTGTTCCGCGTGTGGACGGCGCGCACCCGGACACGGATCGGCCCGAGCGTCGCGCCCGGCACCAGCGCATCCAACTCGTCGCCCTCGCGCACCGCCCCGCGTCGGAGCGTCCCGGTGACCACCGTGCCGGCGCCGGGAAGGCTGAAGGCGCGATCCACGGGCAGGAACGCCCAGCCACCATCGTCCGCCGCCGCGACCGGAGCGAGCGAGGCGACCGCGGCGACGTCGTCCCGGAGCGGTCCGATGCCCGCGCCGGTGCGGACCGAGACGCGATGCGCGGATCGCACCGCGATCCCTGCGGCCTGGAGCAGCGCCTGGGCGTCGCGTTCCGTCCTCGCCGCCGTCGTGTCGTCGGCGAGATCCGACCGCGTCACCGCCAGGAGGGCCTCGCGGATCCCGAGCAGCGACGCGATCTCGACATGCTCCACCGTCTGCGGCCGGACGCCGTCGTCCGCCGCAATCACGAGCAGCACGACGCGCATGCCGGTCGCGCCCGAGATCATCGTGCGGACGAAGCGCTCGTGCCCGGGCATGTCGACGAGATCGACGACGGCGCCGTCGGCCGCGGCGAGATGCGCGAAGCCGAGCGCGATCGAGATGCCGCGTCGCTTTTCTTCCGCGAGCCGGTCGGTGTCGGTGCCGGTCAGCGCATGCACGAGCGACGTCTTGCCGTGATCGACATGGCCGATCACGCCGAGCACCACCGCGTCGGTCACCGCGTGGCGACGTCCGCGGCGATCGCGGCCAGCGACGCGACGACGGCCTCCAACTGCTCGTCGGCGACGGTCAGCATGTCGAGCACGACGCGGTTCTCGCGGATCCGCGCGATCACCGGACGCGGCGACGCGCCCCGAAGCGCCCGCAGCAGCGCATCCGGCGTGAGCCGGCCGACCGACACGGTGACCGCGGCCGATGGGATCGCAACGCAGGGCAACGCGCCGCCGCCGGCTTCGCCGTGGCTCGCCTCGACCGCCGCATCGATCGCGAGCCCCCGGCGCGCGATCAGCTCGCTGAGACGCTCGGCGCGCCGCTCCAGCGTCGCCGCGTCCTGCGCCAGCATGCGGAGCGCCGGCACCCGGAGCAACGCATGCCGCCCGTCCGCGTCCGCCCGGTGCAGCCGGAGCGTCGCGTCGAGTGCCGCCAGCGTCATCTTATCGAGCCGCAGAGCCCGCATGAGCGGGTGGCGCCGAAGAGGCGCCACGGCCGCTTCCGTTCCCGCCACGATGCCGCATTGCGGGCCACCGAGCAGCTTGTCACCCGAGAACGCGATGAGGTCGCAGCCGGCCGCGACCGCGTCGCGTACGGTGATCGCGTCCTCGCCGCGTGTCAGCGACGGGCAGGGGTCCACGAGCATGCCGCAGCCGAGATCGTGCATGAGCGGGAGCGAGCGGGTGCGGGCGAGCGTCGCGAGTTCCGCGAGCGACGCCTCCTCGGTGAAGCCGGTGATCCGGAAGTTGCTCCGATGCACCTTCAGCAGCATCCGCGTCCGTGGCCCGATCGCGCGCTCGTAGTCGCTGACGCGGGTGCGATTCGTGGTGCCGACCTCGACGAGCGCGGCACCGCCCTGCGCGATGACCTCGGGGATCCGGAACCCGCCACCGATCTCGACGAGCTCGCCGCGCGAGACCACGACCTCGCCGCCGTCGGGCGCATGCGCCGCGAGCGCCAGCAGAACGGCGGCGGCACCGTTGTTCACCGCGACCGCCGCTTCCGCTCCCGTGACCTCGCGGACGAGGCCCTCGACCGCACCGAGCCGTTCGCCGCGACCGCCGCTCGCGAGATCAAATTCGAGATTGGCATAGCAGCCGGCCGCGGCGGCTGCGGCGTCCACCGCTTCGGGCGCCATCGGTGCGCGGCCGAGATTGGTGTGGAGCACGATCCCGGTCGCGTTGATCACCGCGCGAAGGCCCGGCCGCTCGCCCTCGTCGAGCGTCTCGGCGGCACGACGGATCAGCGCGGGTGCGCTCGGCACGACGGTGGTCGTGCCGCGCCGGAGCGCATCGCGCGCCTCGCCGAGCGCGCGCCGCAACGCGTCGGTCATCGCCGGTCGCGAGGTCGACGCGATCGGCGCCCGCGCGTCCTCGTGCTCGAGCAGGCGTCCGATCTGCGGCAGCGCCCGTAGCCGTGCCGCGCCTGCGTCCTTGGAACCGTCGGGCATCGGCTGAGTATCGAACCCGGCAGGCCAGGAAACAACGCCATCGCTCGGAGAGCCGGAAGAAAACGGTCTGCCCGGGCCGGGAGGGAGCAGCATGACCGAAGCGATCCGCCTCACCGAATACGCCCATGGCGGCGGTTGCGGCTGCAAGCTGTCGCCCGCGACCCTCCGCGACGTGCTGTCCGGCATGCCGGCGGCCGGACCCTACGCCTCGCTCCTGGTCGGCACCGAGACCGGCGACGATGCCGCGGTCTGGCGGATCGACGACCGCACCGCGCTCGTCGCGACCACCGACTTCTTCAATCCAATCGTCGACGACGCGCGCGATTTCGGCCGCATCGCCGCCACCAACGCGCTGTCCGACGTCTGGGCCATGGGCGGAAGGCCGATCCTGGCACTCGCCATTCTCGGCTTCCCGCGCGAGCGTTTGCCGGTCGCCGTCGCGCGCGCGATCGTCGCGGGGGGCGCCGAGGCCTGCGAGGCGGCCGGCGTGCCGGTCGCCGGCGGACACTCGATCGACAACGGCGAGCCGATCTACGGGCTGGCGGTGATCGGCCTCGTCCATCCCGATCACGTGCTGACCAACCGCGGCGCGCGCGACGGCGACGTGCTGATCCTGACCAAGCCGCTGGGGATCGGCGTCTCCGGCGCGGCACTTCGGCGTGGCGCGCTCGCGGCCACGCTCTATGAGGCGATGCTGCGAAGCACGACGATGCGGAACGACTGGGGCGCGACGCTCGCCGGCAACCCGGAGGTGCACGCGCTCACCGATGTCACCGGCTTTGGCCTGCTCGGCCACGCGCTCGAGATCTGCCGCGCTTCCGGTGTCTCGCTCTCGCTCGACGCCGCGTCCGTGCCGATCCTCGACGGCGTCCGCGCGCTCGCGGAACGCGGCTTCGTGACCGGCGCGAGCGCCCGCAACTGGGACAGCTACGGGAACGAGGTTCGGATCGCCGCCGACCCGCTCCTTCGCGCGCTCCTCACCGACCCGCAGACGAGCGGCGGCCTCCTCGTCGCCGTGTCGGCGGACGCGGCACCGGCGCTTCTCGCGGGCGCCATGGCGCACGGGCACCGATCCGCCGCCGTGATCGGCCGGTTCGCGTCCGGGCCGGCGACCGTCGCCGTGTGGTGACCCGCCGGTTCGCCTGCCCGTCCGCCGCATGGTAGACACGTCACGGCAAACAGACAGACGACCGAAAGCAGACCGTGAGCGACGCCTCGACACCGCAGGACCGTTTCCCCGTCACGATCGAGGAGGAGATGCGCTCCTCCTATCTCGCCTACGCGATGTCGGTGATCGTGAGCCGGGCGCTGCCGGACGCGCGCGACGGGCTGAAGCCGGTGCATCGCCGGATCCTGTACGGCGCGCGCGAAGGCGGCTTCACCCCGGACCGCCCCTACCGCAAGGCGGCGCGAATCGTGGGCGACGTGATGGGCAAGTTCCACCCGCACGGCGACGCCTCGATCTACGACGCGCTGGTGCGGCTCGCGCAGACCTGGTCGATGCGGGTCAAGCTGATCGACGGGCAGGGCAACTTCGGCTCGATCGACGGCGACAGCCCGGCGGCCCAGCGCTACACCGAGGCGCGGCTGGCGCGCTCGGCGATGTTCCTGCTCGACGACATCGACCGCGACACGGTCGACTTCGGTCCGAACTACGACGAAAGCGAGCAGGAGCCGTCGGTCCTTCCGGCCTCCTACCCGAACCTGCTCGTCAACGGGGCGCAAGGGATCGCGGTCGGGATGGCGACCAACATCCCGACGCACAACCCGACCGAGGTGATCGACGCGACGCTCGCCCTCATCGCCGATCCCGACATCACCCTCGAAGACCTCATGCGGATCATCCCGGGTCCGGATTTCCCGACCGGCGGCCTCATCCTCGGCCGCGCCGGGATCCGGCTCGCCTTCGAGACCGGCCGCGGCTCGATCGCGCTCCGCGCCCGTGCCGCCGTCGAACAGATCCGGCGCGACCGCGAGGCGATCGTCGTCACCGAGATCCCCTACCAGGTCAACAAGTCGACGCTGCTCGAGCGCATGGCCGAGCTCGTCCGCTCGAAGACGATCGAGGGCATCTCCGACATCCGCGACGAGAGCGACCGCTCCGGCATGCGGATCGTGATCGAGCTGAAGCGCGACGCGACCGCCGAGGTGGTGCTCAACCATCTCTACCGCTTCACCCAGCTGCAGATCTCGTTCGGCGTGAACATGCTGGCGCTCGACCGCGGCCAGCCACGGCTGCTGCCGCTCCGCGACGCGCTGGTCGCCTTCATCGCGTTCCGGGAAGAGGTCATCCTGCGGCGCGCCCGGTTCGATCTCGGCAAGACGCGCGAGCGCGCGCACGTGCTGGTCGGCCTCGCGATCGCGGTCGCCGACATCGACGAGGTGATCCGCATCATCCGCGCCTCGCCGGACGCCGCGACCGCGCGCGAGAACCTGATGGCGCGCGACTTCGCGGCCGACGAGGTCGTGCCGCTGCTCGAGCTGATCCAGGACACCGGCAACATCATCCGCGACGGCCGGATCCATCTTACCGAGCAACAGGCCCGCGCCATCCTCGATCTCCGCCTCCAACGCCTCACCGGGCTCGAGCGCGAGAAGATCACCGGCGAGCTGTCGGAGCTGGCCGCCAAGATCCGGGATCTCCTGCACACGATCGAGAGCCGGCCGCGCCGCCTCGAGGTGATGCGGGACGAGCTCGCCGCCGTCCGCGCCGCGATCGGCACGCCGCGCCTGACCGAGATCGTCGACTATGTCGCCGACCAGGACGAGGAAAGCCTGATCGAGCCGGGCCGCATGGTGGTCACCATCACGCGCGACGGCTTCATCAAGCGCACCTCGCTCGAAACGTTCCGGGCGCAGAACCGCGGCGGCCGCGGCCGGACCGCGGCCGGGCGGCGCGGCGACGACATCGTCACGCGCTCCTTCATCGCCCACACCCATCAGTGGGTGCTGTTCTTCTCGTCGGGCGGCAAGGCGTATCGCGAGAAGGTCTGGCGCCTGCCGGAAGCGGCGCCGACCGCCAAGGGTCGCGCGCTGGTGAATCTTCTGCCCGATCTCGGCGCCGACCAGGTGACCACCGTCCTGCCGCTGCCCCAGGACGAGACGCTCTGGGAAAGCCTCCACCTCGTCTTCGCGACCGCGTCGGGCGGCGTCCGGCGCAACCGGCTGTCCGACTTCCGGAACGTGCGCTCCTCCGGCCTGATCGCGATGAAGCTCGAGGGCGACGACCGGCTGATCGGCGTCGACACGGCGCGCGAGGGCAACGACGTCCTGCTCGCAACCGAGCGCGGGCGCTGCATCCGGTTCCGCATCACTGACGACACGCTGCGCGTGTTCGCCGGCCGTGACAGCACCGGCGTGCGCGGCATCCGGCTCGCGTCGGGGGACCGGGTGAACTCGCTCGCGGTGCTCGAGCATGTCGAGGCGACGCAGGCGGCGCGCGCGGCCTATCTGCGACACTCGGCGGCGACGCGCCGCGGCGTCGAAGCGGCGGACGAAGGCGACATCGCCGAGGCGGCGGCCGAGATCGAGCACGAGAACGACGCCGACGAGGCGGATCTCGCGAGCGCCGAGGCGGCGGTCACCCCGGATCGTCTGGAAGACCTGGAGCGCGCCGAAGAGGTGCTGATGACCGTGACCGACGGCGGCTTCGGCAAGCGGTCGTCGGCCTACGAATACCGGGGCACCGGC
>CAXUBA010000105.1:0-9599 GCA_964249205.1 uncultured Acetobacteraceae bacterium | reverse complement strand
TCCGGATTTCCGCTGGCGCGCGGCGTCTCGGCCGACCGGCAGGCGCCGCTCGAGCGTCGCGGCATCGGCGCCCGTCTCGACCGCGTCGTCGCGCTCCTTGATCAGCAGCCAGTTTTCCGCGTGATCGTTCGCGCGGGGCTTCATGCGGACCAGGACGAAGCGGCCGTTGAGCCGCGCCCCGACGAGGGTGAACTTGATCTCGCCGCGTTTCATGCCGTCGGACGCGTCGCCGAGCGGCTGCCAGGTGCCGCGGTCCCAGATCTCGACCGCGCCGGCGCCGTAGTTGCCCTCCGGGATCGTTCCTTCGAAGTCGCGATAGTCGAGCGGGTGATCCTCGACATGGACGGCGAGGCGCTTGTCGGCGGGATCGAGCGACGGACCGCGCGGCACGGCCCACGACCAGAGGACGCCGTCGTGCTCGAGGCGAAAATCCCAATGGAGACGTCGCGCCGCGTGCTTCTGGACGACGAAGGAGAGCGGCGCCGCCTTGGCGGCACGGCGGCGGGCACGCTCGGGCGCCGGTTCCGGCGTATGGCTGAAATCGCGCTTCTCGGCATAGCTCCGCGACGGCCTGCTCGGAGGGACGGAGGCGCGTCTCGGCATTCTTCGCGGAACGCCCGGTGCCCGGGAACGGTTTCGGTCTTCTTGCGAAACGGCGACTTGCGCCGGCACCGCCGGCCGTCATCTGGCCGGAAGGGCGGTCCGGATCTCGGCGGTCGTCGTCTCTGTCCGGATCCGCCACCGTTCCCCGACGGACGGTGCGCATCGGCGTGGGACGCAACCCCGAACCTGGTCTATTCCCCGGATCACCGAAACCGTCGATCCGGTCGTGGGGACCGGCCGACGGCCATCGATTGCGAGCCGCGCATCCGAGGAGCGATGATTTGGACCAAGCCGACCAGCCGAACGCCTACCATGTCGGCGCCAGCAGCACGCTCGGCGAGCGGCGCCTCCATGCGCTGAAGGGCGGCGACACGTTCGGCGTGTTCGACCAGAACGGAAACATCCTCGCCGGCCCCGACATCGCGGACGGCCTCTACCACCGCGACACGCGCTACCTGTCGCGGCTCGATCTCCGGCTGAACGGTTTCGCGCCGCTGCTGCTGAGCTCGACGCTCCGGGACAACAACGCGACGCTCACCTGCGACATGACGAACCCCGACTACGTGCGGGACGACGGCCAGGTCGAGCTGCCGCATGACAGCCTCCATCTCCGCCGCTCGCGCTTCATCTTCGCCGACCGCTGCCACGAGCGGGTGCTGGTCCGGAACTTTTCGGAGACGACGACCGCGATCACGATCGCGATCGGCTTCGACGCCGATTTCGCCGACCTCTTCGAGGCGCGCGGCATGAAGCGCGCGCGGCACGGGCGCATGCTGCCGGCGGCCGTCGACGGCGACACGGTGACGCTCGGCTACGAGGGCCTCGACCGCCGCACCCGGCGGACCCGGCTGCGGTTCTCGCCGATGCCGGACGAGATCGACGCGGCGGGCGCGGTGTTCCGCTTTTCGCTCGATCCGCAGAAGCGGCGCATCCTGCACGTCGAGATCAGCTTCGACCCGCCCGGCACCGTGCCTGTTCATTCCGCAGCCGAAGCATTCTTGTTCTCGCTCGTGGAGGCGCGGCGCGCGCTCCGCCTCTCGTCGGCCCGGGCGACGGCGATCGAAAGCTCGAACGAGATCTTCAACGAAGCCATCCGGCGCTCGATCGCCGACCTCTACATGCTGCTGACGGACAAGGAGACGGGACCGTTCCCGTACGCGGGCGTGCCCTGGTACAGCACGGCGTTCGGACGCGACTCGATCATCACCGCGATGCACGCGCTCTGGCTCGATCCGCAGATCGCGCGCGGCGTCCTGATGTTCCTCGCGGCCAACCAGGCCGATGCGGTCGATCCGGCGGCGGATGCCGAACCCGGCAAGATCCTGCACGAAGTGCGGAACGGCGAGATGGCGGCGCTCGGCGAGGTTCCGTTCGGACGCTACTACGGTTCGGTCGACAGCACGCCGCTGTTCATCTGGCTCGCGGGTCTCTACCTCGCGCGGACCGGCGATCTTCCGACGGCGCGCACGCTCTGGCCGCATGTCGAGCGCGGGCTCGCCTGGATCGACGAGTACGGCGACCGCGACCGCGACGGTTTCGTGGAATACGGCCGGCGGAACGCCGATGGCCTGCTGAACCAGGGCTGGAAGGACAGTTTCGACAGCGTCTTCCACGCCGACGGTGCGCTGGCCGACGGGCCGATCGCGCTGTGCGAGGTCCAGGGGTATGTGTTCGCCGCCAAGGAGGCGGCGGCCTCGATCGCGCGCGCGCTCGGTCTCGGGCAGCGTTCCGGCGTGCTGGCGGCCGAGGCGGAAGCGCTGCAGGCGCGCTTCGAAGCGAGCTTCTGGTGCGAGGAGATCGACACCTACGCGATCGCGCTCGACGGCGCGAAGCGACCCTGCCGGGTCCGGAGCTCGAACGCCGGGCATCTCCTCCTGACCGGGATCTGCCGCGCCGACCGGGCCGTGCGGGTGTCACGCGGGCTGATGAGCCGGAACTTCTTTTCGGGCTTCGGGATCCGGACGATCGCCGCCGGCGAGGCGCGCTACAATCCGATGGCCTACCACAACGGATCGATCTGGCCGCACGACAACGCGCTGATCGCGCTGGGCTTCGCACGCTACGGGCTGAAGGACGAGGCGGAGCGCGTGTTCGCGGCCCTGTTCGACGCCGCGTTCCATATCGAGATGCGGCGCCTGCCCGAGCTCTTCTGCGGGTTCGCGCGGGAAAGCGGGCTCGGACCGGTCCGCTATCCGGTGGCGTGCTCGCCGCAGGCCTGGGCCACGACGACCATCCCGGCGCTCGTCCAGGCCAGTCTCGGCATCAGCTTCGAGCCGGGGACGCAGACCGTGCATTTCGACCGGCCGCGCCTTCCAACCTTCCTCGACGAGGTCGTGCTGCACAACCTGCAGTCCGGCGGCGCGCGTGGCACGGTGCATCTGAAGCGTGTCGAGGGAGAGGTGGCGTTGAACGTGCTCCGTCGCGAAGGCGGTCTCCGGGTGCAGATCACCAGCTGACGGCGTCGACGAGCACCCGGTCGCAAGGCGTGGCGGCGGGCGGCTCGCCGGAGCCCGCCCGCATGATGCGGGCGATCGTGTCGGGGCCGCAGGGGCGCCCGAACAGGTAGCCCTGGACGTGGGAGCAGCCGGTCGACTGCAGGAATTCGACCTGCGACGTCGTCTCGACGCCCTCCCCCGTCGTGCTGATCCCGAGACTGCTCGCGAGGCCGACGATCGCCTGCACGATGGCGGTCGCGTTGCGATTGGTCCCGAGGTCATGGACGAAGGCGCGGTCGATCTTCATGCGGTCGAACGGGAACGAGCGCAGGTAGCTCAGCGCCGAGTAACCTGTCCCGAAATCGTCGAGCGCGATCCGGACGCCGAGACGGCGCAGCGCGTGCAGGCAGCGCAGGGTCGGCTCGACCGCGTCGAGGAAGACGCTTTCGGTGATCTCGAGCTCGAGCCGGTCCGGCGCGAGCGCGGCGTCCGCGAGCGCCGCCTCGATCGTCGCGAGAAGGCCGGGATCGCGGAACTGCGCAGCGGAAATGTTGACGGCGACGCGCGCGCCGCCCGTCCAGGACGCGGCCTCGCGGCAGGCGCGGCGAAGCACCCAGGCGCCGAGCGGCACGATCAGCCCCGTTTCCTCGGCGAGCGGGATGAAGTCGGCGGGCTGGATCCGGCCATGCACCGGGTGCGGCCAGCGGACCAGCGCCTCGGCGGACACGACCGCGCCGGTCACCAGATCGACGACCGGCTGGAAGTCGAGTTCGAGCGCGCCGGCGCGCACGGCGTGCCCGAGCTCGACGCGGAGCCGTTGAGCGCGCTCGGCGGCGACGGCGAAGGCCGGTTCGGACAGGACCGCGAGGCCCCGGCCGCGCGTCTTCGCCTGGTACAGGGCGAGATCGGCGCCGCGGACGAGCGCATCCGCATCCCACCCGGTGTCGGTCGGGAAGCTGAAGCCGACGCTAGCGCCGACCACGAGCATCCTGCCTTCGAAGCCGACCGGGCGCGCCACCGACGCGATCAGCGTGTCGGCGAGGCGGCGGGCCCGATCCCGATCGCCGAACGGGCAGAGCACGGCGAACTCGTCGCCGCCGATCCGGCAGGCAAGACCGCACTCGTTCTCCTCGGCGTCGGCGGCGACGATCCCGGAGGCGACACGATCGGAGATAGTGTCGTCGGGACCGTGGAGCGCGTCGCGGATCCGGCTCGCGATTTCGACAAGGACGGCGTCGCCCGCCTGGTGGCCGAACGCGTCGTTCACCGGCTTGAACCCGTCGAGGTCGAGAAGCATCAGGCAGAACGGGCGACCCGCTTCGCAGAGACGGCCGAGGTGCTCGCGGAACGACGCGCGGTTGGCGATCCCGGTGAGCGCGTCGTGGCTGGCGAGATGCGCGATCCGCTCCTCGGCCCGCACCGCCGCGGTGACGTCGGAGGCGACGCCGCGGTAGCCGCCCAGCGAACCGTCGACGCCGATGATCGGCGCGCCGGTGAAGGAGAGGGTGCGCGCCTCGCCGTTCGCCTCGAGCGGCACCAGGACGTCCCGAAAGGCGGCGCCGGTCCGGAGCGCCTCCCGCAGCCGCTTCCGGCCGGAGGAGGCTGTCGCCACTCTCGGATCGCCCAGCCAGTCGAGGAGGCTCAGCCCGGCGAGCGCCTCCTCCGGCCGCGCGAGCAGGGCGGCAAGACGGCGCGACACCCGGCCGAAGCGGAAGTCGGGGCCGGTCTGCCACAGCACGTCGCGCGCGCGCTCCTCGAAGTCCCGGAGGAGCATCGAGATGATGTCGCGCTGGTCCGCGGCTGCGTAGCCGTTCCCGACCCGACGCGCGAAATCGCGGGCGCCGAGCCGGATCGCCTGCGCGAGCACCAGGACCGTGGCGGCGAGCAGGACGGGATGGCAGGGGAGCACGTCGGGGCCGATGGTTCCGAGCGCCGCGGCGATCCCGACGGCGACCGGGATCGCGAGCAGCCAGGCGAGCGCGGGATACGGCGCGAGCAGGACGCTGGAGGCGAGCACCCCGTGGACCGCGCAGATCACCACACCGCGTGCGTCGGGTGCGGCTTGCCGGAGCAGCGTGAACGAGGCCGTCGCCCAAACCCCGGCGGCGGCGGCGACGAGCGCGACCGAGGAGGGACCGGCGGCGCGCCACACCTGGCCTGTCGGTGAGCGAAGCCGATGCCGCACCGCGAAACCGAGCGACGCGACGCCGATCAGGGTCAGGAGGATCGCGAACCGGACGAGTTCGGGCCGGAGATCCGCGCGCGGCCAGAACAGGAAGACGAGGCAGCACGCGATCGCGAGCTGGGCCGCCACGACGAACGGCGCGCGATCGGCGAGAACGCCGAACTGCTCCGATCTCAGATGCCGGCGCGCATCCGGTTCGGCGAGCGCCGGATCACGTCTCTCGGCGACGACATCGTGCGGCACGCTCGGCCCTCCCCGACCGGCATGATGCGGCCGGGCGGGTGAGCGGGCGGTTAACGGTCAGGCGGCGCGTGCCATTCCGCGCAGCACGTAGGGCAGGATCCCGCCGTGCCGGTAGTAGTCGACCTCGTCGAGCGTATCGACGCGGCAGATCAGATCGACCGTGTCGGTCGTGCCGTCCGGCCGGTGGATGATCATCGCGAGGTCCATCCGCGGCACGATCCGGTCGAGGCCGCCGAGATCGATGATCTCCTCGCCGGTCAGCCCGAGCGTGCGGCGGTCGACGCCGAGCGGGAACAGGAGCGGCAGCACGCCCATGCCGACCAGGTTCGACCGGTGGATGCGCTCGAAGCTTTCGGCGATCACGGCGCGCACGCCGAGCAGGCGAGTGCCTTTCGCCGCCCAATCGCGCGACGAGCCCATGCCGTATTCCTTGCCACCGAAGACAACGAGCGGGACGTTTTCGGCACGGTAGCGCTCGGCGGCGTCGTAGATCGACATCATCTCGCCGTCCGGCATGTGCCTGGTGACGCCGCCCTCAATGCCGGCGGTCATCTCGTTCCGGATCCGGATGTTCGCGAACGTGCCGCGCACCATCACGTCGTCGTTGCCGCGTCGGGACCCGTAGGAGTTGAAGTCGGCGCGCGACACCTGGTGGTCGGACAGGAAGGTGCCGGCGGGCGAGGAGGCCTTGATCGAACCGGCGGGCGAGATGTGATCGGTGGTGATGTTGTCGCCGAGCAGCGCCAGGATGCGCGCGCCCCTGATGTCGCCGGGGGGCGTGGGCTCGGGCACGATGCCGGCGAAGTAAGGCGGCTCCTTCACGTAGGTCGAGGTCGGGTCCCACTTGTAGGTTTCGGAACCGGTCTCGACCGCGAGCGACTGCCATTCCGGCGTGCCGGCGGTGACGCGGCCGTAGCGCTCGATGAACTGCCCGCGCGAGATGGACGAGCCGACCAGGGATGCGATCTCGGCATTGGTCGGCCAGATGTCGCGGAGGAAGACCGGCTCGCCGTCGGACCCGGTGCCGAGCGGCTCGGTCGTGATGTCGGCGCGCATCGTCCCGAGAAGCGCGTAGGCGACCACCAGCGGCGGGCTCGCGAGATAGTTCGCGCGCACGTTCGGGCTGATGCGGCCTTCGAAGTTGCGGTTGCCCGACAGCACCGACACGGCGACGAGCTTGTTGTCTTCGATCGCGTCGACGATCGGCTCGGCAAGCGGTCCCGAATTGCCGATGCAGGTGGTGCAGCCGTAGCCGACCGTGTTGAAGCCGAGCGCGTCGAGGTCGTCGGACAGGCCGGCCTTGTCGAGATAGTCGGTGACCACCTGCGAGCCGGGCGCGAGCGAGGTCTTGACCCAGGGCTTCGGCCGGAGACCGCGCGCACGCGCCTTGCGGGCGACGAGGCCGGCCGCGATCAGCACCGCCGGGTTCGACGTGTTGGTGCAGGAGGTGATCGCCGCGATCACCACGTCGCCGTGCGCGAGCTCGTGGTTGGTGCCGTGGACGGCGACGCGCTTGCCGACGTCGTTCGCCGGCACGCCGAGCGACGCGGTGAGCTCGGCCTCGAACGAGCGGGCGGCGGCGGACAGGGCCACGCGGTCCTGCGGCCGCTTCGGTCCGGCGAGCGAAGGCTCGACGGTGGCAAGGTCGAGCTCCAGCGTCGAGGTGAAGACGGGATCGGGCGTGTCCGCGGTGCGGAACATGCCCTGCGCGCGGAGATAGGCTTCGACGAGCGCGATGCGGTGCTCGTCGCGGCCGGTCTCGCGCAGGTAGTCGAGCGTCTGCGCGTCCACCGGGAAGAAGCCGCAGGTCGCGCCGTATTCGGGCGCCATGTTGCCGATCGTCGCGCGGTCGGCGACCGGGAGGTGGTCGAGCGCCGGGCCGTAGAACTCGACGAACTTGCCGACCACGCCCTTCTTCCGGAGCATCTGGGTGACCGTGAGCACGAGGTCGGTCGCGGTCGCGCCCTCGGGCAGCCGGCCGGTGAGGCGGAAGCCGATCACGTCCGGGATCAGCATCGCGATCGGCTGGCCGAGCATCGCGGCTTCCGCCTCGATGCCGCCGACGCCCCAGCCGAGCACGCCCATGCCGTTCACCATCGTGGTGTGGCTGTCGGTGCCGTAGAGCGTGTCGGGATAGGCGAACGTCTCGCCTGCGACATCCGCGGTCCAGACGGCCTGGGCGAGGTATTCGAGGTTGACCTGGTGGCAGATCCCGGCGCCTGGCGGCACCACGCGGAAGTTCTCGAACGCTTCCTGGCCCCAGCGCAGGAAGGCGTAGCGCTCGCCGTTCCGCTGGAACTCGATCGCGACGTTGCGCTGCAGGCTTTCGCGGTTTCCGAAATCGTCGACCATCACGGAATGGTCGATCACGAGGTCGACCGGAACGAGCGGATTGACCTTCTGCGGATCGCCGTCGAGCGCGATGATGCCGTCGCGCATGGCGGCGAGGTCGACCACCGCGGGCACGCCGGTGAAGTCCTGCATCAGGATCCGGGCCGGCTTGAACGGCACCTCGGTCGCGGAGCGACCGTCGGCCAGCCAGCGCGCGAGCGCGTGCGCGTCGTCGGTCTTGTAGGAGCGGCCGTCCTCGAAGCGGAGCACGTTCTCGAGCAGCACCTTGAGGCTGACCGGGAGACGCGACACGTCGCCGATCGCCCGTTCGGCATGCGGGATCGAGAAATAATGGTAGGTCTTGCCCTCGACGACGATCGTGTCGCGGGTGCCGAGCGTGTCCTGACCGACCGACTTCATCCGTGCTTCTCCCGCTCCGGCGCCGCCACGCTTGATCTCCCGACGCGGCGATTACATAAGCCGCCCCTCCCCGGGCGCCAAGCGATGGGGTCCTGCGGGATGCGAGGACGGATGCTTCTGCGCGCACGCGGCCTCGCGATCATCCGTGGCGAGCGCCTGCTGCTCCGCGGCCTCGATCTCGATCTGGCGGACGGCGAAGCGACGGTGCTGACCGGACCCAACGGCGCCGGCAAGTCTTCGCTGATCCGGGTGCTGGCCGGTCTCAGGCGGCCGGACGGCGGCACGCTCACCTGGGACGGCGAGCCGGTCAGCGACGACCCGGTCGCGCATGCGCGACGGATCGCCTTCCTCGGACCGCTCGACGCGCTGAAGCCGGGGCTGACGGCCGCCGAGAACCTCGCTCTCGCCGCCACGCTGTCGGGGGCGGGTCAGGGCGCCGTCGCGGACGCGATCGGGGCGGTCGGGCTCGGGGCGTTCGCGGACTTTCCCGCGCGGCACCTGTCGTCGGGCCAGCGGCGTCGGATCGCGATCGCGCGCCTCCTCCTAAGCCGCGCGCCGCTGTTCCTGCTCGACGAGCCGACGCTCGGGCTCGATCGCGGGGCGGTCGAAACGCTCGGCGCGCTGCTCGCCCGCCATCGGGCGGCGGGCGGCGCGGTGATCGCGGCGACCCATCTCGCCCTGCCGCTGCCGGCGGCGCGGACGCTTGCCCTCGGCGACGCGGCGTCGCCGACGTGAAACGCTTCGTCGCGATCGCGACCCGCGACCTCCTGCTCGCGGTGCGGCACGGGTCCGACACGGTGGCGGCGGTGCTGTTCTTCGTGCTGGCGGGCGCCCTGTTCCCGCTCGCGCTCGGCCCCTCGCCCGAACTCCTCCGCCGGATGGCGCCCGGGATCGTCTGGGTGCTGGCGCTGCTCGCGTCGCTGCTGCCGCTCGACCGGATGTTCGGCGCCGAGCTCGAGGACGGGTCGCTCGATCTCCTGCTGCTCGGCGGCCTGCCTGCGGCCGCGGTCGCGGGTGCCAAGGCGCTGGCCCATTGGGTAACCACGGGGATCCCGCTCCTCGCGGCCGCCCTGCCGCTCGCCGGCATGCTCGGGATGCCGGCGCGCGGGTTCGCGGTGCTGGCCGTGTCGCTCGCCCTCGGAACCGCCTCGCTCTCGCTGCTCGGCATGATGGCCGGCGCGATCGTGCTCGGCGCGCGGCGCGGCGGCGTGCTGCTGCCGCTGCTCGTGCTGCCGCTCGCGACGCCGGGGCTGATCTTCGGCGCGGCGGCGACCGACGCCGCGGCTTCCGGCCTGCCGACGCGGGGGCCGCTGCTGCTGCTCGCGGCGCTGCTCGCACTGGCGCTGCCGCTCTGCCCGCTGGCCGGGGGCGCGGGTCTACGG
>CAXUBA010000104.1:5767-9672 GCA_964249205.1 uncultured Acetobacteraceae bacterium | reverse complement strand
GTCCCCGCAACCATCTTCGCCGACATCGGACGACAACCGTATCAGCCGTGTCGCGGTCGAGGCCGGCCAGCGCGCAGCAGCGCAGTCAGCACGCCCTCAATTTCGAGCCATAGGCCTCTGCGCGCCTCGGTTTGCGGATACATCGTGACGCGATCAATCAGGACACGCGCTCGCCTCGAGGACACTCGCGTCGCCCGAACCGGCCAGCGCTGTCGCCAGGTCCGCGATCCGCTCGCTGTCGATCTCAGCCACATTCGGATGCAGAGCCGGCACGAACGGCGCCGAGGCGGCCAGTTCCCCTCCGGTATTGTCTTGCGTGGCTCAAGCTTATCGAGACGAGCCTGCAGGTGCGCTGACGCGCTTCGCCGACCGGTCGTATGCTGCGGCTGCACGATGGAGGATCCGCAACGATGACGCCACGCCGGGCGACGTGCGCCGCGCTCTGCCTCGGCCTGTCCGTCGCGCCGCCGGTGGCTCGCGCCGCGAACCAGCGGGGCGTCGCGATAGACGGCGCCTGGATCCGCGTGCTCACCGCTCGGATCCCGGCTGGCGGTTACTTCACGCTCCGGAACGACGGCGGCCGGCCGCTAGTCCTGACCGGCGCGAGTTCGCCGGCCTGCGGCATGCTCATGCTGCACGAAAGCAGCGACGCGGGCGGCTTGGAAAGCATGCGGGACGTCGCCGGCGTCGTCGTGCCGGCCGGCGGCACGCTGCGGTTCGCGCCGGGCGGCTACCATCTCATGTGCATGGATCCGGCCGCTGACATGCGGCCGGGCGGGAGCATCCCAATCACCCTCCGGTTCGGCGACGGCGACACGATCACCACGCCGTTCGCGGTCCGCGGAGCGCGCGGACAATGATTGGCCGCCCTTCCGCGCCAGCCACCGGGAGCTCCTGCGGAAGGCGACGGCTGTGGCCGTTGCTCGCCGTCTACGTCACCTGTTGCGCCACAAAGCTGCTCTTCATCGGCGCCTACACGTTCGGGCCGAGGATTGACAAGCACCTTCCCCCCATCCGATCCGCGGTCTGGAGGCTGACGGCTTCACCGAGGTCGTCCGGATGGAGCATGTCCAGAAGCACTTCGGTGCGGTCCACGCGTTGCGCGACATCGATCTCCGGATCGGCCGGCACGAGATCGTCGGCCTGATCGGCGACAGCGGCGCGGGCAAGTCTACCCTGATCAAGACCACGACCGGCGTGTAAGCGCCGACGTCCGGGCGGATCTACATCCGAGACAGGCTGGTCGACGCTGCGAAATACTCTGTCGCCATGGCGCACGACCTGTCGATCAGGACCGTCTACCAGGATAAGTCGCTCGGCGAGAAGTAGCCGCGCTGGCGGGAACCTAGATCGACCTGATCGCCGCCGGCATGGTCGCCCCCATCAAGGTGGTGCGCGTAGCCCTGCAGAACGCGGCCTCGGTCGCCGATCCGCTGATCATCACCGCTTCCGAGCAGCCGTCGACCACGAACGGAGCCCGGGTTGCGCCGACCCTGGTGAACGACGGCGCCGCCGCGACGTTCTTGCACCCGGACGTAAGGGGTAGGTATAGGTCATTGATCTTTAGGATAGGTGTCGTCGGCAGCAACATGGTCGATCTCGTCACCACCATCACCCGGATGCCGGAAGCAGGCGAAACGCTCGAAGCGCCCGCCTTCGCCATGGGACCGGGCGGGAAGGGCGCAAATCAGGCCGTCGCCGCGGCCAGGCTCGGGGCTTCGGTGGTGATGGTGTCCGCGGTCGGGGACGACGTGTTCGGCGGATCCACGATCGAGACCCTACGTGAGAGCGGCATCGACACGACCCATGTCCGTCGCGTCGCCGGCACCGCCAGCGGCGTCGCGCCGATCTTCGTCGCGCCGGGCGGCGAGAACCGCATCCTGATCGTCAAGGGCGCGAACGACCATCTCGCGCCGGACGACATCGATCGCGCGATGCCGGCGCTGCGGGACTGCGCGATGCTGCTGCTGCAGCTCGAGATCCCGCTCGAAACCGTCTACCACGCGATCGATCGGGCGCGCGAAGCGGGGATACCGGTCCTGCTCAACCCAGCGCCGGCGACGGACGCGCTGTCGCTCGATCGAATCCGGCACGTCGCCTTTTTCGCGCCGAACCAGACCGAACTCGCGATCCTGACCGGCCGCCCCGCCGGAACCGCGGCCGAGGCGGAAACGGCGGCGCGTGTCCTGCTTGAGGCTGGCATCGGCACCGTGATCATCACGCTCGGCGCGGATGGCGCGCTTCTCGTCGAGGCAGGGGGGACCGTCCGGATCGATCCCGTTCCTGTGTCCGTGGTGGACACCACGGGCGCCGGCGACGCCTTCATCGGCGCCTTCGCGACCCACCATGCGGCGCTCGGTCTGCCGGTGGACGCCGCGCTCCGACGCGCGAGCGCATACGCGGCGCAGTCGGTGACCGGACGCGGGACGCAGTCTTCGTTTCCCGACCGCGCGGCGTTCGCATCCTTCTGTCGGGAGCACCGACTGGGAGAACCTTGAGGCTCCGCCTGAAGCGTCGAGGGGCGGAGGGCTCTTCGTCGGACGGGCGACCGGGTTGGGCTCGTCGTCGGTCCGTCGACTCCGGACGCCTTTGGCGCCGATCCGGGCCGGGAGGCAGGCGCTTCCCGGCCCGTCTCATCAGATCGCCCGGCGGCCGCCGACCAGCGCGTGGTAGATGATCAGCACGATGATCGCGCCGATCACTGCGACGAACAGGCTGTAGACGTTGAAGCCGGTGACGGGTGCCGCGCCGACCAGGCTGAACACGAAGCCGCCGACAACGGCCCCGACGACACCGAGCACGACGTCGAGGATCACCCCCTCTCCAGTCCGATTGACGATCTTGCTGCCGATGAAGCCCGCGACGAGGCCGAGAACGATCCAGGCGATGATGGACATGTTGCTTTCCCTTCGAGGCCGGACGTCAGCGCCGGCCGGTGTCGTCGTTCGCGACGCGCTCGATCGCGACATCCTCGTGCCGGACCGTGTCGCGCACCGTTTCGATGCGGTCGGTCGCGTCCCTGCGGAGCACGACTTCCTCGACCACGCGGGCGCTCTTCGTCACAACCGGGATCTCGTCGGTCTCGATCATCTCGACGGTGCGCTCGGTGAAGCTGCCGTTGTCCGCCGCGCGGACGCCGTCCACCGGACGCCGTTCCACCGAAACGCGCTCGTTATGGAGCGAGACCTGCTCTTCGACAGGGCTCTCGACCACGTAGCGGCGTACGCGGGTGCCGCCGCGGTTGACGACACGCTTGTCGACCGACAGCGTTTCGGCGGACAGCACGAGCGTTTCGGACGGCGTGCCGACGCGTTCCGAGGCGACCGGATCGCGGCTGCGATCGAGCGTCGGCGCGACATCGAGGCGACGGTTGGCGGCGAGCCCGTCGGACGCGACAAGCGCGGCTTGGCTGTCGACGTCCTCGCGGTCGAGACCCGAACGGTCGTCGGATGCCGTCGCCGCCGCATCGCGTTCGTCCATGTCCACCGGGTGATGCCCTTCGAGGATCATGACGACATCGTCGAGCCGGTCCGCGGCCGGTCGCACCGAGACGACGGTCGCGCCGCGCTCGATCGAACGATCGTAGGCGCCGGTGTCGCGCTCCGGCTCGGCGCCGAACAGCCGGCTCCAGAAGCCGGGACGGGACACGCCCGACATCGTGTCGGACTCACTCCCGGAGAACGTTTCGGTCTCGGCCGCGTCGGCGGCGTGCCGCTCGATCATTCCGGCCGGAATGCCGGCGGCCAGCAGATCCTGGATCGCGAGCTCGGCATGCGACGGCGTGTCGAACAGGGCGACGATCGTTTCGTGTGACATGGGCGTGTTTCCTTCCGTGTTTTCCGTGACGTCGGATCGTGTGACGACGAACTGCTCCCGACGGAGCGCGACGCGCTCCTCGTGCGAGC
>CAXUBA010000104.1:0-5667 GCA_964249205.1 uncultured Acetobacteraceae bacterium | reverse complement strand
GATCGTGTGACGACGAACTGCTCCCGACGGAGCGCGACGCGCTCCTCGTGCGAGCACGCGGCGGATCCGGATTTTCCCGTCGGAGGCAGCGACGTTCCGTGACCAGCACCTCGTCGACCGTGGGGATGACGATCACGCCGTCCTCCTCGCGGATCTTCGGCACCGAGGTGACGAACGCGCCGCGCTTGATCCGCTCGGCCGAGACGGTCTCGCGTGCAAGCTCGACCGCGATGTCCTCGAACCGCGTCCGGGTTATCCAATTGACGCGCACCGCGCGCGCGATCCGAAGTGGCCGGACGGACGCGAACTCCGCATGCAGTCCGAGTGCGTTCTCGTTCTCCGCCGGTCCCGGCATGCCGAAGCGTCCCTCGCGATCCGCGACCGCAAGGGACCGGATCGCCGCTGCGGCGTCCAGCGAAGTTTTCAACGTTGCGACCGACGGAAGGACCGTCGTTTTTGACTAGCGGGCCGGCTTGTTTCCGGACGCGTTTTTACGCCGCGCGATTGGGCGCGGCGTCGTCTCGCCATTCCGGTCGAGGCCAAGCCCTCGTTCTCGCGCCCAAACGATCACCGCGCTCCGCTTGCGCAGTCCGACGCGGTCGTAGATCGCGGCGATGTGATTACGGACGGTGTTCCGGCTGATCCCGAGCCGTCTGGCGATCGCGTCGTCGGCCAGCCCTTCCGCCATCAACGCGAGCACCGCGCGCGCGCGATCCGGGATCGAACCGAGTTCCGGGTGACGTTTCGCGTCCGTGCCCTTGCCGCCCGCGAGGTTCGCGAGCGTCTCGGCGATCCGCTGCCCGAGCCGCGACGTGTCCTCGCGAAGCACGAGGTCGATCGCGGCGCGGAGGTCGTTCTCCGTGCGTTTCCGCGCGGTGATGTCCTGCATGACGCAGAGCAGGCAGTCGCGGTCGTGCAGCGCGACCGTTTCGGCCGACAGGAGGAAATCGCCGGCGCTGCCGGTCTTGAAGGAAAGCCCGATCTCGACGCTCGCGGCATGTCCCGTTTCGCGCAGAATGCGGCCGAGATGGTCCCGCCGCTCGCCCGCTTCCCACAGCACGAGCTCGCCTTCGTTCCGGCCGAGCACCTCTTCCCGCCGCCAGCCGGTGGTCGCGGTGAACGCGTCGTTGACGTCGAGCACGGTAAGGTCGTCCGCCGCCAGGATCAGCATCGGCGCCGGCGCCAGGTGAAACGTCCGGCTGAAGCGCTGCTCGCTCTGACGGAGTGCCGCCTCGGCCTGGCGGCGCCCCTCGAGGTCGGCGAAGGTGAACAGCATGCAGTCGGCGTCGCCGATCTCGATCGGCTGGCCGCCGAGCAGCACGAAACGCTCGCGACCGTCCGCGAGCGGCAGCCGCGCCTCCATCTGCGGAATGGTCTGGCCGGCGTGCAGACGTGCCACCGCGAGTTCGCGGTCGGCGGCCCCGTTCAGGACGTCGACCTCGTGCATCGAGCGGCCGACCAGCCGCTCGCGCGTCCATCCCGTCAGCTCGATGAAGCCGTGATTCAGCCGCACGTAGCGCCCATCCGACAGCCGCGCGATCACCGCGGGCGCGGGGTTGGCCGCGAAGGCGCGCTCGAATCGCGCTTCCGCGTTGAAACGTTCGGTTTCGTCGTCGATGATCACGACAAGCCAGTCCGGCGTATCCGTGTCGGCTGCGGTCAGCACCAGCGTCCGGATCCGGTGCACGAACGGCTTGTGTCCGTTCCTGGGCACGCACTCGACGGTGATCTCGGGCACCGTTTCGCCGCGCAACAGCCGGCTGATCGGGTATTCCTCTGCCGCGAGACGTTCGCCGTTCAGGTAGCGGAGCGGAAAGCGGGAGCGATATTCGCCGATCGTCCGTCCGAGGTCGGCGACGCGCCCGACACCGTGCAGCGCGAGCGCGGTGTCGTTCGCCCAAGCGATCGTCTTGTCCGGCCGCGCGATCACCACGCCTTCGGTCAGACCGTCGATGATCTGCTGCAGGTGGTTCTGGACCGTCCCCGACATCCGACAGGGCCTCCCGATCGCCCCACGCCCAAGGGAACAGGATCGGGACGGACCGACAAGTGCGTCCGCCGCGTCCTACCAGCCGGCGCTGCCCGGGCCACCCTTGAACGGCCCCGCGAGGTTCGCGGTCACCCAGCCGCCGTAGAAGCCGCCCGGCTGAGGCGTCGCGCGTTCCGCGCCGACGAAGCAGCTCTCCATCGCGGCGCAGTAGACGGCGAGATGATCCGCGATGGCGGCGAACGGGGCGGTCGGCGCCGGGTAGCTCCATGCCGCCCGCGCGGCCTCCTGCCCGTCGGCACGCAGCGTCCAGTACGCCGCGCGTCCCTTCCATTCGCAGAACGAACCGCCCCCAGCCGCGACAATCTCGCAGCGGAACGCCTCGCGCGGCAGGTAGTAGGTTGGCGGATGCGACGTTTCCAGGACGCGCCAGGCGTCGCCGGTGAGCGCGACCGTGCGGTTCGCGAACAGGATCCGGATCTCGTTCCGGACAGGCTCGAGGCGTGGCGGGCGGGGGTAATCCCAGACGCTTTCGGGCAGCAACGTCACGTCCGCTCCCCTCCGATGCACGCCGCACATCTTGCCCCGGTCGGACATGAGGCAAGCCCCGCCGCCTGCACGAGAAGCGCGGCGGCGCGTGCCGTGCCATGCTGCGCGACCACCGGCCGACCTCCGGTCGACGATCTCTCCCCAGCAGGGAACAATGGGATGCGCGAGCTGACCTGGAACGATCCGACTGTCCGCCAGGCGCTCGCCGCCGTGCGGGCGAAGGCTCCGTTCGTGTATGGCCTGACGAACGTCGTCGCGGCGACGCTGAACGCCAACGTCCTGCTCGCGGTCGGCGCCGCGCCCGCGATCGGCGCGGCACCGGGATGGCCCGCGACCTTCGGCGCGAACGCCGGCGCGATGTGGATCAATGCCGCCGCCCTGATGAGCAGCGGCGCCGACACGCTGCGCGACGCGGCGCGCGCCGCCCACGCGCACGGCACGCCCTGGGTGCTCGACCCGGTCGCGTTCGGCGCCGGCGCCGCGAGCTACGACGCGGTCGTCCGCTCGTTGCTCCCGTTCCGCCCGACCGTCATCCGCGGCAACGCGAGCGAGCTTCTCGCGCTGAGCGGCGTCGGCTCCGGGGGGAGGGGGGTCGAGACCCTCGCCGCCTCGGACGCGGCGCTCGACGCGATCGCCGTTCTCGCGGCCGACACCGGAGCGGCCGTCGCCGTGAGCGGCGCCGTCGACTACGTCCGAAGCGGCGGGGAAACCGTCGCCGTGCCGGGCGGCGACCGCCGCCTGACGCTGGTCACGGGCGCCGGCTGCAGTCTCGGCGCGCTGGTCGCCGCGATGCTGGCGGCGTCGGACGACGTGCTGCTCGCGACCGCCGCTGCCCATGCCGTGTTCGCGGTCGCCGCCGAGCGTGCCGCCGCGTCGTCGCCGCGCGGCACCGCCTCGTTCGCGGTCGGTCTGGTCGATGAGCTGTCGCGTCTGGACGGCGCGGCGTGATGAACGCCGACGCCGCCCTTTCCCGTCTCGTCGAGCCGCTCGCGTTCCTGCACGGCGCCGCGGCCGCCGACGCGATCGCATCCGGTCTCGCCTTGCCGTTCATGGGCGGCCCCGCCGCCTTCACGCTCGCGCGCCTCCACGGGCCGGACGCCCCCGCGCATCCCGTCCGCGTGCCTGAGGTCGGCGGCGGGTTCCGCGACGCGCTGGCCGTCGTCATCGCTCCGCCGCCTGCCGCCGTTCTGCCCGCCGGCCCGCTGGTGATGGGCATCCTGAACGCGACGCCGGACAGTTTCAGCGATGGAGGCGCCCGGCGGGATCCCGGCGCCGGGATCGCCGCCGCGCGCGGCTTCGTCGCCGACGGCGCCGCGATCGTCGACATCGGCGGCGAAAGCACGCGCCCCGGCGCCGTTCCGCCCCCGGTCGGGGAAGAGATCCGCCGCGTCCTCCCCCTCGTCGAAGCGCTCCGGGATGCCGGGGCCGTGCTTTCGATCGACACTCGTCGAAGCAAGGTGATGCGCGCCGCGCTCGACTCCGGCGCCTCGATGGTCAACGACGTGTCCGGCCTCGCCTACGATCCCGACAGCATCCCGCTTCTCGCCGAACGAGACTGCACGGTTTCGATCATGCACATGCGCGGCACGCCCGAAACGATGACGTCGCTCACCGACTACGACGACGTCGCGCTCGACACCTGCCGCGAGCTCGCTTCGCGCGTCGCCGCCGCCGTCCGCGGCGGCATCCGGCGAGAGCGGATCTTGGTTGATCCCGGCATCGGCTTCGCAAAGACAGCCGAGGGGAGCGCCGCGCTGCTCCGCCGCCTGCCGATCCTCGCCAATCTTGGCGCCCGGATCGTGCTCGGCGTGTCGCGCAAGTCCTTTATCCGACGCTTCGCCGCGGTCGAGGACGCGCGCGAACGCGGCCCCGGCACGCTCGCCGCGTCGGCCGCGGCGCGCGCGTTTCCGGACCCGATCCACCGGGTCCACGACGTCGCGTCGTTCGCGCAATTCCTCCGGATCGAAAACGCGCTGTTCCGCCCGCCGGTATCCTGAAGCTTCGGTCCGAGCGGGCCCGCATCGCGCGAGCCACGCGCCGGTTGGGTCCGCTCGCTGGACGACCCACGGGATCGCATCGGGGTGCGATCAGCGCCGCCGCGGCCGACCGAGCGCCGACGCTTCGGCCGCGCGCGCGAGCGCTCGATCCATCGCTGATGGTAGCTGTGGGGCCACCCGGGTGCCGGTAGCGGAGCTACTCGAGGAACCAGGGACCCTGCTGGGTTTCCTCGGACAGCACGTGGCGGCCGTCCCGGTCGGCATGATGACCCAGCCTTGGAAGGCCGTCGAACCGGAGTCGTCCCGATTGACCGTCGTCGACCATGATAGCCTCCGCCCCGCCACGCACTCGGTGACCACTCCGGAAGCGCCCGGGCTCCCGACTGACGCGGTCCCGGCTCCAGCCGCTCGTCGACGGCGGCAACGACATTCGTCTCGTGTCGGCCAGCGGGGCCAACGCGGTTGCCCGCCTGCTGGTCGAGGTGTTGGACGCGATGCGCCTCGGAGTTCGGACAAAAACTCTGTCGCGGGCCGACCTGCCGGGCGTCGTTCTCTGACGGCTCGAAAGCGTCGACGAAAGTCTGGTGCGCGACGGGCGCCTTCGGCGGCCGGAACAAGATGTGCCGACTTCGCGCGAGAGCATGACCGCAGGCCAACGTCCCGCCACGCAGGCACGCGACCGGTCCCGGCCGACGTCGACGGCTCGGCTCCGGGCGCGTCGCCTTCGCGCGCCCGGTCGCGACGGCGAACGCCGCCCGCACGGAGGTCAGCCCTCGGAGTTCACCTTCTTTTCCGACCGATCTTCAGCCTGCATGGAGGCGGTCTGCGTCTTCGCCGGTTTTTTCTTTGTGATCTCGCCGGGCTGTTCTTCGTGCTTGGAAGCGGCATCCTGGAGGATGGCGTGACTGGTGTCGTCTGCCTTGTCGTTCATCTGCGTCGACCTTTCGGCCGGCAATGCTGCCGGCTTGTATCGCACAACGCTTCGGGATGCCTGTCCCGAGGTCACGTCCCGAGTAGCGCCGATCGGGCGGGGTTCTAGCCGCCGCCGGCGCCCGTTCCGCCGCTCCCGCCGCTGCCGGCACCCCCGGAAACCCCATTCCCGCCGCCGGCACCGCCCATACCGCCCGGCTGGCC
>CAXUBA010000103.1:0-9693 GCA_964249205.1 uncultured Acetobacteraceae bacterium | reverse complement strand
GGCGGACGCGGCCTTTCGTGAGGCTGAGGGCCATGGCGATCAGCTCGGCAGCATCCTGTGCTTCGATGGGAACGAGGGGGCGATTTGAAGGCGCGGTGGCGTTGGTCATGATGGGAACAAAAGCGGTACAGACGCCTAGAGTCGAGTCCGTTTAGCGTGAGCCGGATGGTGGCGGCCATCGGGTCGGGTTCCGCCTTCGCTTTCTCAACCGCTATCAAAAGACGATCCGAAGGGTCACCCGGCCCCCTTTACCGCGCGAACGCTCCGAAAACGCGGACGCGGCGGGAACGACACTCTTGGCCCGCGTCGGGTCCGAACACTAAGTTGTAACGCTTCGCCTCGTGCGCGTGGCACCGTCCCCTGTCGATCGTGCCAGGGAGGGTTTGACGTTGCGGAGATTGAACGCGGCTTGGGCTGGCTCAGGCCTTCTCGTCGGGATCGTGCTTGGATCACTGGTGGCGGCCGTACGGAGCAGCGCGCGCAATGCCGGCCGGAACGATGCGCCGCCTAGCACCTATGAATGGCCAGATCTGTGAGCGAGGCTCGACGGGTGATCTTCCCAGAAGAGGCCAGGTGAGCGAGGCCCAAAAAGCCATTATCAAGCCTCATTCTCACGCCTACGATCCGGGAAGATTGCACTTGCGGGATGGTCCCTAAGGCAGGAAGCGTAGTCGCGGGTCAGACCTTCCCCTCGGGGAACCAGTGCACGCCGGGATCGACACCCAAGCGGCCCGGTTGGCCGCCATCCCCTTCATGATCCGTTCTCGTCCGCAGGACGGGAGAGCCAGCAGGATGGGCCACAACGCGAGTCAGGGCACCAAGCGCGCCAACGCCATGGGCGCCTATCTCGGTGACGTCCGATCCTGGCGGATCGTGACCGATTGCGATGCCTGCCGCCGGCGCTCAGAGCTATTTGTAGAGCGCTTGGCCGAGCAGCACTGTGACCGGATGAAGGTGGCGGGGATCGTGAACCGCCTTCGGTAAGCGACCTGCCGGAGCATGCCTTCTGCGGTCTCGGGCGGCGATCGTCATCGCTTGTGCCAGTGGTCGGGCCGGGATCGCTGGCCTGGGAAGGCCGACTTTTTGGAACCATCTGCCCCCGAAGAGCTGTTATCGGCGAATCTAACAGGAGTCCGCGGTCCTAATAGCCGTTCGCACTCGGGTTCATCGTAGTAGTCGCTGGCGATCCGATCACTGCGATCGTCCCGCGCGAGCAGCAGCGACGTTCCTGCACTGATCGACCGCTCGCCATTGATGATTCGGTGATGCGGTTTGTCCGCACGCCGAGGCCGCGCGCAACGACGCAGGCGGACAAGCGCCTCTATCGTGGGTAACGAACACTTCCTCGGCAAGTCTCTGGGGCTTGTCGATCAACCGGCGACGGCGTCAGGGAGGAGGCCGCGGGCGCGAAGGATTGGCATAACGCCTTCGCCGAACCAGAACGCTTCCTCGACGTGGGGGTAGCCGGACAGGATGAACTCGTCGGCGCCTGCTTCGTGATACTCCGCAAGCCGATCCGCCACCTCGTCATAGCTTCCGACCAGCGCTGTCGCCGCACCGTTGCGCAGCCGTCCGATCCCTGCCCAGACATTCGGATAGATTTCGAGCTCGTCGTCCCGCTCGCTCACCAGAGCGGTCATGCGCTGCTGCCCGACTGCGATGGCCGATCCGAGAGACGCCCGCACGCTCGCGAAGTCTTCCGCCGTCGCGTCCGCCAGGAGCGCCCGCGCGGCAGTCCACGCCTCCGTCGCGGTCGGGCGCGTCACCACGTGCATGCGCACCCCACAACGGATCGCGCGCCCGTGCTCCGCCGCCAGCGCCCGCACGCGCGCGAAATGCGGTCCGATCTGTGGGGGCGGCTCGCCCCAGTTCAGGTAGACATCGGCGTGTCGTGCCGCGACGGTGAGCGCCGCGTTCGAGGAGCCGCCAAAGTAGATCGGCGGCCGGGTTCCGACGTTCGGCGCATACGCGCCCTCCGCCCACAGGTGTTCACCTCGGAAGTCGAACGGCGCCCCCCAAGCGCCCTCCATCACCTGCAGAAATTCGTCGGTACGCGCGTATCGCCCTTCCTTGTTGAGACCGTCGCCGAAGCGCCGCTGCTCGCTGTCCTCCGATCCGGTCACCACGTTCAGCATCAGCCGGCCGCCCGACAGACGCTGGAACGTTGCCGCCTGCTGCGCCGCCAATGCCGGCGCGATCGTGCCGGGTCGGAACGCAACCAGGAAGCGGAGCCGTGCCGTCACCGGGATGAGGCTCGACGCCACAACCCAGGCGTCCTCGCACCAGGTGCCAGTCGGCGTCAGCACGGCATCGAATCCCGCCTGTTCCGCGGCGCGGGCCATGAGCTGCACGTATGGAAGCGTTGCCCGCCTCGCGCCGATCGGGGCCGGTCCGCGCTCGCGCGCTGGGCGAGCCGTCTCCGTGTTGATTTCGACGGATCCCGCACCCTGGAACGCCGATTGCGTCGTCGCCCCTGCCTGGGTCAGCGTGCGCCCGTCGCCATGCGTTGGGAGATACCAGTGAAACGAGATATGGGGCATGCCGCGCTCGACGCCGTGGTCAGAAGTAGGTGGTTCTGGGTGGTTCGTTGCCGTTGATCTCCCAGTCGCCGATCGCGCGCCGCTTATAGTCGAGCGGGTTGTGCGCGACGACGGTTCGGGCGTTGCGCCAGTGGCGGTGAAGGTTGACCGCATCGGTTACGGCCGAAGCGCCGCCGGCTCGTCACCCGGTCGTCCGGCGGCTCGGTCGAGCGCGTCGGCTGCGGCGAGCACAGTGGCGCGGGCTGCGAACGCCGCACTGCTGACGGCACCCGCTGTCCGGAGCACGTAGGGATCGTCCGCGGCGCGGTCGGTCAGGCCGTGGGCGCTCGGTCGCGCCCGCGTGCGGATGTAGTGACCGAGGTCGGACGACGCATTAGCGGCGATGCCGGCCAGCACCGCCGCGAGGAACAGCTGCCGGTGCCCGCCAATATGCGTGAACCCTTCCTTCAGCGTTCGGAGTTCAAGCAGTTCGTCCGGGTCGATCGCGACGTCGGTGAACGTCGTCGTTCCCGTCGCCGTGGTTCGCTGCCCCATACCGTCCCAGTCATCGCGGAGCGCAATGCCAGGCCGGTCGGCCGGGATCAAGGCGCGGCGCTCGATCCCATCGGCGTCTTTGCCGGACACGTAGAGCAGGTCGGCAAAAAGCGCGCCGGTCGAATAGGACTTCTGTCCGTTGAGCACCCAGTGCTCGTCGTGGGTGCGCTCGAGCCGGCTCTCGATGGCGCCGACGCGGCTGGTCCCCGCCTCGCTCAGCGCATTACCGACGATTGCGCCCGCAGCGAGCGTTGGCCACCAGCGGGCACGTGTGCGATCGGTCGCTTGCGCGAGCAGTTCCTCAATAAAGAAGAAATGTGGCCGTACGCCCTGCGCCACGTTCGAATCAACGGACGCAACGGCGACGATCGCCGTCATCTGGTCACGGATCGTGCCGCCCGCGCCGCCCTTCGTGATCGGGATTCGTAAGCCGAGCACTCCCGAACGGCGGATTGCCGCGACGGCCCCGTAGGGCAGCATGCGGTCTCGCTCGCGCGCCGCGACATCCTGGTCGAGCTCGGAAGCGAGCCGGTCGAGACCCGCGAGCACGGTGGCCGCGGTCTTCGGCGTCGTTGTCGCCATTATGCGACGGGCTCGCTCGCGCCCACGCGCGGCATGATTTCGCGCGCGAACAGCTCCATGCCCGCCTCGAGCGGCTGAAAAGCGAGCATGAACGTCTCGATGCCGAGCTCGCACCACTCGCCGATTCGCTGCGCCACTGTGTCGTAGCTGCCGACAAGCCCGGCCGCGGTGCCCCCGTTCGGCCCGATGTGCGGACGCTCCTGAAGGTTCCGCCACATCACCGAGCGCGCATCCACCTGTTCGGTGAAACGGTTCATCATGTTGCCGGCCGACGCCTTGTCACGTGCGTCGAGCTCCCACTGGTAACGGAGGATGTCCTCGGCTTCGCGATCGGTCGGCGCCGTAATCACAAACCCGGCCAGCCCGAAGCGCAGCGGCGGCGCGCCGCGCCGGTCACGTTGCCGCACGTCGTTCATCAGGGCGACGGCGCTATCCGGGTGCTGACCGTTCAGGAACAACACGTCGGCCTCGGCCGCGGCGAGGTCACGCGCGGGTGCCGACTCGCCGCCGAGATAGATCGTCGGTCGAGCCCGATAGAGGTTCGCCGGGCAGAGCACGAAATCGTCGACGCGGAAGAAATTGCCGGCAAACGTCGTACGCTCTCCGGTCATCAGCCGGCGCACCACGTGCAGCCACTCCGTCCCGAATGCGTAGCGCTGCTCATGCGGGAGCATGCCGATCCCCGAGCGCTCGAGGTCCGGCTTCCACCACGCGTTCACCACGTTAATTGCAAAACGGCCACGGCTGATCGCTTCAATGCCGAGCGCCTGCTTCGCCAGGATGGTCGGGTGGACCACCGAGGGCTTGATCGCCGCGATGATCTCGATCCTTTCCGTCAAGGCCGCAAGCGCGGCTGCGGCCGTCCAGGCATCGAGCTGATCGAGCTCGTCGCCCAGCGGATTCATCGTGTGCTGGGCGATCAGGGTCGAGTGGAAACCGAGTCGCTCGGCCAACAGGATCTGGTCCCGGACACGTTCCCACGAGGCGTCAACCGGGTCCTCCGGATGGCAGAGCGCGGCAAAGGATCCATGGATGTTTGCCCATACGCCATAGCGCGGAGAGTGAGCCATTCTCGTTCTCCTACTTCACCACGCCCTGCAAGCCCGCCGCCCGGTCGATCGTGGTCAGCACTGCGATCACGATCACGACGCCTTTCACGATCTCCTGAGTGAAGGACGACACACCCGAGATGTTAAGCCCGTTGCTGAGGATGGTGATCAGCGCGACGCCAAGCAGCGTGCGCACGGCACCGCCGATGCCCCCCGTCAGCGCCGTGCCGCCGACCACGATCGCGGCGATCGTGTCGAGCACGTAGCCGTCGCCGAGCGAGGGTGTCGCCGAGCCGAGCCGCGACAACAGGAAGAAGCCACCGAGCGCCGCGAGCGTGCTCGACAGCACGAATGCATAGGTCTTGAAGCGCCTGACTGCCAACCCGCTCAGTCGCGCGACGCGCTCGCCGGCGCCGATCGCGACCACGTAGCGCCCGAACCGTGTGCGTGCGTTCACGGCCGCGAGCACCGCCCAAGCGACGAGCCCGACCATCAGCACGTTGGGCACGTACGGCACAACCCGCCCATTCGCGAAACGCGAGAACGCATCATCGTCGACCAGCAGCGCGCTTCCGTTCAGCACGTGCAGCATGATCCCGGTGAAAATCGATCCCGACGCCAGCGTCGCGATGAACGAAGGCAGGCGGAGCAGCGTGGTTAGGGCGGCGTTGAACAAGCCGGCGACAACGCCGAGCGCGAGCGAGGCGAGCAGCGCAACGCCGGCACCGGTGCCGGCATCCTGTAGCAGCACCGCCGCGAGCGCCGCAGATAGTGCCGCGACTCCGCCCACCGACAGGTCGATGCTGCCGAGCAGGATCACGAACGTGCCGCCGAGCGCAATGATCAGCAGCGGTCCGGCCTGGGCAGCCATGACGGTGAGGTTCATTGGCGATAGGAACGCGGGCTGGCGCACGGCGAAAGTGACCGCGAGGGTGATCAGCGCCGCGAGCGGCAGCCATGTCGCCCGCCGTTCCCGCGCGAGCCAGCGGCTGGAGAACGAGCGCTGCGTGATCGGCCGCTCGGGCGTGCCTGCGGGTATCGGGGCGCCCGTTGTCGCCGCTTGATCCGCACTGACATCCACCGTCGCGCTCATGCCGCCACCGTCGCGCGCGCTGACGGCGCGTCAGCGTCTTGTGCCGGTCCGATCATCAAGGCAACGAGCGCGTGCTCGGTCGCGTCGTGTCCGTCGTTGTCGAGGTCGGCGACCTTGCGCCCGTCGCGCATGATGACGATGCGCTCGCTAAGCGCGATCAGTTCGGGCAGGTCGTCGGTGACGTAGAGCACGGCAGCGCCGCGCCCGGCGAGCGCCCGCAGCACCGCGTGGATCTCGCTTTTTGCGCCAACGTCAACGCCGGCAGTCGGATTGTCGATCAGCAGCAGCGCCGGCTCGCGATGGAGCCATCGCGCCAGCGCCACCTTCTGCTGGTTGCCACCGCTAAGCTCGCCGACGCGCTGGCCGTCCGTGGCCCTGATGGCCAGTGCGCCGATCGCCGCGCGCGCCACGGTGCGCTCGCGTCGCGAGCGCCACAGGCCGAGCCGGTTCGAGAAACCCCGCGCGCCCGCGTGCCCGCTCGGCAGCGAGATGTTCGCGGCCACGCTGCTTGTCCCGATCACCGCTTCCCCGGTTCGATCCGCCGACACATACGCGACGCCGACGAGCTTGCGCTTGGCGATCGGGCCGTCGAGCGTTTGCACGCCGAGCGTGACGCGGCCAGTGTCCGTCGGGGCGGCGCCGGCGACCAGCCGGAGCAGCTCGCCCTTGCCGGATCCAAGCAAACCGCCGAGCCCCACGATCTCGCCGGGCGCGACGTTCAGCGAGACGTCCACCACGGCCGGGCGACGTGGCCGACCGGTGGCGCCGGCGCGCGTCGCGCGTGCGTTCAACCGCTCCACGACCAGTCCGGCCTTCGTGGCGGCGGACCGGGCACGACCGACCTGCCCGACGACCGAACGGGCGGTCGCCGGCCGGCCGACCATCAGCCGGTGCAGCGCGTCCTCGTCGAAGTCCGCCGCGGGCCCACCACCCACCACTGCGCCGTCTCGCAGCACCACAACGCGATCGCACACGTCGAGCACCTCGCCCAGCCGATGGGACACAAAGGCGATGCCGGCGCCGGTTGCCCGTAACGTCCGCATGCGGGCTAGCAGCCGCGTCACCTCCGCGCGGGTGAGGCCGGTAGTCGGCTCGTCGAACAGCACGAACCCTGCCGGCAACCCAACCAGCGGCGGCAGCAGCGTCGCGCGACCGACTTCGAGCGCCTGCCGCGTCGCGAAGTCATAAGCGAGCACGGGGTCGCGCACGTCGACCGCGAGCCCCATGGCCGACACGAGTGCCCGCGCTTCGCGCACCATCGTCGCGATGTCGAGCACGCCCGCGCGCGAGAAGTGCCGGTCGTGTCCAAGGAATAAGTTCTCGAAGACCGGCAGGGAACCGATCTGCGCCGGCTCCTGAAAGATGCGCCACACGCCGTGCCGGTTCGCGTCGTGGTAGTTGCGGAACCGCGCGGCCTGCCCGTCGAGGGTAACGGCGCCCGCGGTCGGCTGGAGCGTGCCCGACAACAGGTTGAGCAGCGTCGACTTGCCGGCACCGTTCTCACCGAGAATGCCGACGCACTCGCCGGCGCCGATCGCGAGAGACACGTCGCGTAGCGCCGCGAACCGGCCGAACCGCTGCGTCAGGCCGTCGACGCCAAGGCTTCGCCCGACCCTCTCGCTGACAGACGACCCGTTCAGGTCGTCACCCCGGCGTAGCCGAAGTCGTCAAGCTTCAGCCGATAGGCCGCGGTGTAGCGTTCCGTCACCCGGTCGAATTCGCCAGACTTTATGGATGCGGCGTATGGCGCCGGCGCTTGCCAGCTCGGGGGCTTCGATACTCCCGCCTCGGTGTAGTACGCCTCGTAGCGGAGCGGCACCAGCGGCGCCTGTGGATCCCAGCGATCGCCGCTGATGACGTGCGACAGAAGCCTCGGATCAAACGGCAGGTTCGGGTTGTCGACGTAGCGCTTTAACACGCCATCTACATTGTCGCGCGTCACAAGCAGCCCGGCGAACCCGACGAAGCGCTCGGGTGCAGATGGCTGGTAGCCATTCAGTGCGTCGTAAAGCCGCGCGACTGCCTGGATACCGTGATACGCAGGTGACTGGAACGCGGTCGCTGCAACATGGCCGCGTCGCACGGCACGCAGGATGTCGGTGGCTCCATCGACACCGCAGGTGAACACCTTCGTCCCGGCCTCGATATTAAGCCCGCGAAGGGCCGCCAACACGCCGGTAAGCGAGCCATCGTTCTGCGCGATGATCGCGTTCGGCACGCCGTATCGCGAGATCAGGTCCTCGGTCGCTTTCTGCCCGTCCTCGGCACTCCAGTTCCCTGGCAGGCTGCCAACAATCGTAGCGCCGGGATATTCCGCTACAGCGCGCCGCACGGATGCGGTGCGGAAATTGTCCATGAACGCGCCCTTCGGCCCGGTAACGTGGAGCAGTTTCACGTTCGGGCCGAACTTCTTGACCGCGAGCCCAACCGTGTAGCGCACGACTTCGTAGGCGCCGACGTCCTCGCGTGTGGCGAAAGCCTGGGTGTATCCCGGGCCGTCGTCGAACGGAGACGTCCAGGGAAGGTTGCTCCCGACGTTGACCAGGGCGCCCCCGTTCCGCTCTGCCGTCTGTGCGATCGGCCGTAGCCCGCTGCCGTCGACGCTGTTGATCAGGAAAAGCTTTGCTCCTGCCGCTGCAGCCGACTGTGCCTGCGTCAGCGCGACGGCGTCGTTCAGGTTGAACGTCGTTGACTGATAGGGCAGCCCGAGGATCGTCGCCGCACGATGTGCAGAATCGTTGATGATGGTGTTCCACTCGTTGCTGAGCAGCAGCAGCTGGTGCAGCGGTGCCGTTCGCCGCTCATCCGCCGCCGTCGAGCGGCCGGGCCATGCGCCGGCCGCCAACAAGCCGGTGCCCCCGATACTCGCCCGGAGAACCGCCCGGCGCTCCACGAGCGCTTGCGTCTCAAGGGCGGCTTGGTGGTTCGATCGGAAGCGCGCGAACAATCTCCAGTCCTTTCGATACAGCTCGCCGGAACCACGCGATAGATCGTCTGAAATCCTTAACCATCCCAATCGGTCGTGAGTCAACAGGAGTCACGCCGGAACGTCGTCATACTGGCGGAAGGTGGCTCTCACGGTCGCAGCGGGCGCGATGACGGCTCCGTCACGCTCGTGTCGGGTTCGGCCTATGGAGGTTTGGTCCTGGTGCTCTGGGCGATGGCCGGAATGTGCGCGATCTCGATCCCGGTGGCAGCAGGGCTACGATCGGCCGCTAGCCAGCGGTAACCGAGTGGTTGTTCCTACTCCGCAACCGCGGCGTCAGAATCGACGATTTCGACCACATCGACGACCTCTCCTCCCGTGCCCTCCTTGAGCGCTTCCAGGACGGTCTGCGGGTCGGCCGGGATCGACATCGCCTCGGCCTCCGCGTCGATACGATTGCGCAGGTTAGGGTTGTCTCGTCGCATCTCCTCGAGGAGGGCGATGATCTTGGCGGCCTTCTGCTCGCCAAGGATGGCCAGCTCCAGGGTGAGCTGCTCCCGATAGCTCGCCAGCTGGTCGTCACGCCTCTGCGTCGTCAAGATCAGAACCGTAACGTAGAGGGCCAGGAGGCCAACAACGCCCTGCAGCCAGTTGAACGGCGGCGGGTCCCACCTTGTGATTAGAGCAACGACCATCCAGACGAGAACCAGTCCGGTCAGGAGTCCGATGAAGAACGGGCGCCCGACCAAGCCGGTTACCCTCTCCACGATGCGCTGGAGGAAACTGGCCCCTTGCCGATGCTCCTCGTGAAGGCGCGCGATCGCCTCCACCGTACTCTGAATATGCGCGGGCAGGATGGGGAGTTCATCTGTCATCGCCGATCATGCCCCATGGAGTAGCCTCAGCAGTACGGAGTCGAAGATGGTGTTTGTCCACACAAGGGCGGAGGACCGGGACAGGCCGGTGCCG
>CAXUBA010000102.1:6913-9831 GCA_964249205.1 uncultured Acetobacteraceae bacterium | reverse complement strand
GCATAGCTCAGTTGGTAGAGCAGCTGACTCTTAATCAGCGGGTCGTAGGTTCGAGCCCTACTGCGCCCACCATCGCGCCTCCACGTTTTCAGAACGGTTGCGCGATGGCCATGATCACGATGACGATCATCAGCACCGTGGGCACTTCGTTCGCCATTCGATAGAAACGCTGCGGCCGCCTGTTCCGGTCGAACGCGAAATCGCGACGCCACCGCGAGCACGCACCGTGGAAGCCGAACAGCAGAACGACGCAGGCGAGCTTCACGTACCACCAGGCGTCGGTCCAGCTCACGGCGCCTGGCGTCAGGACGAGAAGGACGCCGAACAGGAGCGACGCGATCATCGCGGGCAACGCGATCTGCCGAAGCAGGCGCCGTTCCATGACCTTGAAGCGTTCGCTGCTCTCGCTGCCGACGGCGGTTTCGCAGTGATACACGAACAAGCGTGGCGCATAGAGCAGCGCCACCATCCACGCGATGACCGAGATGACGTGGAACGACTTCGTCCAGAGATAGAGGGGTGCGAGAAACGGGAGGGTCACGCGCGACGGACTGCCTCGACCAGGGCGCCGACGTGGTCGGGTGGCGTTTCCTGCGGGACACCGTGCCCGAGATTGAAGATGTGCGGGCCGCTCCGGAACGCGCGCGCGATCCGCACCGCTTCGACTTCGAGCGGCTTGCCGCCGGCGACGAGACAGGAAGGATCGAGGTTTCCCTGCAGGGCCACGCGATTGCCCGTCATTGCGGCGGCCGCGCGGGGATCCGCGCCGGTGTCGAGACCGAGCCCATCGACGCCCGTCCGCTCGACATAGGGACCGATCATCAAGCCAGCGAGCCTCGGGAAGCCGATTATGGGGATCCGGGGGAAACGCGTCTTCAAAGTCTCGACGATCGCTCGGGTCGGCTCGATGACGGCATGGTGGAACAATGGGGACGGCAGCAGTCCCGACCAGCTGTCGAATAGCACGACCGCTTCGGCGCCGGCTTCGATCTGGAGCGTGAGGTAGCGTGTGGTGGCCTCCACCAGAAGGCCGATCAGTCGGGTAAAGAAGGTCGGGTCCGCGTGCGCGATCCGGCGCGTCGTCGGGAAATCCCGGCCGCCGCCGCCGTCGAGCATGTAGCACGCGACGGTGAACGGGCTACCGGCAAAGCCGAGCAGCGTGCAGTTCGGCCATTGCCTTGCGAGCGCCGCACGCACGCGGCGCACCGCCTCCATGACGGGCGCCGTGGCCTCTTCGAGCCGCTCGGGATCGAGGGCGGCGAGATCGGTGTCCGATCGGATCGCCTCCAGGACAGGCCCGGTGCCTTCGACAAACCGGACATCCTGGCCGAGCGCCCAGGGGACGATCAGGATATCGCTGAACAGGATCGCGGCATCCATGCCGAATCGTCTGAGCGGCTGAAGGGTGATCTCCGTCGCGAGATCAGGCGTCAAACATCGCGTCATGAAGTCCGCCTGGGCGCGGATTTCCCGAAACTCCGGCAGGTAACGTCCCGCCTGTCGCATCAGCCAGATCGGCGGCGGCCAGACCGGTTCACCCGAAAGCACCCTCAGGATCGGCTTGCTGCTCATCTGTCCCGCCCGAATACGGGTCATCTCTAATCATCAGAGAAGATTAAAGAAATGGAGGGGAGAAGGATGAACCCTGTGGAAAGCGGGGTACCCATCGAGCCGGGCGGTGTCCCCGAAGTTCTCCACAGCGTCGCCGACCCGGAAGCGCCTGAAATCGCCTTCATATTTACGTGCGTCCCGCATCGGCGGCACCGACGGACGAATTCGTCCCTTGTACGGGGCGTCCTGCGTCCGTCCACAGCCGGCCGGCTTCTTTCAGCCCGAGCCCCATGTTCGTCCCCGCTTTCCCCGCTATGCTTTCCCGATGGTGGAGCAGCGCATCAACCTGCACCTCGTGTCGGATGCGACGGGCGAAACGCTGAACGCGGTCGCGCGCGCGACGGTGTCGCAGTTCGAGCATGCCACGATCGTCTATCATCGCTGGACGCTGATCCGGACGCGCTTTCAGCTACACCGTGTCTTGGAAGGGATTGAGAGCGAGCCCGGTCCGGTCCTCTCGACAGTGGTGGATCGCGCGCTCCGAGACGACCTCGAAACGACCTGCGCCCGATTCGGCGTGCCGGTGGTCGACGTCCTCGATCCGGTCATGTCGGTTCTCCAGCGCACGATCGGCTCGCAGGCGGCGGCACGGCCGGGCCGGCAGTACGTCCTCGACGCCGACTATTTTCGCCGCATCGACGCGATGCATTTCGTCGTCGCGCACGACGACGGACAGGCCCAGGCCGGGATCGCCGAAGCCGACGTCGTCCTCGTCGGCGTGTCGCGGTCCTCGAAGACACCCACGTCGTTCTACCTGGCCAACCGCGGCGTGAAGGCGGCGAACGTTCCCCTGGTCCCCGGTCTTCCGGATCCGCCGGGTCTGGAGCAGCTGGAGGCGCCGGTCATCGGTCTCACGTTGGACCCTCGCGCGCTGATCGAGATCCGCCGCCATCGGCTGAAGTTGATCGCGCACGGCGACAACACGGGCGTGCTTCGGCAGGAAGCCACCGACTATGTCGACTCCGAGGCGGTGAAGGCCGAGCTGCTCTGGGCACGTCGCCTCTGTACGCGCCGAGGCTGGCCGGTGATCGACGTGACGCGCCGCTCGATCGAGGAGACCGCGGCAACCGTCCTGCAACTGATGCAGGCCTGGCACGACCGACACATCCGCGGGCGCCAGGCGAACGAAGCGGATCCGGGGCTGCAGTGACGTCGTCGGGATTCAAGCCGGACGAACCCTCGCTCTTGCTCGCCAGCGCCTCCGCGCCACGACGTGCGATGCTCGCCGCCTGCGGGCTCCGGTTCGCCGTCATCGAATCCCACGTGGTCGAAAGCGACATCAAGCGGCGGTTCCTCGGCGACGGGCG
>CAXUBA010000102.1:410-6813 GCA_964249205.1 uncultured Acetobacteraceae bacterium | reverse complement strand
ACGCGTCCATTCTCGGTCTGCCGCTCCTTCCTCTTCTCGCCGCGCTCCGCGTCGAGGGCGTTCTTCCGCCCTGACGACGGCTTGCCGGGTCGTCGGGTGCGGTCTATAGCCACCGCCGGCGGGGGCCATAGCTCAGTTGGGAGAGCGCCTGAATGGCATTCAGGAGGTCGTCGGTTCGATTCCGATTGGCTCCACCAATCCTCAGCCGCCGGTCCTCAGAGCATGGTCGGCCCGGTCGTCAGGGTTGTTCCGCACCGTCGCCCTATCGAAGATAGACGCGGATCCGCGCGACGCCGACGACACGGTCGGCGGCGAGTTCGCCTGCGAGCGTGACGAGGCGATCACGCGGCGTTTCCGCGACCACGATCGTTCCCCCGGCAATCCAACCCGCTTCCTGCAGCGCCTCCACCGCGTGGGCGACGACGTCGTTCTCGTAAGGCGGATCGAGAAAGACGTAGCGGGCAGCCGACAGGGCCCGAGGCGGTCGTAGGGCATCGCAGGCCAGCACGCGCGCGCGTTCGCCAGCCTTGCAGCGTTCGATGTTGGCCAAGAGCGTCCGGATCGCCGCGCGTTCGTTTTCCATGAAGACGGCCTGTCCGGCGCCGCGGGAAAGGGCCTCGAGGCCGAGCGCACCCGTGCCCGCGAACGCGTCGAGGATTTCGGCACCCGCGAGCGGAGCCTCGCGCACCCACGGCGCATGAGCGATCATGTCGAACAGGGTCTGGCGGGCGCGATCGGCGGTCGGACGCGTGCCGGGTCCGACGGGCGCTGTCAGGTTGCGACCGCGCCAGGTGCCGCCGATGATCCGCATTACGTCGCCGGTGGTCGACGGGGCCACACCTGGCCGGATGCCGGTCGGACGGAGAGCTGCTCGCGAAGCACCTTGCCCGCGACTTCCTCGATGTCGCCCGGTCGCAGGCTGCCGAGCTGGAACGGTCCGTAGGCGACACGGATCAGCCGGGTGACGGTCAAACCAATGGCGGCCATCACGCGCCTGACTTCGCGGTAGCGCCCCTCCCGCAACGAGATCGTTAGCCACGCATTCTCGCCGCGCACGCTGTCGAGGCCGGCTTCGATCGCGCCGGTTCGTCTCCCGTCGAGCATGATCCCGTCGGCGAGCCGATCGAGCATGGTCCGATCCACCGCACCCCAGACCCGTGCCCGGTAGCGACGGATCCATTCGTTGGCGGGCAGTTCGAGCCGGCGCTTCAGCTCGCCGTCGTTCGTGAGAAGCAGCAGTCCCTCGCTGTTGAGATCGAGCCTGCCGATGGTGACCACGCGAGGCATGGCGGGAGGTATGCGGTCGAAGATGGTCGGCCGCGCTTCCGGATCGCGATGGGTCGTTACCAGCCCGTCCGGCTTGTGGTAGCGCCACAAGCGCGTCCGTTCCGGCGCCTCGATCACGCGGGTGCCGACCTGGACGACGTCTCCCGGCGTGACGAACGTGGCAGGGTGGGACACGGTCTCACCGTTCAAGCGGACCTGACCGTCTGCGATCATCCGCTCGGCATCGCGGCGGCTCGCGACGCCCGCCCGCCCGAGCCATTTGGCAATGCGTTCTCCACGGGCCGCCGCGTCGTCGGTGCCGTTCAAGCGGCGGCTCGCGCCACGAAGGCTTCGAACAAGTGCGCGTCGCCCGGGTCGATCCGGAACTCCGGATGCCATTGGACACCGAGGCAGAACCGGTCGTTGTCCGGCAGTTCGATCGCCTCGATGACGTCGTCCGGCGCCCGCGCCGAGACGACCAGCGTGCCGGGATCCCGGACGGCCTGATGGTGCGACGAGTTGACCTTCATCGTGTCTCGGCCGGTCAGGCGGGCGAGGACCGATCCCGGCGAAAGGGTGATCGCGTGACCGGCTTCGTCCCGGCGGTTCGGCTGTTCGTGGGCGAGCGCACCCCTGACCTCGTCCGGAATGTGTTGGATCAGCGTGCCGCCACACGCGACCGCGAGGAGCTGCATGCCCCCGCAGACGCCGAACACCGGCAGGTGGCGCTCGATCGCTCCCCGGACCAGCGTGAGCTCCGCCTGCGTCCGTCCGGCCTTCAAAGACACGGTGGCGTGGCGATTTCCGCCGCCGTACAGCGCGGGATCGATGTCGAAGGCGCCGCCGGTCACCAGAAGCGCATCGATCGCGTCAAGCATCTCGTCCGCGAGGTCCGGTCGGTGCCCGAGAGCCAGCGGCAGCCCGCCCGCGTCTGCCACCGCATCCACGTAGTTGGCGCGAAGGGCATACCAGGGGTAGGCCGACCAACCGCCGGCCGGCTCCGCATCGAGCGTGACGCCGATGATCGGCCGACTGGAGCGACCTGATCGCGTGGAAGTCGTGGTCATGGCGGTTTCCTGTGGACGCCCGAGGACGGATGGGACAGCAACCGCCATCATGCCGCAGACGCAACCGCCTCACGAGCCTCGAACCACGGCCGGCGATGCCATGGCGATGCTCCTGGCGATGGCGACCGCGGCGGCGGAACGCGGCGAGGTTCCCGTGGCCGCCGCGGTGCTCGGTCCCGACGGTGCGATCGTCGCGTCCGGCATCAACGCGGTCGAGCAGACCGGCGACCCGTCGGCCCATGCCGAGATGCTGGTGCTCCGGGACGCGGCCCGTCGCCTGGGGCGGACACGTCTCGCGGATTGCACGCTCGTGGTCACGCTCGAACCCTGCGCCATGTGCGCCGGGGCGGCCGTCCACTTCCGCATTGGAGGGATCGTGTTCGGAGCCTACGATCCGAAAGGCGGCGCGATTGAACATGGTCCGCAGCTGTTCCAGCGGAGCGACTGCCTGCATCGGCCGGCGACTGTCGGTGGCGTTCGCGAAATCGCGTCAGCGTCGCTGCTGCGCACCTTCTTCCGGACGCGCCGCACGAAAAAACCTTACGAAAATGACGAAGCGTTCACTCCGCCGCAAAACCGGTGATCGGTGCGACCGGCTATCTCGATCGCCAACGGGTCGGAGACCCGAAATGGAACGGACGGACATGAAGACGATGCACAAATCAGCCGCTCGCCGCCGCGGGATGGCCGCGATCCTTCTCGCGACCACAACGCTTGCCTTCGGCGCAGGCGCCGAGCTTTCGTCCGGACGTTCGGCCGGGCTCGTTTCCAGCGCCGAGGCGCAGGCGATCAAACCGCAGGCGCTGCCGGAACGGCTCCCGGACTTCTCCGGTCTCGTCAAACAGATCAAGCCGGCCGTCGTGTCGATCACCGCCATGCTGAAGAACGGCACGGCCGATTCCGACGACGACGGACAGGACCAGGGCGGCGGACAGCAGGGATCGCCCTTTCCCTTCCCCTTCCCCTTCGGAATGTCGCCGCGGCAGCCCGAGCATCGGACGGTCGAGGCCAAGGGTTCCGGGTTCCTGATCAAGCCAAATGGCACGATCATCACCAACAACCACGTGGTCGCCGATGCCTCGTCGGTCACTGTCCAGCTCGACGACGGAACCCAGCTTCCGGCCAAGGTCGTCGGCCGTGATCCGCGCACCGATCTCGCCGTGCTCAAGATCACTCCGCCGGGGGGCAAGCCGACGCCTTATCTCGAGCTCGGCGAGAGCGAGAATGTGGAGCCGGGACAGTGGGTGCTCGCCGTCGGAAACCCGTTCGGCCTCGGCGGCACCGTGACGGCCGGCATCGTGTCGGCACGCGGCCGTGACATCGGTGAAGACAGCTACGACAGTTTCATCCAGACGGACGCTTCCATCAATCGCGGCAATTCCGGCGGCCCGCTGCTGACGCAGGACGGCAAGGTGGTCGGCGTTAACACGGCGATCCTGTCGCCCTCCGGCGGCTCGATCGGCATCGGCTTCGCGATCCCGTCCGATACGGTCAAGGCGATCTCGCAGCAGATCATCGACACCGGGCATGTCACGCGCGGCTATCTCGGCGTCACGGCCCAGGGCGTCACCGACGCGATGGCCAAGGCGCTGTCGCTGCCAGGTGGCGGAAGTGCCGACGAGCGCGGCGCGCTCATCGCCAGTATCCAGGACAATAGCCCGGCGACGCATTCGGCCTTGAAGCCCGGTGACGTCATCACCTCGGTCAACAGCCAGCACGTCGGAACGCCGCGCGAGCTCGCGATCCAGATCGGCCAGATCCGACCCGGGGCACAGGCGACGATCGGCTATGTCAGGAACGGCAAGGCGGATCAGACGACGGTCACGATCGCCAAGCTCGGCAGCGGCAGCGGCGAAACGCCGCAGCAGGCCGGTCACAGCTTCGGTCTCGCGCTCGGGCCGCTGACCAACGACGTCCGTCAGCAGCTCGGTCTTGACGAGAGCACCCACGGAGCGGTGATCCAGCAGGTGACACAGGGCAGTCCGGCGGACCAGGCGGGGCTGCAGACGGGCGACGTGATCGTGGGCGTGGGCGACCATGCGGTCGCCTCGCCGGCGCAGGCGGCGAATGCGCTTCACCAGGCGATCAGCAGCAACCAGACCATTGCGCTCAGGATCATGCGCGACGGCCAGATGCTGTTTGTGGCGGTGCAACCGCCGTCGGCGAACGACAACGGTGGTGGCGGCGACAACGGGGGTGCCGACAACGGCGGTGGCGACAACGGAGGCTAGGCATCCAGGATCGACGTCCGTCCGGCCGATCAGGTCGGCGACAGGGGTCGAGATCTGACCCCTGATCGTCGCCTTCACTCGATGCCGACTATCGGCGAGCGGTCAGAGATTGACCGCCTTCATCCCCGCTTCCGGGTAACGGGTTCCGGCGAAGGCGCCGGGCGGGACGACGCGCTCGATCGCGGCGCGGTCGGCGTCGGTCAGTACGACGTCCGCGGCGCCGAGATTCTCGTCGAGGTAGACACGGCGCTTCGTGCCGGGGATCGGCACGATGTCGGGGCCCTGGGCGAGAACCCAGGCCAGGGCGAGCTGGCCAGGCGTGACCCCCTTCTGCTCTGCGAGCGCACGGATCTCGTCGACAAGAGCCAGGTTCCGATCGAAGTTCTCGCCTTGGAAGCGCGGGTTCTGGCGACGCCAGTCGTCGGGGTCGAGATCGTCGGCCGACTTGATCTGCCCGGTGAGGAAGCCCCGGCCGAGTGGGGAATAGGGCACGAAGCCGATCCCGAGCTCACGCGTCACCGCAAGGATGTCGGTTTCCGGATCCCTGCTCCAGAGCGAGTACTCCGTCTGCAGCGCCGCGATCGGGTGAACAACTTGGGCGCGCCGGATGGTGTCCGGCCCAGCTTCCGAAAGCCCGAGGTAACGGACCTTGCCCGCTCGGACGAGCTCGGCCATGGCGCCGACCGTGTCCTCGATCGGCACCGTGGGGTCGACCCGGTGCTGGTAGTAGAGGTCTATGCGATCGAGGCCGAGCCGCCGGAGGCTGGCGTCGCAGGCGGTGCGGACGTAGTCCGGACGACCGTTCACCGGGCCCCGTTCGCCGCGCTCGTTCCACGTGTTGCCGAACTTCGTCGCAAGGACGACGTCGTCGCGTCGTGCACCTTCCGCCCGGATCACCTCGCCGACGAGGGTCTCGTTCTCGCCGTTGCCGTACATGTCGGCGGTGTCGATCAGGGTCACGCCGCGTTCGAGGGCCTGGCGGAGCGTCGCTCTCGATTCGCCGTCGTCGCGACCCGCGTAGAACGCCGACATGCCCATGCAGCCGAGGCCGATCGCGCCGACCGTCGGACCCTCGCGGCCCAGCCTTCTCTGTTGCATCGCCATGGATTGGTCTCCTCTTCGACGTGATCGCGCCGTCACGTGGCGGCAACTGCGGCCTCAACGCACGAACGCGTCCGCGTTCGCGAACCGGTGCATCCGGAGACGACGAGCCTGTATAGAGGCTCTCGCGACCAACCGACGGGAGCGCCGACCGATCATGCCAGCCGGGTTCTCGAACGCCGCGAGACGTCTCGTGTCTCCGCAAGCGACCGCGCAGTTCCAATCGAGGGTCGCCGAGTTCACCGGCCTCGTTCTCGGGATCGCGGGGATCGCGCTCGGGCTCGCGCTCTGCACCTATTCGCCGACCGATCCCTCGTTCGACACCGCGACGATCGGTCCGGTGCGCAACGTGGCGGGTCATCCCGGGGCCGATGTCGCCGATCTCCTGTTCCAGTGGTTCGGCCTCGCGGGGGCGTTGCCAGCGGCCTGCCTGCTCGCCTGGGCCTGGCGGATTGCTTCCCGTCGCGGATTGGGCTCGATCACGCTTCGGCTGACAGCGTTGTTCGCGGCCCTGCCGGTGGGCGCCGCCGTGCTGGCGTCGCTGCCGGCGCTCTGCGGTGTCGGCGCGTCCTTTCCGAGCGCGGCCGGACCCGGCGGCGCGGTGGGCGATACCATCACCGCGAGCGCGCTCGCGGCCGGGCGAGGCCTGGCTGGGCCGCTCGGTGCCGGCCTGATGTGGCTGGTCGGGCTGGTCTTCGCGGTGCTGCTGACGACGCTCGCCCTCAGCCTGTCCGCCGG
>CAXUBA010000102.1:0-400 GCA_964249205.1 uncultured Acetobacteraceae bacterium | reverse complement strand
GGGCAGGAGGGACCGCTCGCGCAGGCGGCCGGGCACGACATCAACTACATCGCCCTCTCTGGCGCACTGCACGCGATCGGCACCGAGGAGGGCGGCCCGGCGGTCCCGCTCAACCTGATCGGCGATTTCGGCGGCGGCGGGATGCTGCTCGCCTTCGGGCTGGTCTGCGCGGTGCTGCTGACCACGCTCGCCCTCAGCCTGTCCGCCGGCGAGTGGCGACGCCTGGCCGGCGGCATCGCGGCGGCCGCGCGGATCCCGTTTTCGCGTCGTCGTCGTTTGGCGGAACGCCGCGGCCTTCGCCGCGCCGGGCAGGACCGCTCGCCGGATCGTTCGATCGGGGCCGGCCTCGAGCTCGCGCCCCTGCCCGCCCGGCAGGCGGTCCGGCCGGTGCCGGACCAGG
>CAXUBA010000101.1:0-10099 GCA_964249205.1 uncultured Acetobacteraceae bacterium | reverse complement strand
TCCGTCGGCGGCGCCTTCGAAGCGGGTGGCACCGCCCAGACGGAAGGCGTCCTAGAAGACGTTGCACGCGGGCCGATCGGGCGCGAGGGAGCTTCCGGCGCCGGACGTTCCGGGGTGATGCGAGAACGCCGTCGGCAGTCGAACTGTCGGCAGTCTCGCGTCGCCCTTGCTCTTGCCCTCGCCCTCGCATCTCCGTCGATCGCGCGGCCGGCCCGGCGCGGAACACCGACGCGGTCGGCTTGGCCGCGTCGAATCCAGCCTGTAGACCGGCCTGTCGTGACGGAAGGCCGGGTCGATGCTGCTTTCGCACCATCTTTGCGCGGTCGAATCCTACCGTGTCGTCCGCGACCGGTCGGGCGCGCCGGGTGACGAGATCATCCTCGAAGGATGGTTCCTTTCGCATGCGGAGGTCGCGTCGATGCGGCTCGTCTTTCCCGAGGGTCGCGTTCACGAGGTCATCGACCGTGCGCGCGAAAGCGAAAGCGTGTGGCAACACCACGGGGCCACCTTCGGCGAGGCGGCGCGCCAGGCGCGTTTCCTGTTGACCGAGCCCGTCGGCGAACGCCCGCCGGACCTCGCCGCCGCCGAGTTCCACATCCGGATGCACGGCGGAGAGATGTTCGTACTCGCACTCGGCCGCGAGCTCTGGATCGAGCCGCATGAGGAGAACGCTCTCGCGTGGGGCGACCTTCTGGCGGACTTCGAAAGCTGCGGCGACGACGACGAACTTCCGTCGATGCAGCGGCGCTTCGGGATCGAGCGAGCGGGATTGTTCGGCCGTGCCGACGTCGGCGACGTGTTTGCACTGTCGTCGGCGATCGAGAGTCGCTTCGCCGATTTCGATCGTCCGGGCGTCGTCGGGCTTTCGCGGTTCGGCGACGAATGGATCGTCCATGTGCCCGCGGCCGGGCTCGCGTTTCATACCGGACGCGCGACCGACGCGATCAGCCGGGAAGACGTCCTGGCCGGGGAAAGGCAGAGGCTCCTGCTTCTGGCGCGTGACTTCATACGGGATTGCGAGGAGGGGACGAGGATCTTCGTGTATCGCGTGTCGCGTGACGAGCATGGCGGCTCCGACGGAATGCGCGGCAGCGATCGGCTCTACGACGCGATGCGCGCGATCGGACCGGTGAGACTGCTGTGGGTGAACACGGCGGACGACACGCACGCGCACGGAACGCTTCAGCATGTTCGCAGTGGGCTGTGGCGCGGATGGATCGATCGTCTCGCACCGGCTTCGGGCGCGTCCGACGTCCAAATCCCGTCCTGGATCACGTTGCTTGCCGAGGCGCGGCGCGCCATGGCGCCGGTCTCGGCGGGAAGCGGCGCGTAGCGGCTGAACGACCGTGCGGTGGGTCGGGTCGCCGCAACGTTTCTCCGGATCGCGAAGACAGCGTCATGATCTGGCGACCATGAGCGCGGGTGCAGGCAGCCGCCCGCTCGATCCAGGGAAGGACGTCGCTTGAGCCTCATGTCTCGCGCTTCGAAGATGGCCGCCGCGCTCCTCGTCTCGCTGGCCGCCGCCGCGACGGCAGGATCCGCGGCGGCCTACCCGGCTCCGGTGCTCGGCGGCCAGACGATGGTGGCGGCATCGATGGCGAGCGCGCTGCCGCGGACGCTGGCGGCACACTTCTCGGACGCGGTGAACGCCGCGGACTTCGGCATGAAGTGCGACGGCGTGACGAACGACACGGCGGCGTTCAACACTGTCCTGCAGGTGTCGGCGGGAATGACGGGAGGCGCCGAGCTCGATCTTCCGGCCGGACGCTGCATGCTCGCGGGCACGGGATCGATCACCACCGCCGTACCGCTCTGGATCCGTGGCCGCGGACGCGCTGCGACGTCGCTGGTGTCCACGGGCACCGGCGACGTGCTGGACCTGTCCGTCAAGTCGGGCGCGGCGGTCACGATCTCCGATCTCATGGTGACACGCGCCGCGGGTACGTTGCGGTCCGGAACGACGGTCTCCGGGACCGGCGTGTCCATCGCGGAACAAGTCGTCAACAGTCTGGGATCCGCGGGCCAGGTCTCCGTGCAGCACGTCACCATCCAGCCGCCGGTGGCGTCCGGTCAGACGGACGGGTTCGCGACCGGGTTGTCGCTCGTCGCCACGACGGACGCCGTCATCTCCGACGTGCAGGTCTTCATGCCCGGTTCGGGATGGGGCACGATCGGAGCCACGTCGCTGCCGTCCCCGACGCAACCGACCGTGACCACGCCCTCCAGCGTGGGCTACAACGTCGCCGACGGGATCTATCTCGGCGGCAGCGGAGGTGCCTTTTCGATCGACACCGACGTCAACGACGTGACGGTCACGGGTGGGCTCGCCGGCGTGGACATCGGCCCCGCGACACAGGGCGTCTACGTCAAAGGGTCCAAGTTCGTGGCGGACGTGTACGGGATCCGGTCGATCTCGAACGGGACGAGCAACGAACTCCTGACGGCGACGCTCAACCACTTCAACGACGTCGCCGCCGGCGTCTACCTCAACGGGATGTCGGACAGCCTCGTCTCCAACAACTTCTTCTTCCATTTCGGCAACAGCCTGCCGTGGCAGGCGGTCTGGCTGCAGAACGGCGGCGCTAACACGGTCACCGGCAATTCGGCGGTCGGGAACGGATCGGCCGAAGCGCAACCGAGCATGGGGATCGCGCTGACGAACGACACCGCCGGCGGCTTCGGCGGGTTTCCCGATACCGTCTCCGGCAATGTCGTGTTCAACACGGGTGGTCCCTGCCTCTACAACAACGCGAACATGACCACGATCGTCGGCGCCGGCAACGACCTGACGCTGTGCAACCAGTCGACGTCGTCGATCTCGACGCTCGCCGTCGACGACATGACGCTGTCGTCCGCCGCGGATCCCTGGAATGTCACGCGCGCCTTCGGTGCGAACCTCTACGCCGCCAACAACACCGGCTATCCGACGATCATCGAAGACGGTAACGGCGGGATCAAGGTGCGACGGAACCTCTTCGTTGGTGGACCGTACGACACAGGGATCATCGACGTGGAGAGCAAGGGCGCCGGTACGTTCTACGTCGATGGCTCGGGCAACGTGACGGCGACGGGCACGGTGCAGGCACCGTCGGTCGCGGCGACGGTCGGAACCGTCCTCGGCCCGAACGCGAACCATGCGGTCCATTCCTACAGTCTTCAGGGCTACGCATCGTCGACCTTCGTCCTCACGACGAACTACGCGACGCCGGCGTCGAGCAACCTTCCGGCTCCGCTTCCGACCCAGACCGCAGCGGGCGAGATCGGGATGACCGGAGACGTCGTCTGCTGGAATGCGTCCTATCACCAGATGTGGCACTTCTCCGGCATGTGGAGCCAGACGACGGCCGGCGTCCTCGCGAACACCACCTTCAACGCGACTGAGAGCGACGGGCAGGTGGTCCCGAATGACGGTTGGGGACTGGCCGCCTCGGTGTTCAACAACGTTCAGCCCGAGTTGCAGATGACCGGCTCAACCACGAACGTCGACTGCACCGCCTCGGTGACCGAGATCCTGACGCAGTAGGCGTCGATCGCGCCCGGTCTGCTCAGCCCGTCGTTCCGGCATTCGCGGCGACGGGTCCTTTGCCGGGTGCATGCCCGTCCTCGGGCGCGGTGTCTTCTTCGAGCGCGGTTCGCAGCAGCGTCCGCTCCTCAGGCGTGAGGTCCGGATCGTGCTCGATCCCTGTGCGTATCGCCTGCCGGATCGCGTTGGTGCGGGAAAGGAACGACGCACGAACGGCGTCCTCGGCTTCGCCGACGCCGTCTAGCGCGCGCAGGGCGTCGCGCGCGGCCTGCCATTCGGGAACTGCCGGCACGAGGCTTTCGTCGAGCGGCAGGCCGTCGGTGCCGTGGCGCCGGCAGTAATCGAGTAGAGCGCGCGGCACCATCACGAATGCATCGCCGCCGTCGGACATGCCCGCCGGAGCTCGCATGGCTTTCGCTAGCCATTCGTCCAGGCTTTTGAAGTAGTAGTGATTGATCCAGGCGACCGAGTATTCCGGCTCTCCGTTCGACGGATTTCCTGGGCGACCTTCCCAATGATGAAGCGCACCACTCGGTTTCTGATGGACGGGCGTGACGCCGGACGTCACGAGAGGATCGTGCGGATGGCTGAGCGCATGGAGACGCGTCACGAAGGCCGTCTTCACCGCCGTGTTGGGCGGGAGCTCGTGCAAACGGAACCGATCGGCGAGCAGCGCCGGCCGCCAGCGACGTTCGAGGCCGGGCGTGAACATGCGCCAGGTGAAGGAGACCGCCGTCGCGCCTTGCAGACGACGTTCGGCGAGCAACGACGGGAGATCGAGCGGGCGGGGCGGCCGGATCGCCACGAACTCGTCGAGATCGATCAGCAGGGTCCACTCGTAGTCAAGGATCTGCGGCAGCCATGACAGGGCGTGGCTGTAGACCTTCAACTGCCAGTCCGTCGGTCCGGCCATCCGGTTCGCAATGACGGTGACGAGGCCGTGGCGGGCGATCGCCTCGAGCAGCCTTTCCGATCCGTCCGAGTTGTCGTTCGTGTAGATGAAGAAATGCTCGACGCCGAGCCGGCGATAATGGGCGATCCATTCGAGGTAGTAGAGGCCTTCGTTCCGGCCGGTCGCGAGTACGGCGAGGCGCTTCCTCGGCGCGATCATGGTCCGCATCTGGGTGACGAGCAGACTGCCGCCTTCGGTCGGGCCGTGCTCGTCGGCGTAGGTCGCGCCGAGTTCGTCGAACTCCGGACCGGCGTCGGCGCCGGTGATCGGAGGCCGGCGGTCGAGCCATTCGATCAGGCCGGGAAGGTTCCGCGAAAGCCACGGGTCGTCGGGGCAGAGCGACGACAGCCTGCCGGCGAAGGATCGGTCGGCGAGCGCACGGCGCCCGATCGCGCGCAACGTTTCGAGGTCGAGCAGGCGAAGCGCGGCGCCGAGGCAGGCGACCAGGAGGTCGTCGTCCTCCTGGTCGATCCAGAGCAGCACGGCGGACGTGTCGGCCGACGCGACGGCGAAGCGATCGAGGCAGGCGGCGATCGCACCCGCCCGCGCCGGCACGACGATCGGGTTGACGAACGCGGTGCGGAACTCTTCCCAGGTCGACACGGCCGACCTGTTGCAGCTGAGATCGCCCGGGCGCGATCCTTCGCCCGGGCCGGCGCACACGAAACGCGGTTTGACGGGATGCCGGAGGTTGAACCAGCCGCCGCCGCGCGTCGCGTCGCTCCGGCGATACGACAGCACCTCGGCGTCGAGCGGATCGGATGCGACGCGGATCCGGCCGCGCGCCGGGCCGAGCCCGAGCAGGAAGATCCAGTCCGGTCGCGCGTCGGGAGTGAAGGCGCCGACCCGCGGTTCCCGACCGTCCTCGATTTCCGCCTGGTGGAGCAGCCGGCCGGTTCCGGTCTCAACGAACACGCTGCCGTCGCTTTCGGTCATCAGCAGGGTGATCGCGGGGAAGCCGGATGGACGCGGCAGCGAGACCCGGCGTTCGCTGCGTCGGAAACGCTCCAGCAGGCGGCGAACGAGCAAGTCAGCTCCCCTCTGTTCGCTGAACGGCGGTTCGCATGTGCCACGACGCGCGCCCGATCGCCAAGGGTGGCGCGGCCGCGGCCGCGGCGTTCGCCCGATGCGCCGCCGCGTCGCACGCCTGGGCACGGACGCGTCGCTTTGCTAAGGCGGTCGCGGTCGGGACCAGGAAGCACCGCCGGATGGCCGTCGTGAAATGCGTCACCATGCAGCGCGACGAGACGCTGCTGCTCGACGCCTGGTTCCAATATTATGGCCATCTGTTCGGCTACGAGAACCTCGCGGTGATCGACAACGGCTCGACCGAGCCGTCCGTGATCGCGACCCTCGCGCGCTTCGAGCGCGCGGGATGCTGGATCCTGCGCGGCCTCGATTCCGTGCTCGACTTCCATGCCAAGGGCGCTCACATGCGGAACGTGATCACCCACTGGGATGGGCTGAGCGCCTACGACTTCGCGCTCCCGGTCGACGTCGACGAGTTCCTCACTTTGTTCACGCCGGACGGGCTCACCTGCCGTCGCGACGCGATCCATGCGCATCTCGACAGCCTGATCGGCACCGAGCAGGCGCTCGGGTTCGATCTCAGTTTCTTCAACGCTCCGCGCCATCCCGGATGCTTCAAGGTCCAGCACTATCCGAAGAGCTTCCTCGCGGCGCGCAGCATCGCGGAGCTCGATCACGGCCTCCACGCGGCCCGTTCCCGCCTCGCCGACGGGACGCGACGGACCGACTTCACCTATCTCCATTTCCACAACAAGCCGTTCGCGACCCTGCTGCAGCAGGCGCGGCGGAAGCTCGAACTCTTCGTCGACGTGGAGAACCGGGACGTGCTCCGGACCTTCGAAGGTCCGGGCAATCACCTCGTCCGCTACTTCTTCATGACGGAGGGCGAATATCTGGCGCAGCACGACGACACGCCGCTCGTGCGGTTCCCGCAGTTCGGCCGGCTGATGGCGGCGCTCGGGATCACGGACACGCTGTTCGGCGGCCCGTCGGACGATCTCGATCTCGCCGCCGATCCCGACTTCGTCGGCTTCGTGCCGCCGGGGGGCGATCTGGCCGGCACGATGCCGTTCTCGCCCCGCCGATATCTCGAACGGCATCCGGGGCTCGCCGACCCCCATTGGCACCCGATCCGGCACTATGCGATGCACGGTCATCGGGAGGGCCGCACGGCACCTGCCCGGGGGGTCTGACCTTCCGACGCGGCGGCTGTCCGACGCGGCGACCCGTTGCTAGACATCCGGGCAGAATCGGGAGAGCGCCGCCGCATGGCCGTGGTGAAATGCGTGACCATGCAGCGCGACGAGACCCTGCTTCTCGAGGCGTGGTTCCGATATTACGGGTATCTGTTCGGGTTCGAGAACCTCGCGGTGATCGACAACGGATCGAGCGATCCCGCCGTGCTGGCGACGCTCGCGCGCTACGAGCGGGCGGGGAGCCAGATCCTGCGCGGTCTCGATACCGAACTCGACTTCTACGCCAAGGGCGACCACTTCCGGAACCTGCTGACGCACTGGGACGGTCTGTCGGACTACGACTTCGCGCTTCCGGTCGACGCGGACGAGTTCCTCGCGCTGTTCACGCCGGACGGGCTCACGTGCCGGCGCGACGCGATCCACGCCTATCTCGACGGGCTGCGCGGCACGCAGCAGGCGCTGTCGTTCGAGCTCAGCCTCTTCAACTCGCCCGGGAAGCCCGGATGCTTCGCGGTCCAGGACTACCGCAAGACCTTCCTGCCGGCGCGCAGCGTCGCGGAGATCGATCGCGGCCTCCATTCGGCACGCTCGCGCCTCGCGGACGGGCGACGGCACACCGACCTCACCTACCTGCACTTCCACAACAAGCCGTTCGAGACGCTCCTGCACCAGGCGCGACAGAAGCTCCGAGGCGTGGTCGACGTGAACGACCCCGACGCGCTGCGGGCGCATCAGGGGGCCGGCGTCCACATGGTGCGCTACTTCTTCATGACCGAGGCCGATTACCTCAGGCAGCACGAGAGCGAGCTTCTCCTGCGGTTTCCGCAGTTCGACCGTGTCATGGCGGCGTTCGGCGTCAGAAGCGCGCTTGTCGGCGGCGACATGGACGACGCCGGGTCGGGCCGCGAACCGGATGCGGTCTGGTTCGTGCCGCCGCGACGGGCGTTCGGGGACGCGGTGCGCTTCGTGCCGCGCGCCTACGGCGACAGCAACCCCGACGTGCGTGACGCGGGCTGGAACCCGATCCATCATTACGTCGCGCACGGCTACCGCGAAGGGCGGACCATCCCGGTCCGCCTGCCCTGACGCGCGGGTGGAGGGACGATGATCAGCGAAGGCGACCAGGCGCCGGCGTTCGAGCTCGCGGCGAGCGGCGGACGCACGGTCCGGATGAGCGACTACGGGGGCAGGATGCTGCTGCTCTACTTCTACCCGAAGGCGGACACGTCGGGCTGCACGGCGCAGGCCTGCGCGATCGAGGAGGCGCTGCCCGCCCTCGGCACGCTCGGCCTGTCGGCGATCGGCGTCAGCCCCGATCCGATCGTGGCGATCGACAAGTTCGCCGCGAAATACAATTTGACGTTCCCGCTGGCCAGCGATCCCGAGCACGCGCTCGCGGACCGCTACGGCACCTGGGTCGGCAAGTCGATGTACGGGAAGTCGTACATGGGGATGGAACGGTCGAGCTTCCTGATCGGTCCGGACGGGATCGTGCGGCGCGTCTGGCGGAAGGTGAAGCCGGCGGAACATGCCGCCCTCGTGCGGCGCGCGCTGGAGGCGGCCTGACCCACCCCGTGACCGGCGACGGGGAGGACACAGGTGCGCCGGGCCGGGCGCTCGCGCGCCAGCGGTCATAGGCCTCGTGCGCGGCGAGCTCGACCCGGTGTTCAGCGAGATCGCGCCGGTCGGCGACCTCGTCCGGCACGCGAAGCGGCATGTCGGGCGCTGGATGCGGCCGGAACGACGGGCAGTCGGGCTCGCGTTCCGGCCCGCACGCGCGTCGGTGGAACACGTGCCGCTCGGCGTCGTGGGCATCGTGTCGCCTTGGAACTACCCGCTGTTCCTGAGCGCGGGTCCGCTGGTCGACGCGCTCGCCGCCGGCAACCGCGCGGTGCTGAAGCCGTCGGAGCGGACGCCCCGGTTCGCGGCGCTCCTCGCGTCCGTCGTCGCGCGCGCGTTCGATCCCGCGGTGGTGACGGTGGTGACGGGCGGGGTCGCGACCGCGCAGGCGTTCGTGTCCGAGACGTGGGATCATCTCGTGTTCACGGGGTCGACCGGCCTCGGGCGCGCGGTCGCGGCGGCGGCGGCGGCGAACCTCGTGCCGGTCACGCTCGAGCTCGGCGGCAAGTCGCCGGCGATCGTCGCGGACGACTTCGATCTCGCGCGCGCGGTGCGCTCGATCGCGACCGGCAAGTTCTTCAATGCGGGACAGACCTGCGTCGCCCCCGATCACGTGCTGATCGGGCGCGGACAGGCGCGGGCGTTCGCCGAGGCGGTGGCCGCGGAAGCGCGGCGGATGTTCCCGACGGTGACGGGCAACGCGGATCTGACGGCGATCGTGTCGGACGCGCACCGGGCCCGGCTCGCCGCGCTGCTCGACGAGGCGGCGGCGACGGGCGCGACGATCCTCCGCGCCGGCCCCGATGCCGCGACGCCCGACCGCCGGATGGCGCCGGTCGTGGTGCTCGATCCCGCGCCCGGCACGCGGCTGATGACGGAGGAGATCTTCGGGCCGATCCTGCCGGTGATCGGGACGAACGGGCTCGACGGCGCGATCGCGCACGTGAACGGCGGGCCCCGCCCGCTCGCGCTCTATCTCCGAGACGACGGTGCGGCGCGTGCTCGACGGGACGGCGAGCGGCGGCGTCATGATCAACGGCACGGTGCTGCACTGCGCGCAGCCCGACCTGCCGTTCGGCGGGATCGGTGCGAGCGGCACCGGGCTCTGTCACGGCATCGACGGGTTCCGCCGCCTGTCGCATGCGCGCGCGGTGTTCCGGCCGGGACGGTTCAGCGGGTTCGAGACGATGCGGCCGCCGTACGGGCGCGCGGTCCGGATCGGGGCGAAGCTGATCGCGCGGCGATAGTCAGCCGCGCGCGAAGGCGTCGAGCGCGTCGGCCGCACCGGCGCGGAGCAGGGCGGCGTCCACGGCGACGGTGAGGAGGTCGTAGCCGTCTGCGGCGCGGGCCGCCGCGTAGCGTGCGGACAGGCAGAAGAGGCCTGCCCGCTTGCCGGCGGCACGGGCGGCGCCGGCGATGCGCGCGAGGACCGCCAGCATCTCCGGTTCCGCGCGATCGGATCCCGTGCCGAAGCCGAGACCGAGGCCGAGATCGTTCGGCCCGACGTAAACGCCGTCGATCCCGTCGACGGCGAGGATGGCGTCGAGGTCGTCGAGCGCCTCGCGCGTCTCGATCATCGCGAGGACCCGGGGCGGCGGGGCGCCCCCTGGTCGGAGCGCGGCGAGCGCCGGGCCGAAGGAGCGGCGTCCGGCCGGCGGGTAGTGCGCGGCGTCGGCCAAGGCGCGGGCTTCGGCGGCGCTGTTCACCATCGGCACGATCAGCCCGTCCGCCCCGGCGTCGAGCATGCGGCCGACCGCGGCGGGATCGTTCGCGCCGACC
>CAXUBA010000100.1:0-10117 GCA_964249205.1 uncultured Acetobacteraceae bacterium | reverse complement strand
GCGCACCCGCGACTGGCGCTCCTGCCACCGGCGCGCCCGCGACAGGCGCCACACCCGCGACGGGCGCTTCACCCGCGACGCCCGGCACACCCGCGCCGGGAACCGCCGCCGGCACGCCGGCGCCGACCCCCGCTTCGAGCGCCAACCAGATGGCCCCCGTAAGCAATCCCTACGGCTTGTCCGCACTCTGGGACAGCGGCGACTTCATCGCCCGCGGCGTGCTGATCATCCTCGTGATCATGTCGTTCTCGTCCTGGTACGTGATGATCACGAAGGCGATCGAGCAGTCGCGCCTGATGGCGTCCTCGCGCTCGGCGACGCGGGATTTCTGGACCAAGTCGACCGTCGCCGACGGCGCGGGCGCGCTGAAGGAAAGCTCGCCGTTCCGCTACATCGCCAACACCGGCATCACGGCCGCCGAACATCATGAAGGCACGCTGACCCAGTCGATCGACCTGCCGACCTGGGTCACCATGTCGATGCAGCGCGCCGTCGAAACGATCCAGTCGCGTCTGCAAGGCGGCCTGTCGCTGCTCGCGACGGTCGGCTCGACCGCGCCGTTCGTCGGCCTGTTCGGCACCGTTTGGGGCATCTATCACGCGCTGACCGCGATCGGCATCGCCGGTCAGGCCTCGATCGACAAGGTCGCCGGCCCCGTCGGCGAGGCGCTGATCATGACCGCGATCGGTCTCGCGACCGCGGTTCCCGCCGTGCTCGGCTACAACTTTCTCGTCCGCCGCAACAAGGTCGCCATGGAGCGCGTCCGCAACTTCTCGAACGACCTCCACTCGGTGCTGGTCGGCGGCACGCGTCTCGGCCTGTCGAGCGCCGCCCCGCGCGGTTCCGAGCCTGCGATGACCACCACCGGCGGCATCACGCGGGTCGCCTGAGCGGTCAGGCGGCATCCCGGCGGAGACGACACCATGGCCATGAACATCGGCGGAGACGGCGACGAGGACGAGGTCGTCTCCACGATCAACACCACGCCGCTGGTCGACGTGATGCTGGTTCTGCTCATCATCTTCCTGATCACCATTCCGGTGGTGACCCATACGATCAAGGTCGCGCTGCCGAACGATGCCAACCAGCCGACCAAGACCAAGCCGCAGGACGTCATCATCGCGGTGACCACCGACGGCCAGGTGTACTGGGATCAGACCCCGGTCACCGGCAACGCCGATCTCCAGAAGCGCCTCATCGCGTTCGCGCAGGAGAAGCCCCAGCCGGAGGTGCACATCCGAGGCGACCAGAACTCCCGCTACGAGGCGGTTGGACGGGTCGTCGCGGATTGCCAGCAGGCCGGCATCTTCACGGTCGCCTTCATCACCGAGCCCAAGCCGCACGGCTGAGCGGCGACAGACGAGAACGGGAACCATCCCATGGCCATGAACCTCGGCAGCGGCGACGGAGATCCGGACGTCGTCGTCGACATCAACACGACGCCGCTCATCGACGTCATGCTGGTGCTGCTCATCATGCTGATCATCACGATCCCCGTGCAGACGCACGCGATCAAGCTCGACCTGCCACAGGGCAATCCGCCGCCGCCCCCGGTGCCGCCCCAGGTGGTCACGATCGGTGTCGACTTCGACGGCACGATCTCCTGGAACGGGGATGCGATCAGCAGCGAGCAGGATCTCCAGTCGCGCTTCCTGCAGGCCGCCGCGCAGCCGGACCAGCCGGAAATCCACCTCCAGCCGAACCGCCTCGCACCCTACAAGGACGTCGCCCACGTGCTGGCCGACGCCCAGCGTCTCGGAATGACCAAGCTCGGCATCGTCGGCGAGGGAGACTACACGCAGTGACGACGCGCCATTCCGCGGCAGGCCGTATCCTTGTCGCCCTGATCGTCGCGTCCCTGTCCGGCACGGCCGCGTTCGCCGACGAGCCGGTCCGGCCCGCGGTCGGCAAGCCGCTGATCCAGGCGCAGGAATACGCGCGCCGTCACGACTTCACGCGGGCGCTCGAGGCGGTAAACAAGGCGGAGGCCGTCCGCGACAAGACCGCGAACGAGAGCCTCCTGATCGCTCAGATGCGCGCCTCGATCGCGCAGCAGTCGGGCGACTACCAGGGTGCGATCGCGGCCGACGAGGCGCTGCTCAAGACCGGCCAACTCGGTCGCGAGCAGCAGCAGAACCTGCTGATGGCGGAAGCCGGCGCCGAGTACCAGCTGAAGGACTACGCGGCGACCGAAAGCGCGGTCGAGCGGTACGAGCATGCCGGCGGCAAGTCGGCGGCGATGAAGCAGCTCCGCATCCAGAGCGCCTTCCTCGCCAAGGACTACAAGCAGGCGGCCGCGCTCGAGGGCGACAACATCGCGGCCGAGCTCCGCGCCCGCCAGACGCCGGGCGAGACCGACCTCCAGCTCCTCGCCAACAGCCAGATCCAGATCGGCGACAAGAGCGGTCTCGACAACACGATGGTCGACTTGGTCCGCTTCTATCCGAAGCCCGACTACTGGGCGCAGCTCCTGCACGGTCTCCGGGCCGATCCGAACCTGCCGCCGCGGCTGCAGTTCGACGTCGACCGGCTGCGCCTCGCCGTCGGCCTTCTCACGTCGACGAGCGATTTCATGAACGCCGCCGAGCTCGGCGTGCAGGCCGGGCTGCCGCAGAGCGCGTTGCACGTGCTCGACGCGGGCTACAATTCGGGCGCGCTCGGCAAGGATGCGGGCGCGGCCCGCGAACTCCGCCTCGTCGCCCTGGTCCGCCAAACCATCGCCGCGAAGAAGGGGAGCGTCGCGGCCGATCTCGCCGATGCGCGGAAGTCGTCCGACGGCAACGCGCTGGTGGCCGAAGGCTATACGATGGTCGACGTCGGCGACGGCGCGGCCGGTCTCGCCGCGATGAAGGAGGGGATCGCCAAAGGCGGGCTTACCGCGCCCGACGAGGCGACGTTCCATCTCGGTCTCGCCTACCTGATGGCGGGCGACAAGGACGACGCGATCCGCACGTTCGACACGGTGGGCGGCAACGGTCCGGCGGCCCAGCTCGCGAGCCTTTGGAAGCTGGAAGCCGCGAAGACCGCCTGAGCGTCAGGCCGACGTCGGCGGCGCCGGCGCGTTCGGCGGCACCGCGATCTGCTCGAACCCGGCCGCGAGGCGATGCAGCGCGTGGCGCATCGCGGCGCCGCCGAGCGCCCGGCCGTGACCGGTCACGAGCAGCTCCGGCTCGAGCGCGGCCAGCGTGCGCGCCGAGGCGGCGGCGCTCGGCCAGTCCGGCGTGAAGTAGCGCGGCGGCCCGTGCAGCTCGGGTGCTTCGGTTGCGACCGCATAGGCGGCCTCCTGCGCCGTCGTGATCACCGCATCGCCTGCGATTAGCGTTCGGCTTTCCCCATTCCAGAACGACACGTGCCCGGGGCTGTGGCCGGGCGTCGGGATCGCCCGGAAGGATGGCAGGAACGGCACCGTTCCATCGTTCCAGATCGCGACCAGCCGCTTCGAAACGTCCACCGGCGCGCGCGGGTAGAAGCGCGAAAGCGCCGACAGCAGCCCGTCGGCGAAGCGCGGCGCCGGCGGCGGGTAGGACGCTGTCCCGTCGAGGAACGGATGCTCCCGGCCGTGCGCCACCACCGGGACGTCCCACCGTGCCGCAAGCGCCTCCAGCGCGCCGACGTGATCGAAATGGCCGTGCGTGAGCACGATCGCGGCCGGCCGCGACGCCGCCCCGAAGCGCGCCTCCGCGATCGCCACGATCTCGTCGGCGCTTCCTTCGATCCCGGTGTCGATCAGCACCCATCCCGCCTCGCCGGGCGCGCCGACGAACACGACGTTGGCGATCGACATGCGGGCCATCGCGAGCACCGGCGAGAGCGCGATCGTGCCATCCGGCGACGGGTCGCCGCGGATGCTGTCGTGTCCGATCGGGATCTGCTGGGTCATCGGAAGCTCCTCGCGCGGGGGAGACCGGCACGACTGCCGGCCCCGCGGGAGGCGAACGCGCGTGCCACGGCTTCGACGCGCGGCGCCCGAGCACCTTTCCCGCCGCTCGCGCGTTCGCGCTCCGACGGAGGGACACGCATGAAGGCCATCTGGAACGGCGCCACGATCGCCGAGAGCGAGGACATCGTGACCGTGGAAGGGAATAGCTACTTCCCCGCGGACGCCGTCCGCGCCGACGCGATCCGACCGAGCAGCCACACGAGCGTCTGCCCCTGGAAGGGCACCGCGCACTACTACGACGTCGTCGCGCCGGACGGATCCGTCAACGGCAACGCGGCGTGGTTCTACCCGGAGCCCAAGGAGGCCGCCGCGTCGATCCGCGGCCGTGTGGCCTTCTGGAAGGGCGTCCGCGTCGGCGAGGCGGGTCCGTGACCACCGACCGCAGCGACGAGGTCATTGTCGCCGCCTTCGACACGCCGGCGCACGCCGAACTCGCAATCCAGGATCTGCTCGCCGCCGGCATCCCCGAGGACGACGTCGGACGCCACGTCGCGTCGGACGGCGAGCCCGTTCCCGACCGTCGGGGCTTCTGGGAACGCCTGTTCGGCGGGACGCCGGACGAAGGTCCGGAACCCTATGACCGGACGGTCGCCAGCGGCGGCACGGTGGTCACCGTCGCGACGACCGCGTCCGTCGGCGACCGGGTCAGCGCCATCCTCGCCGAGCACGCGCCGGTCGATCTCGACGAGCGCGCCGCACGCCACGCGGCGGTTCCGCCGTCCGACATCATGCCGCTCGCCTTCGCGCCGCCGCTGCTCGACGTGCCGTTCGACACGAGCGTAACGGCGGCCGCGATCGATGCGGTCGCCGTGGCGCGCGCCTCGGAAGCCGCGGCCGAGCGCCGCCTGGTCAATCGGGGCGGTCCGCGCGTGCGACGTTTCGTCGAGGCCCCGTCCACGTCGTCGCCGGGCGGCTGACCGCCGATCCCAGGGCTGCCCGCGGTCAATGGGGGACCGGGCACCGGTCGGCGAGCCTGTTTGGAAACGGCTCGCCCGTTCGGTTCAGGACCGACGACGGACGATGAACCGTACCGGCCGGTCCGGCTGCGTCGTTACGATCCCGCGCGGCAGCACCACCTCGCTGCCCGGCGCGAGTTCCAGCCGGTAGCGGCCGAGCAGGCGCGCCAGCACCACCGTCGCCTCGACCAGGGCGAAGCGGGCGCCGACGCAGATCCGGGGACCGGCGCCGAACGGCAAGTAGCTGAACCGCGCCGGCGCTTCGGCGCCCGGCAGGAAGCGCGACGCGTCGAACCGTTCCGGGTCGGGCCACAGCGTCCGGTGCCGGTGCAGCACGAACGGCGAGATCGAGACGACCGTGCCCGGCCGGACGCGGTGGACGCCGAGCATGTCGGGTCCTTTCGCTTCCCGCGTGATCAGAAAGGCCGGCGGGTAGAGCCGCAACGTTTCATCGACGTGCGCGCGTGCGAGCGTCAGCCGGTCGAGTGCCGCGTGGGCGCCGTCCGGCGTCAGGTCGACGGTGCGTGCCTCGGCCGCGATCGCGTCCGCGTCGTCCCGGCGCCGTGCCGCGATCCAGCAGGCCCAGAACAGGGCCGTCGCGGTGGTCTCGTGCCCGGCGAGCATCATCGTCGCGACCTCGTCGCGAAGGAGTTCGGGCGGCAGCGCCGCGCCGGTTTCCGGATCGCGCGCGGCATCCAGCAGGTCGAACAGGTCGCGCGGTGCACCGTCCTCCGGCGGCGCCGCCCGGCGCGCGGCGATGATCCGATCGACCAGCGCGATCCAGAGCGGCCGGAAGCGCGCACGCGCCTGATCGGCGGGGGATGCGACGCGGGCCGGCAGCATGAGGTCGAGCAGACCGGGCTTGGCGTGGTTGAGCCCGTATTCGAGCAGCAGCGCCCGAAGCTCGGCTCCGTAGGCGCCGATCTCGAGCGAGAACATCGAGCGCGCGGCGATGTTGAGCGCGAGGTGCTGCAGGATCGGCAGCAGCTCGGTGACCCGCCCGTCACGTCCGTCGAGCACGCGCTCCGTTTCGGCGCTGCTGACCGCGACGTGCCGCGCCAGCAGGTCGAGCGCGCGCGGCGCCATCGCGGGCGCAATCGCGCGCCGCTGCGCGCGCCAGTTCTCGCCTTCCGCGAGAAAGAGCCCGTCGCCGAGCACCGGCCGCAGGATCCGACGCGTCGCCTCGTTCCGCTGGTAGTTCTCGTGGTTCGCGACCAGAACGTGCCGGATCGCGTCGGGATCGTTGACGAGGATCTGCTCGCGCCCGAGGAACGATCCGCCGAGGATCCCCTCTTCGTACGCGGCCTTGCCCCAGAGCTCGAGCGGATTGCGCCGAAGCACGAGGAAGCTCTCGATCTGCGAACGGATCCGGGTGGTCGGTCGCGACGAGGGCAGGATGTCGGGAAGGTCGAGCATCGACCCGACATGGGTGGGGCGATCCGGTTCGGCCAGACCGTTGTGGCGTCATGAAACGACGTCGGTGATCCCGAACCAGCGTGAGGCCACCGCCTTCGTCGGACTTTCTCCGCGAGCAGTCTTCGGGTTCGCATCGCCTAATCAATGAAGCCCGACCGATTTCCTGAAGTCCAGAATGGCTGAAGAGCTTGATGACTTACCGTCGCGGTAACGCTTTCATGTCTGCATTTCTGCCAGAGAGAGTTCCCTTGACCGGATTAGCGATGTAGACCTTCACCTACTTTCACATCCCACCCGCGGCGGGGGTGCAATCAAAGTCTGCTCCTCGGCCCTCAATGCGCTTCCGCCCAGCTCGCGCCGATGCCCGTCTCGACCACCAGCGGCACCGACAGCGACGCCGCGTTCTCCATCACGTCGCGCGCGATCGGCGCGAGGCGTTCCGCCTCGTCTTCCGGCGCCTCGAACAGGAGCTCGTCGTGCACCTGCAGCAGCAGGCGCGACCGCAGCCCGTGGGCCGCGAGCGCGGCCGGCAGGCGCACCATCGCGCGCTTGATGATGTCGGCCGCGCCGCCCTGGAGCGGTGCGTTGATCGCCTGCCGCTCGGCATAGCCGCGCCGCGGCCCGCTCTTCTCCGCGATCCCCGGGATCCAGCAGCGCCGCCCGAACGGCGTCAGCACGAAGCCGTGGATGCGTGCCTCTTCCCGCGTCTGCTCCATGTACTCGCGGATCTCGGGATAGCGCATGAAATACGCGTCGATGTAGGCGCGAGCCGTGCCTTGGTCGATGCCGAGGTTCCTCGCGAGGCCGAAGGCCGAGATCCCGTAGATGATGCCGAAGTTGATCGCCTTGGCGCGACGCCGCGTCAGGCTGTCCATTCCCGCCATCGGCACGCCGAACACCTCGCTCGCGGTGCGCGCGTGGATGTCCTCGCCATTCGCGAAGCTTGAGCGGAGCGCAACGATCTTCGCGACATGCGCGAGCAGCCGGAGCTCGATCTGCGAGTAGTCGGCCGAAACGAGCAGGTGCCCGGGTGCCGCCACGAAGGCGCGCCGGATGCGGCCGCCCTCCTCGGTTCGGATCGGGATGTTCTGCAGGTTGGGATCGTTCGACGAAAGGCGGCCTGTCGAGGTCGCCGCCATCTGGAACGAGGTGTGCACGCGCCCCGTCTCGGGATGGATGTCGTTCACCAGACTGTCGGCGTAGGTGCTCTTCAGCTTGTCGAGCTGGCGCCATTCGAGGATCCGCCCCGGCAGGGTCTGGCCGCTGTCGGCCAGGGTCTGCAGCACCGAGCTGTCGGTGCCCCAGGCCCCGGTCTTCATCCGCTTGCCGCCCGGCAGGCCGAGCTCGTCGAACAGCACCTCGCCGAGCTGCTTCGGGCTGCCGAGATTGAACGGCCGCCCGGCCAACGCGTGGATCTCGGTCTCCATCGCCGCCATCCGTTCGCCGAATTCCGCCGACATCCGGCGGAGCTCGGGCGCGTCCACCGCGATGCCGATCCGCTCCATGTCGGCGAGCACATGCGTCAGCCGACGCTCGAGCTGCTCGTAGAGCGCGAGCGCGCGGTGCGTCCGTAGCAGCGGCCGGAGCATTTGCCAGAGCCGGAACGTGACGTCGGCCTTCTCGCCCGCATACGCCGCCGCGCGCTCGAGCGGCACGTTCGCGAAGGCGACGCGGTTGCGCCCGGTGCCGGTCACCTGGTCGAGGGAGGTCGGCGTGTGCCCGAGCTGCCGGCTCGCGAGCTCGTCCATCCCGTGGCCGTGCCGACCGGCGTCCTGCGCGTAGGAGATCAGCATCGTGTCGTCGGCGGGCGCGACCGGACCGCACGCCGCCCGCTCGAGCACGAGGATGTCGGCCTTGGCGTTGTGGAACACCTTCAGCACGCCGGGATCGGACAGTATCGGACCGAGGAGGACGCCGAGGCGATCCGCCTCGATCTGCTGCGGGATCGGCGTTTCCAGCGTCGCCTGATGTCGCACCGGCACGTAGCAGGCCCGCCCCGGCGCGACCGCGAGCGAGACGCCGACGAGCCGTGATCGCAGCGGATCGATCCCGTCGACTTCGGTGCCGATCGCGACGATGCCGAGACGTCGCGCGTCCGCGACCCATTCGGCGAGCCGCGCCTCGTCGGACACCGTCTCGTAGGGCCCGTAGGCCGCGCTCGTCGCCGCCGGCGGCGCGGCCGCATCCGGGAGGCCGGCCGGCCGGGCTCGTGCGCCGCCATCGTCCGGCGCGCCGCCCTCGAGACCGAGACGCTGTCGGATCGACTTGAAGCCCATGGCGCCGAGCCAGCCGCCGAGCCGCTCCGGCTCGGGCGGCGTCGCCACCAGCGCCTCGATCGGCAACGGCAGCGGCGTGTCGCGCCGGAGCTCGACGAGCTGCCGGGACCTCCGTGCGTTCGCGGCATGCTCGACCAGCATGTCGCGCTGCTTGCCAGGCTTCATCCGGCCGTCGGCGGCGGCCGCGAGCACGGCGTCCACCGTGCCGTATTCGAGGATCAGCGCCGCCGCCTTCTTCGGGCCGACGCCCGGCACGCCGGGCACGTTGTCGACCGGGTCGCCCATCAGCGCCTGGATCTCCACCATGAGTGCAGGCGGGACGCCGTACTTCTCCTCGACCTCGGCGGGTCCGATCGGCTTCTGCTTGATCGGGTCGAGCATGTCGACGTTCGAGCCGACCAGCTGCATCAGGTCCTTGTCGGACGAGACGAGCGTCGCGCGGCCGCCTTCCAGCGCGACGGCTTCCGCGTACGACGCGATCAGGTCGTCCGCCTCGTAGCCCTCGAGCTCGATCGCCGGCACGCCGAACGCCGCCGTCGCGTCCCGGATCAGCCCGAACTGCGGCACGAGGTCGTCGGGCGGGTCCGGCCGGTGCGCTTTGTAGCGCGGGTCGATTTCGTTCCGGAACGTGACCCGGCCGGCGTCGAACACCACGGCCAGATGCGTGCCGATGTGGTCGCGCAGGAGACGCGCCAGCATGTTGCAGAAGCCGAACACGGCATTGACGGGCGTGCCGTCCGCCCGCGTCATCGGCGGCAGGGCATGGAAGGCGCGGAAGATGAAACCGGATCCGTCGATCAGGACGAGATGGCGGCCGCCGAAGGGGGCATCCGCCGGCGGCGCGAACGCGTCCTCAGTGTCCGGAATCGTCGTGCGCTCCCGGCGCGAGCACGAAGACGCGCGAGCAGTACGGGCAGAACGTCTGGTCCTCCACGATCCGGAGCCAGACGCGCGGGTGGCCGAGCGGTCCCGCCCCGCCGTCGCAAGCCGCGACCCGGCTGTGCACCTCGACGATTTCGACCAGGCCGAGCTGCGGATGCGGAGTTGATGCGCCGTACGCCATGGACGTGTCTGAGCCTCCTTCGGCGGAGCCGGTATCGGGACGGGAGCCGGAACGGACAGGCCGGCGGGGTCGGGAGCATACCGGGGCTGCCTGCCCGTTCAAGACGAGCCGGCGCCGTCGCGTTCCTTCTCCTGCTTTCGGCCTGTGCCGGGGCGGCTGCCGTGTCCGGCCGACGTCCGATGTCCGGGCCGGGCGAACGCCGGCCGGAGGTGATCCGTCAGGACGGCCCGGTCGTCCCGCCCGATCTCTTCGTCGCGGAGGATGACGGCGCTCGGCTGCCCGCGCGGCTCTGGACCCCGCCGTCGGGCACGCCGGTCCGCGCCGTCGTGCTCGCGCTGCACGGCTTCGGTGATAGCCGCGACGCGTGGGAGCGGGTCGGGCCGCTGTTCGCCCGGCACGGCGTCGCGCTTCTCGCCTACGACCAGCGCGGCTTCGGCCGGTCGGTCGAGCGCGGGGTCTGGGCCGG
>CAXUBA010000099.1:4003-10203 GCA_964249205.1 uncultured Acetobacteraceae bacterium | reverse complement strand
GCCCGACCTCGTCTCGCTCGCGGCACCGGACGGCGAGACCGCCGCGTGGAGCAGCGTGCCGCCCGGCGAGGCAGCCGCGGTGCCACCCGACGGACCGGCCGCGCTCGCGCTGCTGAAGCTCGCGCGACTGCTGCCGATGGCCGCCGTCGTCGCGTGCCGGAGCGGGAGCGCGCGACGCGCCGCCGTGGCGGACGTGCTCGCGGTCGACCCGGCCGACATCCTCGCCCACCCGATGCGCTCCTCGCTCGCGCTCTCGATCGTCGCCGAAGCGCCGGTGCCGCTCGTCGACAGCCTCGACGCGAGGCTGGTCGCCTTCCGGGCGCCCGATGCCGGGATCGAGCACGTCGCAATCATGGTCGGCGATCCGGCCTCGCGCGACGCCCCGCTGGTCCGCCTCCATTCCGAGTGCTTCACCGGCGACCTGCTCGGCTCGCTTCGCTGCGACTGCGGCGACCAGCTTCGCGGCGCGATCCGGATGATCGCGGCGGAGGGCGCGGGCGTCGTGCTCTATCTCGCGCAGGAAGGACGCGGCATCGGGCTCGTGAACAAGCTGCGGGCGTATGCGCTGCAGGACGGCGGGCTCGACACGCTCGACGCGAACCTCGCCCTCGGCTGGGATGCCGACGAACGCTCGTTCCTGCTCGCCGCCACCATGCTGGAGCGGCTCGGAATCCGACGCTGCCGGCTGCTGACCAACAATCCCGACAAGATCGCCGCACTCGCCGCGTTCGGCATCACGGTCACCGGCCGCATCGCGATCAGCGTCGCCGCGAACGAGGTGAACGAGACCTATCTCCGGACCAAGCGGCTCCGCTTCGGCCATCTCGGGACCTGACCGTGCCGCTCGTGCCCACCGTGACGCGGCGGGAGGCAGGTGCCGCGGCGCATCTCGCGATGCTCACGCTCGGCGATCGGCGCGTCCCGTGCGCGATCGGTGCGGCCGGCCTGACCGACAGCAAGCGCGAAGGCGACGGCGCGACCCCGATCGGCCTGCTGCCACTCCGGCGCATCCTGTTCCGTGCCGACCGCGTGCAGCCGCCGCCGGCATGTGCGGTGCCGCGGGCGCCGATCGGCGCGTCGGACGGCTGGTGCGACGATCCTCTCGACACCGCCTACAACCGGGCGGTGCGCCTGCCTTACGCCGCGCGCGCCGAGCGCCTCCATCGCGATGACGGCGTCTACGATCTCGTCGCGATCCTCGGCTGGAACGATTCGCCGCCGGTGCGCGAGCGCGGATCGGCGATCTTCCTCCATGTCGCGACGGCCGATCTCGCGCCGACCGCCGGCTGCATCGCGCTGTCGCTGCCGGACCTGCTCCATCTGCTGGCCGCCGGCGTGGACGCGATCCGCACGATCGGGCCCTGAGCGCGCGGCTGATACAGTCTCCGGCGTTGCGAGATCGTTCGTGACGCGCCACCGGCTCAAGCCGGATGTTGAAGGAAGGGCCGACACGATCCAGTTTGGGAAACAGCCATGAACAACGATCATCCGTTCCGCACGGCCCGCCGTCTCGTGACGGCAGGTGTCGTCCTCGCCGCGGCCGCTTCCCTCGCCGGCTGCGCCTATCCGCCGCCCGATACCCCGTCCTTCACGGCGCTTCCCGGCAAAGGGAAGTCGTACGCGGAATTCCAGCACGAGGACGCCTACTGCCGCTCCGTCGCCTATCAGGCGTCCGGTGGCGCGACGGCCCAGCAGAATGCGACCGCGAACGGCGTCGGCTCGGCGGCGCTCGGAACGGTGGTCGGCGCGGGCGCCGGTGCACTGATCGGGGCCGCCGCCGGCAACCCGGGCGCCGGGGCGGCGATCGGCGCGGGCACCGGGCTGGCTTTCGGCGGGATCGCCGGCGCGGGCGCCGCAGACGAGACGATCGAAGCCCAGCAGCACCGCTTCGACCAGACCTACGCGCAATGCATGGTCGCCTACGGCAACTTCGTGCCCGTGCCGCAGCCGGCGGCCGCGCCCTATCCCTATCCGGGCCCCTACGCCTACGGTCCTCCCGTCGTGATCGGCCCAGCCGTCGGCTTCGGTTTCGGCTATCGGCGCGGCTACTTCTACTGAGCGGCCGCGGGAGGGCCGGCGCGTCGTCGCGTTACACTCCGTACCGATCCCTCCACACGCCGGTCACCGCGGAGCGCGATCTTCTCCTTGTCGGACGGCCGATGGTCGCGCCGTCCCGGGAGACAGGATTATGGGTTCGAAACAGGGTTTCCGCGCCGTGACCTTCGCCGTCGTGATCGCGGCCGGGGCGTTCGGCCTCGTCACAAGTGCCGGCGCGCAAGGCTGGCATCATGGCGGCGGCAACGACGTCATGGCGATCATGCACAGGCTCGACCTGACCGCGCAGCAGAAGACGCAGATCCACGCGCTGATGGAAGCCAACCGTCAGGCGACCGAGAGCACGCGCCAGCAGCTCCGCGCGGTAAGCGGCCAGATCGAGACCACGATGTTCTCGACCGGCTCCGTCAGCAGCACGGACGTGATGCCGTTGCTGCAGCAGCAGGAGCAGCTTCGGGCGACGCTCGATCAGGCGAGGCTCACGACCGCGCTCGGCGTGCGCGCGATCCTGACCCCGGCCCAGCTTCAGCAAGCCTCGTCCCTGCACGCGCAACTCGCCTCGCTCCACCAGCAGGAGCATTCGCTGATGAGCCCGTCGGACGCCGCCTCGGGTGGTTCGCCGCAGTAGCGGACGGCGCCGCTTCCGGAAGCCCCGTCTGGAGGCGGCGGTCACGCCGGACCGGAACCCTCCCTGGCCAGGACTGCGACGAAAAAACCGTCGGTTCCGTGTCGCCGCGGCGTCAGCGACAACATCCCGCGACCGGACGGCAGCCCGAGCAATCCCGGCTCGACCAGTGTGAACGACGGGTGTCGCGCGCGGAACGACGCCAGTTGCCGCTCGTTTTCCGAGGGCAGGATCGAGCAGGTCGCGTAGATCAGTCGACCACCCGGCTTGACCAGGCCCGCGGCGAGATCGAGCAGCCCCGCCTGCTTCGGCAGAAGCTCGTCGAGGTCTTTCGGCGTCAGCCTCAGCCGCGCATCCGGGTTTCGCCGCCACGTGCCCGTTCCCGTGCAGGGCACGTCCACGAGCACGCGGTCGAACGATGCTGCGCGCCGCTTCGCCCATTTGTCGCCCGGCACCAGAAGATGCCGCTCGGCGTTGTGCACGCCGGCGCGACGGAGGCGCTTCACGGCACCTTCCAGCCGCGGCGCAGACACGTCGCAGGCGACGAGGTGCCCACGGTTGCCCATCGTCATCGCGATCGCCAGCGTCTTGCCGCCCGCGCCCGCGCAGAGATCGCAGACCCGCATGGCGCCTGTGGCGCCGACCGCGAGCGCCGCCAGCTGGCTGCTCTCGTCCTGGATCTCGATCAGTCCCGACCGGAACGTCTCCGTCACGGTCACCATCTGGCGCGGCGCGGCGCGGAGCCCCCATGGCGAGAACGGCGTCTCGACGGTGTCGATCCCGTCGCGTCGCAGCGCCGCCGCTGCCTCGGCACGCGACCCGCGAAGGAGATTCACCCGAAGATCGAGCGGTGCCTCGTCGCCTAGCGACTCGAGTTCGACCGCGAGCGCGTCGCCGAAACGCTCGGCGAGTTCCGGCATCAGCCAATCCGGCACTTCGAGCCGGACCGCGTCCGACATGTGGGGATGCATGAGCGTGTGACCGTCGAGCGAGCCGAGGACGCGCGCCTCGTCAACGTCCAGCGAACCGGGACCGTAGCGGCCGCCCGCCCCGAACAGGCGCCGGATCGCGTCCAGCCGCTCGCCGCGCTCGTCGCCGTCGCCGAGCAGCAACCGAGCGGCGACGCGCAGCCGCGCCCCGGACGGCCCGTCGACACCCGCGCGCTCGAGCCACCAATCGAGCCGGCGGAGCCGTCGCAGCACGTCCCACACGATCCGGCCGATCTCCCGCCGGTCGCCGCCGCCAATGAAGCGGCGCTCGCGGAAGTAGCCGCTCGCGACGGCGTCGGCTGGCCGACGGCCGGCGGCGTCAATCGCGTCAAGAAGCGCAATCGCGGCCGCAATCCGGGCGGACGGCGTCAATCGGATCGTCTCGCGGGCACTGATCAGGTCGGAACCGCGACAGGCATCACGAGCCGACGCGTGCGCTGCGCCTCACGTGGTCGCGACACGTGCCGCTAGTCGTGACCGGATCGCCTCAGCCACCTCGTAAACGCGGGCTCCGTGCGCGCGCTCAAGGCGCCGGATGGTGAAATGGGCACGCGCGAGTTCCTGATAGTGCGCGAGGAACGCTGCGTTGAGCGACGCCCCGCAGAGCGCGCCGGCGACCGGGATCATCTGCAGCGACATCTTGCGCCCCAGCGCCATGCCATAGCGTGACGCGACCTCGCCGACCATCATCACCATCGGCGTCCCGCGCATCAGCATGCGGGCCGAGAAGTAGCCGAGTTCGCTTTCGCCCCCCTCGTTGCCGATCCCCTTCAGGGCGAAGACTTCGAGGCAGGCGCGCCGCGCCTCGGCGGTCGAGAGGTCCTCACCCTCCTCCCGCGCGATGCGGGCGATCTCGCGCATGATCGCGATCGTGGTGAACCCGACATCGGGAAGGAAGAAGGTGAGACCGGACATGCCGCCGATCACGCCGGCCGCCACCACGGCGGCCTGGCTGATCCGTCCGGCGAGCCGGTCGTTGTGTTCGCGGATCGCGGCGCCGTCGCGCAACCCGAGCACGGCGATGTCGAAGGCACGTCCGATCGCGGCTTCGGCAATCCCGCGCAGCTTCTCCTGAACTGGCGCCGGAACGCCGAGCCCGCGCGCACCAAGCAGGCCGACCCGGTCGACCGCGCCGCCCATGAGGTCGGCGAGCCGGACCAGCAAGCCGCGTCCCGCCTGCAGGCGCTCAAGCGCGTGTTCGAGTTCCGTTTCGGCGTTGCCGCCAAGAGAAGGCACGGCGGTCAACGCCATGCCGGTGTGTCCGCCGCTCATACAAGCCTTCCATACACGGTGCGGCCCCGAGTCCGGCGCCCGCTCGCTCCGGGACGGCGGAATCGCGAAGCCATTGTGTCGGATCGCGGCGAAGCCGGACCCTAGCGCACTGAACGCGCCAGCCTTCGTTCGGCTCCGCCACGCAGCGACGAAGAAGACGACGAAACGGCTTCGTGTCCGGCATCGATCACCGAGGGCATCGCGAGACGTCGGGCAAGCTGGAGGAGACACGCCTGATCGTCCCCGTCCAGCAGGCGAAGCAGGCGCACGAACTCCTGTTCCGACGCGGTGATCGGCCGATCCTCGGCCGGCGTCCGCCCGGTCCCGCGCGTCGTCTGCAACTCGCGCAGCGGAACGTCGAGCGCGGCCGCAATCACCCGCAACCGGCTGCCGCAGCCGGCCCGTCCAGTTTCCCACTGCGCGACGGCGCTGCGCGAAACGCCCGTCGCCACGGCGAGTTCTTCCTGCGTCAGACCTCGGGCGCGTCGGACCGTCCTGATCCGCGCGCCCGCGAGCCGCATTTCCTCAGCCGACGCGTCGTGCGGAATGTCGCGCGACGTCACCCCGTTTTCCAACCTTGACCCCTGCTCGCCGCGTCGCGGCTGTTCCTGCATCCCGGCGGGCTCCCGTTCCAGGATCTTGTTACAACGAACACGTAACAGAGGAAACGTGTTATTGCAGAGCACAAGACGATCGCGCGAGGAGGTGCGAGCAGGCCGCCGCTGCGGCCGACGCTCAAGCCCGCTCGATGAGCTCGATCTTATAGCCGTCGGGATCCTCGACGAACGCGATGACGGTCGTGCCGAACTTCACCGGCCCCGCTTCGCGCGTCACCTTGCCTCCTCCCGTGCGGACGTGCTCGCACGCCGCCGCGACGTCGGGCACGCCGACCGCGAAGTGACCGAATCCGCTGCCCACCTCGTAGTCGGTCGCCTGGTCCCAGTTGTAGGTCAGCTCGATCTCCGCCTGGCCGTGCGCGTTATCGTCAAACCCGACAAACGCGAGTGTGTAGCGGCCGTCAGGTACTTCGTTCCGGCGGATTTCCCGCATGCCGAGAAGCCCGGTGTAGAAGCGGACGCTGCGTTCGAGGTCCCGCACCCGGACCATGGTGTGAAGATATGAGCTCATCGTGTCGTCCCCTGGATCCCGGACGAGCGGCGCCATGTCCGTCCGTCCGTATGGAAGTCCCCATACGAACAGCCCAAGCCCGTCGGCGGTTTCGATCGTGGCGGCAGGATCGGTGACGAGCGTGAGGCCGG
>CAXUBA010000099.1:0-3993 GCA_964249205.1 uncultured Acetobacteraceae bacterium | reverse complement strand
CCGCCACCGCGACCCCGCGGAGCCCTGCGGCGGCGGCGGCGCGCACCGTGTCCGGACCGATCGTCGGCAGGTCGGCCCGCCGGTCCTGACGCGGTTTCGGCATCTTGACGAGGACGCCGCCCGGTCCGGCGAGCGCCAGCCCGCCGACCCGGCCGAGCATCCGGTCGGTGCCCTCGATCGCTTCCAGGGCGAGCACCGCTCCGGCCTGGACGACGCACGCCTGCCCGACATCCGCGTCGCCCGTCAGGCGAAGCGTTGCGACCGCGCGCTCGACATCCGCGCGCGCGGCGTCGTCCGGTGCGTGCCGGCCGAGGACGCCTTCGGCCGCGACGCCGCCGCCTGCGGCGATGCCGTCGCGGAGGAACTCGTGCGCGCCGAGCACCCGGAACCCTTCGGCGTCGAGCACGCGGACGATCGCGCCCAGCAGCCCGTCGTCGCCCGAAAAGAACGCGCGTCCGAGTCGCGCCAGCAGCCGTGCCCCTTCCGCGTCGGGCCTGAGATCACGGAACGCCGGACGCCGCACTGGCCCGATCAGGACGAGGTCGCGGCAGCCCCGCTCGCGAAGCGCGGCGAGGATCCGCCCCGCCGCTGCCGGTCGCGCCCAGACGTGCGGGAAAGGTGACACGACCGCGGGATCGGCGGCGCCTTCGAAGGCGATCACGAAGACGTCGCGGCCGGACCGGCGGACCGCATCGGCGACCCGACCAGGCAGCGGACCGCCGCCGGCAAGGATCCCGACCGTCATCCCCTCATCGTCCGGCAACGCGTCGCGGTCAGGGCTGGTCGGGTTCGTCGTCTTCGGCAAGTCGTGCCGCGGGCACGAGCCCGCGTCGGCTGTCCGCGTCGATGAAGGCGACGATCTCGGCGACGCGCGGATCGTCCGCGAAGTCCGTCCGTACCGCGGCCAATCGCTCGCTGAAGGGCACCGACGTGCCCACGCGCGGGAACAGGATGCGAAGCGCGCGACGGAGGTCCTGGATCGCCGTCGGCGCGAGACCGCTTCGGCGGAGGCCCACCCAGTTGAGGCCGACCAGCCTTGCCCGGTTGCCGAGCACGGACCCGAACGGGATCACGTCGCGCTCGACGCCGGCGACGCCGCCGACCACGGCGCCGCGCCCGATCCGGACGAATTGGTGGAGTGCCGCCGACCCCATCACGCGCGCACCACGCCCGATGGTGACGTGGCCGCCCATCACGACGTTGTTCGCGATGATGACGTCGTCGCCGATGTCGCAGTCGTGCGCCACGTGCACCACCGCCATCAGGAGGCAGTCGTCGCCGACCCGCGTGATCCCGGTTCCCGTCGCGGTCCCGCGATGGATGGTGACGTGCTCGCGGATCACGGTGCGGTCGCCGACCGTCGTTCGCGTCGGCTCGCCGCGATACTTGAGGTCCTGCGGCGGCAGCCCGACGGTCGCGAACGGGTAGACGACACAGTCGGCGCCGATCGCGGTGACACCATCCACCACCACGTGCGACACCAGTCGCGTCCGGTCGCCTATCGACGCGTCGGCGCCGACCTGACACCAGGGACCGATCGAAACGCCACGTCCCAGCCGTACACCGGGATGGACAATCGCGAGAGGGTGGACAGTGGCGCCGGTCGCGGCGTCGGCGTCGATCGCCAGGGGCAAATCCGTTCCTTCGGTCGGGCGGCGGAGCTCGAAGCTAACGAGCCGCCCGCGTGTCGCCAAATGAAGGCGTGTTTCGAGAGGTTACCTGGACGCCGACGCGACGCGTCACGACGGCGTCGCGGGTGACCCATCCATGATCATCGCGGAGAACGAGGCCTCCGCGACCGATTGTCCCTCGACCCGAACCACCCCTCGGAAACGCCACACGTTGCCGCGGTTGCGGTCCTTTTCGACATGGATCCTGAGCTGATCGCCCGGCACGACGGGGCGGCGGAACTTCGCGTGCTCCACGGTCATGAAATAGACGAGCTTGCCCTCGAAGGCGGCACCGAGCGTCAGCACCACGAGCGTCGCCGCGGTCTGCGCCATGCTTTCCACCAGAAGCACGCCGGGCATCACCGGACGCTGCGGAAAATGGCCGGGAAAGAACGGCTCGTTCACCGTCACGTTCTTGATGCCGATGGCGCACCGGTCGAGCTCGACATCGACCAGCTTGTCGATCAGCAGGAACGGGTAGCGATGAGGGATCGCCTGCATGATCCGGGCGATGTCGACGACATCGATCCGACGCTGGGTCGCTCGACCGTCCGCCGATCGCGCGTCCTCCGCCGTTTCAACCTCGCCGCTCGTCCCGTCCATCAACCCACACCCCTGCCCTCGGCGGCGCTCCCGGTTCCGTCCTGATCAGGAGCCTGGGACCGTCGGGCCAATTTCCGCAGCGTCACGACGCCCCGAAAAAACTCGCGAACGCCGATCGCCGGGCTTCCGACCACGTCGGCCCCGCTTTCAACATCCCCCATCACCCCGGCCTGGGCACCGATCCGCGCGCGGGCGCCGATCCGGAGATGACCCGTCAGCCCGGCCTGTGCCGCCACCGTCACGAAATCATCGAGCGTCGTCGAACCCGAGATGCCCGCCTGCGCCACGATCACGCAGCACCGTCCAAGCCGCGTGTTGTGCCCGATCTGCACCAGATTGTCGAGGCGCGAGCCCGCGCCGATCACCGTGTCCGCCGCCGATCCGCGGTCCACCGTCGCGTTCGCGCCGATCTCGACGTCGTCGCCGATCCGGACGAGGCCGAGCTGCGGCACGGTCGTGAAACCCGCGGGTCCGACCGCGAAGCCGAACCCTTCCTGGCCGATCCGCGCGCCCGGGTGCAGCGTCACCCGATCGCCGAGGATCGCGTGGCTGACGGTGACGCCTGGCTCGATCCGGCAGTAGCGCCCGATGACCACGCCGGCGCCGATCACCGCGCCTTCGCCGATCCGCGTGCCCGCGCCGATAAGGGCCCCGGCGCCCACCACCGCGAGCGCCGCGATCTCGGCCGCGGGATCGACCGAGGCTTCGGGCGCCACCACGGCTCTCCCGTCGACGCCTGGCCGGAGCGCCGGCTTCGGATGGAAGAGCTGCGCGATCCGTGCCCAGGCGAGGTAGGGCTCCGCCGTCACGATCGCCGCGGCGCTGTCCGGTCGCCCGTCGGCCAGCGCCGGCGTGACGATCACCGCGCCCGACACCGTGCGCGCGAGATCGGCCGCGTATTTCCGGTTGTCGAGGAAGCTCACGCGGTCTGGCGCGGCCGCGCCGAGCGGCGCGACCCCGACCAGCGGCGGGATCAGACGCCCGTCCGCCGGCGGCAGGATCGTCGCCCCGACACGCGCCGCGAGGGAGGCGGCGTCCTGCGGGCCGCTCGACGCGTAGAAGCGGGGATCGCCCGGGAAGGTAGCCGACCCGTCCATCGCCGCCGCGTCGTCTACTTGCCGGCGGACGCCGCCGCTGTCGGCACGCCGGCATTCATAGTCGGCGCGCCGACGGCCGCGGCGACGCTTGCGGTCGTAGGGAACGTTCCCGACGTAGCGAGCTGCGCGGGCTCGACCCCCTCGGCCGGGATGAAGACCGAGGGCAGCACGGCGTTCAGCTGGTTTGACACTTCCTGGGTGATGTCGAAGCCCTGGACGTTGAGCGCGACCTGCTCCTGGTGCAGCACGAGGTTCATGCCCTTCGAGGCCGCGACCTGCCGGATCACCTGCACGAGTTCGCGCTCGATCTGCCCGAGCGCCACCTGCGCCGCTTCCTGGATGATCCGCTCGCGGTTCTTGAAGTCGCGCTGCGCGTTGATCACGCGCTCCTGGAGCGTGCGCTCGCGTCCCCGGATCTGCTCGGCGGACTGGCCCTTGCTGTCCTGCAGCGACTGCTGCATGTCGCGCCAGACCATCTGCTCCTTCTGAACGTCGGCCTGAAGCTTGTCGCGCCGGGCGCCGAGGACCTTCTGCACCTGCTCGGCTGCGGTCGAAGTCCGCATGATGTCGGGCACCGAGATCACGCCCATCACGGCGGCCGGCGGGGGCGCGCCCTTCGGAAG
>CAXUBA010000098.1:0-10353 GCA_964249205.1 uncultured Acetobacteraceae bacterium | reverse complement strand
GTGCAAGGACCGCGCGGCGCCGGGAACGGCGCCGCGGCAGGCGGGCGCCTCCGCGATCAGACCCGCGCGCCGACCTCCGCGACCCGGTCGCCCGCCTCGATCCGGCCGAGCCAGTCGAGCGCCGCGTCCACGTCCGGCAGGACGTCGAAGAGGTCGCGTGTCGACGCGTCGGCGAACCCGCCTCGGATGGCGTCTTCGAACACCGACACGAGCGACCGGCTCCACCCGCCGACATCGACGAGGCCGATCGGCTTGCGATGCAGGCCGAGCTGACGCCAGGTGATGATCTCGATCGTTTCGTCGAACGTCCCGAGCCCGCCCGGCATGGTGAGGAAGGCATCGGCACGCTCGAACATGAGGCGCTTGCGGGTGTGCATGCTGTCGGTGACGGTGAGGTCCGCCACCCGGTCGTGCGCAACCTCGCGGGCGCTCAGGAACTCCGGAATGATCCCCGCCACCCGGCCGCCGCCTTCGAGCACAGCGTCGGCGAGCACGCCCATGAGCCCGACCCGGCCGCCGCCATAGACGAGGCCGATCTCGCGCGACGCGAGCCCTGCGCCGAGGCGCCGCATCGCGTCCGCGATCGCGGGATCATGGCCGAGGCGGGCGCCGCAGAAGACGGCGACGGCGGAGACCGGTCGGGACGGGTCAATCATGCTGGCTCCGGGCTGGGACAGGGAGTGACTGACGCGCGTCGGCACCCTTGTCATGCGCTTTCTTGCGCGCCCGTGGGTCGCCTCCGTATCGCTGTGGCGGCGGGTCCGCCGCGACGAGACGTGGCCGACCGAGGCGCCCTTCCCGCCGCCGCGGGTTCTCGCCAGATTGTCCGCCGTTATGCCGGGAGAGAGGCTTATGCGCGTTCTGCGATCGTGGTTTACGGTGCTCGCCGGGCTGGCCGGTCTCGCCATTCCCGCCCATGCCGGCGCGACGACCGTCCGGATCGGCTACCAGAAATACGGTACCATGATCCTGCTGAAGGAAAGTGGGCTGCTCGAGCACGCGCTTGCGCCGCACGGCGGCATAGTGTCCTGGAAGCTCTTCACTGCCGGTCCGCAGCTGATGGAGGCGCTCGGCGCCGGCGCCCTCGACATGGGAGACGCTGGCGAAACGCCGCCGATCTTCGCGCAGGTCGCCGGGACCGACCTCGTCTACGCGGGGGTGGAGCCCTCCGCGCCGGGCGGGGAGGCGATCCTGGTGCCGAAAGGCAGCCCGATCCGGAGCGTCGCCGATCTCCGCGGCAAGACAATCGGCTTCAATCGCGGTTCGAACGTCCAGTATCTCGTGCTCAAGGCGCTGGCCGAGGCGCATCTTCCGTGGTCCGCGGTGAACAGCGTCTACCTGACGCCGCCCGACGGCCGCGCCGCCTTCGAGACCGGCAGCCTCGCCGCCTGGGCGATCTGGGATCCCTATTTCGCGGCCGCCGAGGTCCAGCTCGGCGCGCGGGTGCTCCGTGACGGGCACGGCCTGGTCGACAACCACGAGTTCTATCTCGCGACACGCGCCTTCGCGCGGTCGCATCCAGACCTCGTCAGGACCGTGATCGCCGAGCTCGCCGCGACCGACCGACGGATCAAGGCGGATCCCGCGGCGGCCGCGGCCGCCATCGCGCCGAGCGTCGGGCTGCCCGCGCCGGTGGTCGAGGTCGCGCTCCGTCGCATGGGCAACGGCGCCGCACCGATGGACGACGCGGCGATCGCGGCGCAGCAGAAAGTCGCGGATGCCTTCGCCGAAGCGCACCTCATCCCGTCGCCCGTCAACATCCGGGCGGCGGTTCTCCCGACATCACCCTAGGACGCGCCTCTCCCTGGTTCGGCGCCGGCGTGCAACCCGGACGCCGCTCCGGCGTGGTAACGGCGCCGGGCCATGTCCGCGCGCCCCCATCCGTGCCCGAGGTCGAACCATGCCTTCGAACAGCTTCCGTGTGACCGAAGGACGCCCGCATCCGCGCGGGGCGGTCTGGAACGGCCTCGGCGTGAATTTCTCGCTGTTCTCCGCGAACGCGACGAAGGTCGAGCTCTGCCTGTTTGATGAGGCCGGCGAGACCGAGATCGGTCGCGTCACGCTGCCGGAATACACGAACGAGGTTTGGCACGGCTTCCTGCCCGACGCGCGTCCCGGCACCATCTACGCCTACCGCGTGCACGGGCCCTACGAGCCGGAAAGCGGTCACCGGTTCAATCCGAACAAGCTCGTCCTCGACCCATATGCGAAGGCGATCGTCGGCAACCTGAAATGGGGACCCGAGCTCTTCGGCTACACGATCGGCGATCCCGACAAGGATCTGTCGTTCGACGAGCGCGACAGCGCGCACCTCATGCCGAAGTGCCGCGTGGTCGATTCCGCGTTCTCCTGGGGCGACGACCGGCATCCGAGAACACCCTGGGAGCGGACGATCGTCTACGAGACGCACGTGCGCGGCTACACGATGCGGCATCCCGAGATACCCGAGGACCTGCGCGGCACCTATCGCGGACTGGCCTCGCCGGAAAGCATCCGGCACATGAAGCGGATCGGGGTGACGGCTGTCGAGCTCCTGCCGGTCCACATGTTTCTCGACGACGACTATCTCGTCGAGAAGGGCCTCAAGAACTACTGGGGCTACAACACTATCCAGTTCTTCTCGCCCGCACGCCGCTACGCGTCGGTGCCGGATTTCGCGTTCGCCGAGTTCAAGGAGATGGTCGCCCGGCTGCACGACGCCGGCCTCGAAGTCATCCTCGACGTCGTCTACAATCATACGGCCGAAGGCAACGAACTCGGCCCGACGCTGTCGTTCAAGGGCATCGACAACGCGAGCTACTACCGGCTGCTGCCCGACCAGAAGCGCTACTACATCAACGACACGGGGACGGGGAACACCGTCAATCTCAGCCACCCGCGCGTGATCCAGATGGTGACGGACAGTCTCCGCTACTGGGTCACCGAGATGCATGTCGACGGGTTCCGCTTCGATCTCGGCACCATCCTGGCGCGCGAGCCGTACGGTTTCGACCAGCAGAGCGGCTTCCTTCGCGCGGTCGGGCAGGATCCCGTCCTGAGTGGCGTGAAGCTGATCGCCGAGCCCTGGGACTGTGGCCCCGGCGGTTATCAGGTCGGCGGTTTTCCGCCCGGCTGGGCCGAGTGGAACGACCGTTACCGCGATACGGTGCGCTCCTTCTGGAAGGGTGATCCCGACCTGCTCGGCGACTTCGCGACGCGGCTGACCGGCAGCGCTGACTTCTTCAACCATCGTGGCCGCCCGTCCTGGTCGAGCGTGAACTTCGTGACGGCGCACGACGGCTTCACGCTGAACGACACGTGGTCCTACAACGAGAAGCACAACGAGGCGAACGGTGAGAACAACCGCGACGGCAACAGTAACAATCACTCGTGGAACTGCGGCGCCGAAGGTCCGACCGACGATCCCGGCGTCAACGGTCTTCGCGAGCGCATGATCCGCAACACGCTCGCGACGCTGCTTCTTTCGCGCGGAACGCCGATGCTGCTCGCCGGCGACGAATTCGGCCGTACGCAGGACGGCAACAACAACGCCTACTGCCAGGACAGCGAGATCTCCTGGCTCGATTGGGACATCAAGGACAAGGGCGAGAGTCTCGTTCGTTTCGTCAGCAGGATTTCCCGTCTCCGGAACCGTGCGCGCGTGCTCCACCGTGCGCGCTGGCTGACGGCCCGCGTCGACGAGGATCTCGGCATCAAGGACGTGACCTGGGTCGCACCGGACGGATCCGAGATGGACGAAGGAAATTGGTCCGACGGGAACGCGCGCTGTTTCGGCGTCCTTCTCGACGGCCGCGCGCGCGAGACCGGGATTCGGCGGCGCGGCGACGACGTCACGGTTCTCATCCTGATCAACGCGCACTACGAGCCCGTCGATTTCAAGCTGCCGTCGGTCAGCGACGGGCGCCATTGGATCCGGCTGGTGGACACGGCCAATCCGGACGAGAAGGAAGGGACGGGTCCGTTCGGTTTCGGCGATCTCTGCAAGCTGGCCGACCGGTCGCTCCAGGTGTTCGAGGTCGTCGCGGGCGCCGCTTGAGCGTCGGCAAACGGGCACGGGCGCCCCGCTCACAGCATCGCGCAAACGTGAAGGCGCCCGTCCTGCGGGGGATGGGCGCCTTTTGGCGTCGATTGGCGGCGCCTGAGGCAGCGGAAAGGTCTTGGCGGTTTCGGCGACCGGCGGAAGGTTTGCCGACCGCCGATGAGGCACGTGCCTCATTGGGGCGGTTCCATAACCAGGCGGCAAAGCCGTCGGAGGAAACACCATGATCGACAAGAAGCCGCTCGACGCGACGCGTCGCACCGTGCTGCGCACGAGTGCACTCGCGGGCGCCGGGCTCGCATTCGCGTCCAGCCCGCTCCGTCACGCCTTCGCCGCGGACGCGAGCGCCGCGATCGATCCCACCGCCTCGTTCACGCCGGCCGAGCAGTTCTTCAACGCTCACCACTCGCCGATAGGCGCCTACTCGACCTTCACGCTCGGGTTTAAGGGCGCCAACGGCGGGTTCGGTCTCCAGCAGAAGCTGCCCGGAACGCAGAGCACATTCATCGGCGTTCTCAAGAACGGCGAGGCGGTCGGCCTGCCGTTCTTCGACACCACCACCAATCCGGAGCTGACCGTCTATTCGGACACGGCGATCACGCGCGACTTCCGTGTCGCGAGCGATCAGTTCACGACGCCCGACTTCAGCTTCACGCTGTTCTCGCCCGTCCGCTCCATCCCGGATCCGACCGGCGAGCAGACCGGCACGATCTCGCCGCTGCTGCCGAAGGGTCAGTTGCTCGACATCTCCAGCAGCGGCAAGCACCCGATCGAGGACGTCCTGCTCCCCGCGATCTTCGCCGAGATGGTCGTCGACAACACCGCGGGCGGCAGCGAGATCACCGCCGTGTTCGCCGTCGGCGCCGGGAGCGCGTCGGTCCTCGGCACCTCCGTTCCGGCCGTCGCCTTCCCGAACGGCCGCGGGCAGACCGCGATCGCGACCGCGCGGGCGGACGCAATCCCGTTCACCGCCGCAAGCATCGCCGCCGCCATGGCGCACGACTTCGGCGCCGGAGACGTCGGCGGAATCGCGGTCACGGTGGCACCTGGCACGAAGGAAACGATCCGCTTCGCGCTTTGCTTCTATCAGGGCGGCGCGGTGACGTCCGGTCAGCGTTCGCTTCCGTTCTGGTACACCCAGCACTACGACAGCCTCGAAGCCGTGGTGGCGAAAGCGACCACGAACCTGCCAGCCCGGGTGAGCTCATTCGCGGCGGACAACAAGTTCGTCGACAACGCCGCGATCACCGCGAACCAGAAGTTCCTCCTGTCGCAGGCGATCCATTCGTATTACGGCAACACGACGCTGCTTCTCGACACCGACGGTTCGCCCTGGTGGGTCAATCTCGAAGGCCAGTATCAGTACATGAACACGTTCGACCTGTCAGTCGATCAGCAGTTCTTCGAGATTGGCATGAATCCTTGGACGGTGCGGAACGTCCTCGATCGCTCGAACCAATACTACTCGTATATCGACACCGTCGAGACGGGCGCGACGATGACCGGCGCCGGCGGCATGGCGTTCACCCACGACATGGGCCAGTGGCCGGTGTTTTCCCCGAACGGAAGCTCCAACTACGAGCGCCAAACGTGGGCGGAACGTTCTCGTTCCAGACGGCGAGGAACTCGTCAACTGGATCCTGATCGCGGGCGTCTACGTCGCGCAGACCAACGATCTGACATTCTTCGAAAATAGCAAGAGCACGTTCGAGGCGATCCTCTCGAGCATGTCGAACCGCGACGACCCGGATTCGTCGCTCCGGGACGGGATCGAGAGCTTCAACAGCAGCAAGGTCGGCACCGGCTGCGAGATCACCACCTACGACAGCGTCGGTCCCGGGCTGACCGAAGCCGTTGGCAACACCTATCTCGGCGGCAAATACCGGGCGGGCTACGTCATCCTTGAAGGCCTGCTGGCTCTCTCGGGTCGCCTCGATCTCGCCGCGCAGGCCTTCGAACAGGCGAAGATCACGTCGTTCATGACCAGCGCGGGCTACATCGCGTCGAACGTCTACAACGGCGAGAGCATCCCGATCATCCCGGTGGTCGAGGGTTTGGTCTATCCCTATCTCGCCGGCCGCGCGGACGCGGTCTCGCCGAACGGTCTCTATGGAACCTACGTTCAGGCGCTGGCGAAACACCTGACGACGGTTCTCGTCCCGGGTCTCTGCCTGACCAGCGACAACGGGTGGCAGCTCGACAGCCGGAGTGCGAACACATGGTTGTCGAAGATCTTCCTCAATGAGTATGTCGGGCGGCAGATCCTCCAGTTGCCGATCCGCCCCAACACGGACGTGGCCGACGCGACATCGGTCAAGTGGCTCGCCAACACCACTTTCAATCCGGAAACGAGGACGATCAGCGCGCTGTATGCGTTCCGCGATCAGATCGAATACGGAAGCGGTTTTGGCAGCGAATACTATCCGCGCGGCGTCACCTCGATCCTGTGGCTACAGGAACCGGCCGCATCCTGACCGGTTGACGCTGGACAGGAGCGGTCGCGCGCCCGTATCGCATCGCGGATCCTCGAAGGATACGCAGACGGTGCCATCGGTCGTGACGCGTTCGCTCCTGTCCATTCTCTTTCTCTCGGTCGCGACGCCGGCTTTCGCCGTCGATGCGCCGCACGGGCTTCACGCCTTCGGCACGATCGCCGTCTCGGCGGACGGACGATCGGTCGCCAGCATCGAATGGAACGAGCCCGCCGATCCGTCGGCGCGACCCGTCCGTGAGATCGTGATCCGTCACACCGACGGCACGGGCACCGACCGTCCAGTCCGGCTGCCCTGCTCGGGGTCGGGCTGCGTTCCATCCTCGCTCGCCTTCGCGCCGGACGGCGATCTCGCCTTCGTGCTGAAGAACGGCGACGACGGTACGCGCGCGATCGAGCGCGTTTCAGCCGAGGGTGACCGGCTCCGGACCGTTCTCCGCCTCAAGGGGACGCTCGACGGGCTCCGCTTCGGGCCCGACGGCACGCTCGTGGTCCTGGCGACCGTCGGCGCGCACAAGGAGGTCGGTGCGACCGCGGCCGGCGCGGCGCTCGTCGGCGAGATCGGGACCGCCGAGGACGAGCAGCGGATCGCGACCGTCCGCAACGGCCACCTCGTGTTCCATTCGCCGCCCGGCCTCTACATCTACCAGTACGACATCCGCCCCGATGCCGCCGGCGCCGCGCGCTTCGTCGGAACCGCGTCGCCCGGGAACGGTGACGACAACTGGTGGATTGCAAAGCTCTACGCGTTCGACGACCACGGGGCCCACGTCCTCTACGCGCCGCCGCAGTCGGAGCAGCTCGCCGATCCGTCGGTGTCTGGTGACGGCAGCGCCGTTTACTTCATCGGCGGCATCATGAGCGACTTCAGCTCGACCGGCGGCGACGCTTACCGCCTTCCGCTCGACGGCGGGACGCCCGTCGACCTCACGCCCGGCAGCCACGGCAGCGTCACGCATCTCGAAACACGCTGCGGCGGCGCGGCGCCGGTCGCGACGGCGCTCGCGGGCGCGGACACCGAGCTGCTCCGCTTCGGCGCACCGTCGGCGGCGCCTTCGGTCGTCTGGTCGGGCGCCTCGTCGCTCCGCAACGGCTGGGACGACGGGTTCGCGTGCGGTGGCGGGATGGTCGCGGGAAGCCTGCAGTCGTTCTCGGTCGCGCCCGAGCTCGACGCACGCCCGCTCGACGCCGGACCGTCCGGGGCCTGGCGCGCACTGACGAGCTTCAACACCGCCGCGACCGCGCCGATCACCGTGCGAAGCGTCACTTGGCAGGACGACGGCTTCGACCTGCAGGGTTGGCTTCTCACGCCGAAACCCGCCGTGCCGGGCAAGCGGCCGATGATCGTCGAGGTGCATGGCGGCCCGTCGGCGGCCTGGACGCCGGAGTTCCAGACGCCGGACGGCTTCGCCCTGTTCCTCACCCGTGCGGGCTACGACGTCTTCCTGCCGAACCCGCGCGGATCGTTCGGCGAGGGGGAGCGGTTCGCCAGCGCCAACGTCCGCGATTTCGGCCACGGCGATCTTCGCGACATCCTGACCGGGATCGACGCCGTCGAGCACGCGGCACCGGTCGACGACGCGCGCCTCGGCCTCACCGGCTATTCCTACGGCGGCTACATGACCATGTGGGCGGTGACGCAGACCGACCGCTTCAAGGCGGCCGTCGCCGGCGCGGGCATCTCGGACTGGCTGTCCTACTACGGCGAGAACGGCATCGACACCTGGATGCTCCCGTTCTTCGGAAATACCGTCTACGCGGATCCCGCAGTCTACGCGCGCTCGTCGCCGATCGACTTCATCACGCACGTGAAGACGCCGACGTTCGAATATGTCGGCTCGGCCGACGTCGAATGCCCGATGCCCCAGACCGAGGAGTTCTACCACGCGCTCCGCACTCTCGGCGTGCCGACGAAATTCGTCGTCTATCCGGGCCAGGGGCACGGCATGAGCGACCCGAAGGACTGGGCCGACGCCAGCCGCCGCACGCTCGCCTGGTTCGACCGCTACCTCGTCCCAAACGCGACACCGAACCGCCGGAGCTGACATTGCGGCGGACGCCCGCTCGGGCCGCCAGCCTGCCGCGAGCGACGCCGGCGCTGGGATGACCAGCGTGACGCCGGACGCGGGCGCGAACGGGCCGAGAGAAAGCCGTACGCCGGGATCACGAGAAACGGTCCGAGGCTACCCTGAACGTGGCCGGCGCAGGAATTGATGGGGCGGCGAGGCGAACCGGCCTCCGTTCAGACGGCTTGCTCCGTGAGGATCCGGGACGCGTCGCCCTTCCAGACCGTCTCGTAACGCCGGAGCCAGTGTTCCGCCTGCGTCGGACCGCCGGCCGCAATCTCCTCGAGCGGCAGCAGGAAACGATCCTCGCCGAAGCCGCGCGCCCGGAGTCCGTCGCGTGCGATCGTCACCATGTCGCGCGCGATGTCGCGGAGCGTCCCCCGGCCGATCTCGACCGCGAGGCCGCGAGGAGGGACCGCGGCACGCGTCGCCACCCAGTCGCGCCAGGGGTGCCGCGCGAGGAGCCGCTCCGCCGCCGCGAGCGCCGCCTCGTCGTAGAGGATCCCGACCCAGAGCGCCGACTGCGCCAGCATCATCGCCTCCGAACCCGCATCCGCGCCGCGCATCTCGAGAAAGCGCTTCAGCCGGACGTCCGGAAAGGCGGTGGTGAGGTGGTCCGCCCAGTCGCCCATCGTCGGGTGCGTGTCGGCGAGACGCAACTCCTCGCCCGCCATCCAACGCCGGAACGACGCCCCGGCGACGTCGCGCAACGCGCCGTCGCGCGCGACGAAATACATCGGCACGTCGAGCATCCACTCGGCATAGCGACGGAAGCCGAACCCGTCCTCGAACAGGCACTCGGGAATGCCCGACCGCGCGTTGTCGACGTCGGTCCAGACCTGGGCGCGGTAGGACAGGAACCCGTTCGGCCGACCTTCGGTGAACGGCGAGTTCGCGAACAGCGCGGTCGCGACCGGCTGGAGCAGCGACGAGACACGGATCTTCCGCACCATGTCGGCTTCGTCGCCGAAGTCGAGGTTTACCTGCACCGTGCAGGTGCGGAACATCATGTCGAGACCCATCGTGCCGACCGTCGGCATGTAGCGCTTCATGATGCCGTAGCGGCTCTTCGGCATGAGCGGCATGTCGTCGCGGCGCGCCAACGGATGGAAGCCGAGCGGCGCGAAGCCGACGAAGAGCGGGTCGGACGCCTCGCGGAGCTCCTCGAAATGCGACCGCATCTCGCGCGCGGTCTCATCGAGCGTCCCGACCGGCGCGCCCGAGAGTTCGAGCTGTCCGCCGGGTTCGAGCGAGATCGACCGGCCGTCGCGCGTGAGGCCGATCAGCGTTCCTTCGTCCTCGATCCGCGTCCAGCCGAGCGGGGAGAGCCCTTCCAGCACCGCCTCGATGCCCGCCGGCCGATACGGCAGCGGGCGCCGGTCGCGACGGGAAAAGCCGAACTTCTCGTGCTCGGTGCCGATCCGCCAAGCGTCGCGAGGCTTGCCGCCCGCGCGGAGATGGTCGGCGAGCTGCTCGATCGAGGTGACCGGGGTGGTGTCGGCCTCACCCGGGTTCGACATCGGACCCTTGGCTCAAGACGCGGCTCCCGTCGCTCGGCTCTCGTTCGGCGCCCAGCAGGGCCAGGCCGGAAGCGACCGCCGTCTCGGCCCGGAGCACGAGCGCCCCGAGCGACACGGGCTGGATAAAAGGGCGCGCGAGAAGGACGTCAAGCTCGACCGGGGAGAAGCCGCCTTCCGGCCCGACCAGCAGGGCCGTCGGGGGCGCCCCGACATCTCGAGATCGACCGAGCCGGCGAC
>CAXUBA010000097.1:0-10435 GCA_964249205.1 uncultured Acetobacteraceae bacterium | reverse complement strand
CCGTGGCGATCGATCCGGCGAGACGGCCGGGCGCGATCGCCACATGCACAATATGGTCGCGGCCGAACACCGCGCCCAGGGTCGCCGCATCGAGCGGCGCCACCACCTTCACCGTCCTGCCGCCCCGTCCGACCGTCGCCGCCTCCACCGGGGCCACGGTCTCCTCCTTCCTCGGCTCGTCTTCGCCGACGACGGCGAACCCGCTCCGGAGACGCCGACGTTCCTCGTCGCTTCCGTCGCAGGCCTGAACCAGCAGCCCGCACCGCCCTTGCTCCAGCCAGTCGCGCACCTTGCCGAAACCGGCGACAGCTTCGCCCGCACGTCGCGCGAAGCCGATGAGCTCCGCGGCACGGCGGGCGAGGCCGGTCTCGACGATGGCGGCGAGGTCGGGCGGGACGGTGACCTGCCCGCGCGCCGCACGCGCGAAGGCCCCCTTCCTGCGCGCGGTTTCTAGCACATCGCCCCGCGCGCTCAACCAGATTCCCCGGCCCGGCAGACGCGCCGCCAGGTCGGGGACGATCACGTCGCCGGGACCGACCACGAAGCGGATCATCCGCGCCCGCTCGTCCCGCGTGCGGGTGACGATGCAGCGACGGAACGGGCCGGGTTCGTCGCCGCCGTCGCCGACGCCGTCGACAGAACCGCCTTCGGCAAGGCCGCCCGCGGGAGCACCCTCGATGCGGCCGCCTTTGTCGGCGCGCTCCGGCTCGCCCCATCGGGTGTCATCCCCAGCCACGGGAGGCGTGTCAGACGTGCGAAGCCTCCTCTTCGAGCCCGGGCTCCTCGTGCCCGGCGGCGTCCGGCGCCATCGGCGCGTCGTCGCCGGCCGGATCGGCGGCGGCTTCCTCGTCGCCAAACCAGTGGGCACGCGCCGCCATGATGATCTCGTTGGCCTGCGCCTCGTCCATGCCTTCGCCGACGATCTCGACGAGCTCGTCGCCCGCGAGGTCGGCGAGATCGTCGAGCGTCTTCACGCCCTTCTCGCCGAGCGCGATCAGCATGGTCGGCGACAGCGCCTCGAACGAGGCGACGTCATCGGAAACGCCGAGTGCCAGCCGCTTCTCGTTGAGCTCCTCGTAGCGGCGCGACAGGAAGGCGTCGGCGCGGCGGATCAGCTCGTCGGCGATTTCCTCGTCGAAACCCTCGATCTCGCCAAGTTCCTCGCGCGGCACGTCGGCGAGCTCCTCGACCGTGTTGAAGCCCTCGGTCACCAGCAGGCCGGCGATCACGTCGTCGACGTCGAGCGCTTCCACGAACAGGCCGGTGCGGCGGCGGAACTCCTCCTGCCGGCGCTCGCTTTCCTCGGCCTCGGTCAGGATATCGATGTCCCAGCGGGTGAGCTGCGACGCGAGTCGGACGTTCTGGCCGCGACGGCCGATCGCGAGGCTGAGCTGCTCGTCGGGTACCACGACCTCGACCCGGCCCTGCTCCTCGTCCATCACCACCTTGGTCACCTCGGCGGGCGCCAGCGCGTTGACCACGAAGGTCGCTTCCTGGGCGGACCAGGGAATGATGTCGATTTTCTCGCCCTGGAGTTCCTGAACCACGGCCTGCACGCGGGAGCCGCGCATGCCGACGCAGGCGCCGACCGGATCGATCGAACCGTCGCGTGACAGCACCGCCATCTTGGCGCGCGAGCCCGGATCGCGCGACACGGCCTTGATCTCGATGATGCCGTCGTAGATCTCGGGCACTTCCTGGGCGAACAGCTTCGCCAGGAAGGCGGGATGCGTGCGGCTGAGGAAGATCTGCGGCCCCCGCGGCTCTTCCCGCACGTCGTAGATGTAGGCGCGTACGCGGTCGCCGTTCCGGAACGCCTCGCGCGGGATCAGCTCGTCTCTCCGGAGGAGAGCCTCCGCGCGTCCGAGCTCGACCATGAGGTTGCCGTATTCGGTGCGCTTGACCGTGCCGTTGATGATCTCGCCGACGCGGTCCTTGAACTCGTCGTACTGTTTCTTCCGTTCGTATTCGCGGACCCGTTGGACGATCACCTGCTTGGCGGTCTGCGCCGCGATGCGACCGAAGTCGATCGGCGGCAGCGGATCGATCAGGTGCTGGCCGAGCTCGATGTCGGGCTTGAACTTGCGCGCGATCGCGACCGGGATCTGCGTTTCCTCGTTCTCGACGACCTCGACGGCCTCGGTCCAGCGCGACAGGCGGACGTCGCCGGTCCGCCGGTCGATCACGGCGCGGATGTCCTTCTCGTGCCCGTATTTGGCGCGTCCGGCCTTCTGGATCGCCTGCTCCATCGCCTCGAGCACTTCCTCGCGCTCAATCGACTTCTCGCGCGCCACGGCGTCGGCGACGAGGAGGAGTTCTGGTCTCGATACGGCGGTGTCCATCGTCTCACCTTTCGGTCATCACATTGCCGCGCGGCCGTCGGCCGCTTCAGTTCGGCGGCGTCGGTCCGGCGGTCGCGTCGATCAGCGCGTCGGTCAGCACGAGCTTGGCCCGGCGGAGGTCGGCGAGCGGCAGGCGCACGTCGCTGCCGTCGTCGAGGCGGAGCGTCGCCGCCTCGTCGTCGGCGCCGAGCACCGTGCCGGAGAAGCGCCGCCGGCCGGCGACGGGCACCATCATCTCGACCTTCGCCAAGTGCCCGGAAAACCGGTTCCAGTCCTTGACGCGGGTCAGCGGGCGGTCGATGCCGGCCGAGCTGACCTCGAGCTGCCACGCCCCGGGCAGCGGGTCCTCGACGTCGAGCACGGCGCCGACGGCGCCCGAGATCGCCTCGCAGTCCTCGATGCCGATCTGGCTCCCGTCGGTGCGGTCGGCCATGACCTGCACGGTGGGGCGTTCGCGGCCGAGCACGCTGACCCGGACGAGCTCGTAGCCCATGGCTTCCAGCGTGGGCGCGATCGCGGCGGCAAGCCGGCCGTCCAGCGACGCGGCCGCGGCATCGCCGCCGGACCGCATGTCATCGCCGTCGGCCGGCGCGTCGTTCCTGTCGTCGTCCGCCTCCGCGTCCGCCATCGCACCACTCCGTCGCGACCCGTCGCGAAACGGGCCAAAAACAAAAAAAGGCGGCCCGGGGGCCACCTCCAGAAAGCTGGAAGATGATTGTTGGCGTTACATAGACCGTATGCCTATCGAGTTCAACGGAACACCGTCGGGGTCGCGCGGCCGGGTCCCGTCGCCGTCGGTCTCGGTCGACGTGACGGGCTGGTCGGCCGCGCCGATCGACCTGCCGCCCACAAGGCAGGAATTCGCGATCGGCGACGTCCACGGCCATGCCGGCCACCTCGCGGCGCTCTTGGCGGCGATGGACGCGGAAAGCGGCGCGGACAGCCATCTCACCCTGCTCGGCGACCTGATCGACCGCGGACCGCACAGCCTTCCGGCGCTCCGGCTCGCGGCCGACCGGACGAACACGCCGCGGATCGCGGAGCGCAGCGTGCTGCTCGGCAACCACGAAATGCTGATGCTGATGGCGCTGGCGGCGGACCGTCCGGACGCGGCCGACATCGCCGAACTCTGGCTGAGCAACGGCGGCTGGACCACGCTCGGCGAGGCGGGCCTGTCGGGCCACCGGCTCGCGCGGCGACAGGAGGACAGCGTTACGCGCTTCCGCGCCGCGGTCGGGTCGGACACCTACGCGATGGTCGAGGACCGGGCGACGCTGTTCCGGATGAGCGGCAATCTCCTGTTCGTCCATGCCGGCGTCGATCCGGCGGCGACGCTCGCCGACGCGCTCGGCAAGCCGCGGCTCGACGCGAGCGATTCCGCCCACCCGGCCTGGATTCGTGAAAGGTTCCTTCATCACGAGCTGCCCTTCGAGGGGAACCGGATCGTCGTGCACGGGCACACGCCAGAGATCCGCGTGCAGGAAAGCAAGGGCCGCGACCCGATTCCAGGCCAGCATCGTCTCGACGGTTGGCGGCTTGGGCTCGACGGCGGGTCCTACGGCACGGGCATCGTCGCGGGGGCCGAGCTTCGCGCTGGCCGCTACCGCGTTTTCACGGCGCGCCGGACCGGCTAGACAGGTCCCATGCTGCACGGCATCGACCCCCTCCTCACCCCCGATCTGCTCCACGCGCTCGCCGCCATGGGGCACGGCGACCGGATCGCGATCGTGGACGCGAATTACCCGGCGCACGCGCACGGAAGGCGCGTGATCACGCTTCCGGGCGTCGACGCCGACGCCGTGCTGCGCGCGGTGCTGTCGCTGTTGCCGCTCGACAGTTTCGTGGACGACCCGGCGGTCACGATGGCGGTGGTCGGCGACCCGGCCGCCGTTCCGGAAGCGGTCGCCGCATTCGGCGCGGCACTCGCCGCGCGGGGGGAAAAGCCGCCTTCGGCGGTCGACCGGTTTCGGTTCTACGAGATCGGGCGGGAGTGCTTCGCGATCGTGCAGACCGGCGAGCGACGCCTCTACGGCAACGTCGTCCTGACGAAGGGCGTGATCGGCGCATCGTAAGAGGCGGGACAGACCCTGACGATGCCATCGTCGCGACCGATCGGCACGCTCCGGCTGCCGAGGCACACTTCGATATGGACTTCCGCGGAAGTTTTCGTGGGACGACCGACGGTGGACCGCCGACCTTGAAGCCACATCCCTTCCCGTCGGCCGCTCAGGGTGCGGCCACAGCTTGAGAGCTCAGGGACTTCCGGCCCGACGAAGCCTGCGATGGAAATGATGGTAGACGTGACCGACGGCGCCACCTTGACGCAGTACTGCATGCAGGATCACGAGAAGACGCTGGATCGCTGGTCCTTCTACATCAGGGTCTACGACGAGGTTCTCGCCCCCTACCGTCCCGAAGCGCTCCGGCTGCTCGAGGTCGGCGTTCAGAACGGCGGATCCCTCGCGATGTGGGCACAGTATTTCAGCGCGGCGACGACGCTCGTCGGATGTGACATCGATGCAGCCTGTGCCGAGCTGCACTACGACGATCCCCGGATCCACGTCGTGGTCGGCGACGCGAACGCCGACGAGACCACCGCCCGGATCGACGCGATCAGCCCGGGCGGCTTCGATCTTGTCATCGACGACGGCTCGCACCGGTCGAGCGACATCGTCAGATCGTTCCTCCGCTACTTTCCGAGGCTCTCGGACGACGGCCTGTTTGTCGCGGAAGATCTACACTGTTCCTACTGGGCGGAATACGAGGGTGGAATTTTCGATCCCTGGTCCGCCATGTCGTTCTTCAAGCGGCTGGCGGACATCGTCAATCACGAGCACTGGGGCGTGCCGCATGCCCGCTCGGCGATCCTGGACTCGTTCCGCAAGCGCTACGATGTCGCGATCGACGAGGCCGCGCTGGCGTCGATCCACACGGTTCAGTTCCTCAACTCGATGTGCCTGATCCGCAAGCGACGGAGCGAGCACAACGTGCTGGGTCCGCGTGTCGTGCAAGGCCGCAAGGAGGTGGCCGAGCATCTCGTGGCGCGTTCCGGATCGGCTTCGGTCGCGGCGGATCAGCGCGGCAACAGCTGGTCGGCGTTCCCGCCCGGAAACCACCCGGCGGTCGGAGGAACGAGCCAACCTGCTTGCCGAGCAGGCGCGCGTCCTCCGCCTTGGACGCGCGACGTCCGACGACCCGGCCGAGCCGCCATTGTCGCCGTCATGCGACGCGCAGGCGTCGGATGGTTCGGATCCGCTGCCGGTGCAGCGTTCCTCCGAGCCGACGGACGCGTCGTCGCACGGGGATCACCCGGGCGAGATCCTGGCGCGCGAGATCTTTGCCGAGCAGCAAGCCGAGCTGTCCCCTCAGGAGGCCGCGGACGCGATCAGCGGCTTCGCGCACCGTCCGCTGATCTCCGTCGTGATGCCGGTCTACGGGACGCCGGTGCGATGGCTGCGCCGCGCCGTGGAATCGCTGCAGGAACAATACTACACGGCCTGGGAGCTCTGCGCCGTGGACGACCAATCACCGGGGAGCGAGCAGCGGGCGCTGCTGCGTGAACTCGCCGCCGCCGACGGACGCGTGCGCCTGAGCGTCATGGACCGGAACGGCAGCATTTCCGCGGCGTCCAATCGAGCGCTGCAGATGGCCGAAGGTGCCTATGTGGCGCTGCTCGACCACGATGACGAGCTCACGCCGGACGCGCTCTTCCGCGTGGTCGAGGCGATCAACCGGGAGCCCGAAGCGGACTTCATCTACAGCGACGAGTGCAAGATCGACGACACCGATGCGCGTCGCCTCTTCCAGTTCGTGTTCAAGCCTGCCTGGTCGCCGGAGATCGTGTTCAACGGCATGGTGACGGGGCACCTGACGGTCTACCGGCGCGCACTGCTCGAACGGCTCGGCGGGTTCCGCAGCCGATATGATCGCAGGACTACGACCTCGCGCTCCGCGCGGGCGAGGTTGCGCGGACCGTGTTGCATGTCGAGCGCGTGCTCTATCTCTGGCGCGCGATCCCGGGCCCGGCCGCGACCGGTGGCGCCAAGCTCGACGCGCGCGCCACCAACATCGACGCCCTGAATGCCGCGCTGGAGCGCCGCGAAATGCCTGGCCAAGCGACACCGCTGCCTTCCGCGAACTGCGTCCGCATCGCGGTGCCTGCCGCCGAGACCACCGTGTCGATCATCATCCCGTCCGATTCGATCGAGAACCTCCGCCCGGCGCTTCAGGCGATCCGGCACGACACGGACTATCCGAACTACGAAGTCGTCGTGGTCTGCAACGGCCCGTTGGCGGCACGGCTGGCGGAGGAGTTCCACGACTGGAAGGCCCTCGCCTTCGCGTCGTACAACAAACCCTACAACTTCTCCGACAAGTGCAACGAGGGCGCGAAGGCCGCCAATGGCGACGTGCTGGTGTTCTTCAACGATGACGTGTTTCCGCTCCAGCGCGACTGGATCGAGCGGCTCATCGAGTACCTGTGGGTGGATGGCGTCGGCGGCGTCCCGCCGAAGCTGCTGCATGCGGACGACATGATCCAGTATGCCGGCATGATTTCGGTTTGTGGGACGGCCTACAACAATGTTCGCTTCGACGCGCGCGACTGCTTCTTGCCGCTCCACGACTACGTCAGGGACGTGTCCATTCTCTCTGGCGCCTGCTGTGCGCTTCGGAACGGCGTGTTCTGGGAGGTTGGTGCCTTCGATGAGACCAACACACCCGACGCGCACTCCGACCTTGATCTAAGTTATAAGCTGTCGGAGGCCGGGCTTCGCTGCGTCTATACGCCGCACGCGCTGCTGCGCCATGTCGGCAATCATTCCTGGGCAACCAAGCGCCGCAAGGATCGAGCTGACGCCTTCATCCTAAGTCGCTGGGGTGGTTACATCTCGCAGGATCCGTTCTTCACCAACTCGATGAAACGGGTTCTCTACCGCGACTTCACGTTTGCCTATCGCATCTACGCCGAACATCTTGATTCAAGTCGAGCCGCGAGCGGGCCGCACATTCTGTTCCTCTCGCACGAGCTCTCGCTTACCAGAGCTCCAAGAATGTTGCTCTCTGCCGCCAAGCTCGTGCTGGCGACCGGCGGTTTCCCGGTGATCGTCGCACGGGAGACGCATGTGGGCGCGGCCGAGATGTTCGACGAGGAAAGCGGCTTTCGCTTCGAGTGCGGCAGCGCTGCGTCGCTGGCGGGACAGCTGCTGGCCGCCCATGAACGGCGCGACGAACTCCCGGAGCTCGGACGCGCGGCCCGCCGTATCTTCGAACGCGAACTCACGCTCGAGGCCTTCGGCGCACGCTTCCTGGCGATGATCGGACGTCAGATCGCGGCGGCCCTGCCGAAAGAGTCGCCTGCCATCAGGAGCGTGACGGCCCCCGAGAAGGACCGACGCGCTCAGGAGGCGGCGTAGGCGTCGAGAATCTCGCTCGGTGCGCCGTCTGCCCGGATGCGGCCGCGTTCCAGCCAGATCGCCCGGGTGCACCACTCGCGAACCACGCCGGGATCGTGTGACGTGATGACCATGATCTCGGCGCCGCGCACCACGCTTTCGAGACGCGCATGCGCCTTGCCGCGGAACGCCTGGTCGCCGGCCATGAACCACTCATCCATCAGGAGGACCTGCGGCCGGATGGCGGTCGCGAGACCGAAGCCGAGCCGTATCACCATTCCGGACGAGTAGAAGCGGACGGGCAGGTCGAGGAACTCGCCGAGCTCGGCGAAATCCTGCACGTCGGCGGCGAGGCGCTGGATGCCGTCGCGGCTCAAACCGTCGTAAAGGCCGCGGAGCGTGATGTTCTCGCGTCCGGTGAGCTCGGGGTTCATGCCGAGGTTGGTGTCGAGCAGGGCGTTCAGCGCGCCCTGCACGGAGACCCGTCCCTGGAGCGGTTCGTAGATCCCGGCCAGCGCCCGGAGCAGCGTCGACTTGCCGGCGCCGTTGCCGCCGATCAGTCCGAGCCGATCGCCCGGGCGAAGCGAGAAGGTGACGTCGCGAAGCGCCTGAACGACGGTCCGTCGCTGTTGGTCGTGACCAAGTCGGCCGAGCCGCCCGGATGCGGCCGCCATCATCGTCTTCTTCAACGAGCGCGCGCTGCCGTGATAGAGCGGAAAGTCGATCGAGAGCGCCTCGACGTCGATCGTCGCGGCGGGTGTCGCCGATGGGACCGGGACGGCACCGATGTCGGACACGGCGTTCACACCCAGAACGCCAGGCGCGCACGGGCGCGCACGAAGGCGAACCATCCGGCGATGCACAGCAGCGCCGACCAGCCAAGCGCCATCTCCCAGAGCGCCAGCGTCGGCACCGACCCGAGCAGCGGAGCCCGCACCACTTCGAGGAGCGGTTCGAACGGGTTGTAGTCCATCCACCAGTAGTGATGACCGAGCTGTGACGGCTTCCAAATCACCGGTGTCACGTAGAAGGCAATCTGCAGCAGCGAGCCGATGATCGGCGGCAGATCGCGGAATCGCGCACTCACCGTGCCGAGCAACGTCGCGACGGCGAAGCCGTCGACGATCCAGAGAAGGACGCCGGGCAGCGCCCAGGCGGCGTTGGCGCCGGGCCATGCATCGTAGAACGCGAAGACGCCGATCGGGACCACGACGTTGTGGGCGAGCGCGATCAGGTTCCGCATCAGCGTGCGGATGACGTGAACGGAGTAAGGAATCCGGACCGAGCGGAGCGTCTGGTCGGCCTGGATGAAGGTCGAGCAGCCGTCGGTCGCGACAGCCTGGATGCCGCTGGTCCAGAGCACGAGCGACAGACCGAGGAAGGGCAGGTACTGACGCTCGTCGACCCCGAACAGCGTGCCCCAGACGATCCCGAGCGCACCCACCATGACTGCGGTCGACAGTGTCAGCCAGAACGGGCCGAGCGCCGAGCCGCGGTAACGCAACTTGATGTCGAGCCAGCCGAGCGTCACCGCGAGACGCCACAGGCGAAAGCCTTCCGCGACGTCGCGCGCGGCATCACGCTGTCTGGCGAAGCCCCGCGCCGGCTCCAGGGTGAGCGACGCGTGCCCGGTGCGTTCGGCGAACAGCCGGACATCCTCGGCGTCGCGTAGGTTGGTCGCTCCGGTGTCCATTTCGGCGGCCTGCAGCGGCGAGCGGACGACGTTCATCTCGCGGCCCTACAGGATCGACGCGCGGGCCGCAATCGTCGGCGCGGGCCGCCGCCGCTCGGGCGCCGTTTGTCTTGCACCGAAGAAACGCCTCCTGTAGGCACTTGGACTGCATCGCTGATCGAAACTCTGAGCAGTTTCGATCGGATCGCGGCACGCTCGGGGGGGCGATATGACGCAGGACCATCACGGTCGGCGCCGACGGGAAACGCGGCGCGCGACGAGCCCGTGGCGGGCGCTCGCGGCGTCCGCGACCCTGCTGGGCCTGGCCAACTGCGCCGCGCAGGCGCCGCAAATTCCGGCCACCGAGGAAGCGGCGCAGTATCGCTCGCACGCGCACAACTACTATGCCCCGCCCGGTCCCGCCTGGGACCCGTGGGGACCCTACATCGTGGAGGCGTCGCACCGGTTCGACGTGCCGGAAAGCTGGATCCGCGGCGTCATGCACCAGGAGTCGGACGGGCAGGAGTTCGCCGTCTCGGTGCCGGGCGCGATGGGGCTGATGCAGATCATGCCCTTCACCTACGATCTGATGCGCGACCAGTACGGGCTCGGCGACGACGCCTACGATCCGCACAACAACATCCTCGCCGGCGTCGCCTACATCCGTCAGATGTACGACATCTACGGGTCGCCGGGCTTTCTCGCCGCCTACAACGCCGGGCCGGGACGGCTCGACGACTTCCTGACCCGGAACCGTCCGCTGCCCGCCGAAACGCGCCATTACGTCGCGTCGATCGGCCCGCAGATCGCCTTCGACAGCCCGCGGAACCGCAGCCAGGCCGACCTCATGGCGATGAACCATGCGCGCGGCATCGACGGCGGCGCACCGTCCGGACCACCGGCCGATCCCGCGCTGACGCACTCGGTGCAGCTCGCCTGGGCACGCCGGACGCGCGGCGAGGAAGAGCAGGATACCGAGGTCGCGGAGGCGGCGCCCCGCCTGTCGCCGCTCGACGGCGCGCCGTCGC
>CAXUBA010000096.1:0-10487 GCA_964249205.1 uncultured Acetobacteraceae bacterium | reverse complement strand
GCTTGGTGTCGCGTCCGGCGAGGAACACGAGGCTCGGTTCGCTGAACGACACCGAAGCGAGGACGCTGTCCGGACAGGGGCGCACGAGGCGCACCGTATCGGCGATGCGCGGGGCGAGCCAGATCGTTCCGAGTTCCGGCACGACCAGCAGGAACGACGACGTGATGAGCGTGATTGCCGCTGCCGCCGACGCCGCGAAGGCGGGAAGCCGAGCGCCGAATGCCAGCAGCACCGCGGCGGCGGCGACGAAAGCCGACGCGATCGCGGCGGCAACGATCGCGCCGATTGCGACCTCGCCTTGCAGCCGCCACAGGAGCACCGGGCCGGCGGCGGCGAAGGCGAGGCCGGCCACCGTCCAAAGCGCGCCGTAAAGGACGAGCAGGACGCGCGCCGCCGGATGCGTAGCCGCGCGCGGGGCGAGCAGGGCGGCGGCGGTGACGCACGCGATCGCCGGAAACGCCGGGAGGACGTAGTGCGGCAGCTTCGTCGCGATCAGCTCGTAGACGATCCAGTCCGGCACCATCGCCGCCAGCGCGAACACCATCGCCGGCCGGCGGCGCTCCGCCCAGGCGAACGGGATCGCCAGCGCCGCGAAGATCGAGCCCGGCCAGAACGCGGCGAGAAACATCGCGAGATAGGTGCCGGGTGGCGCGCCATGCGCCTGCTGCCCGCTCGCGACCTTGCCGAGCAGGTTCGTGCCGATCGCCGCCGTGAAGAACGTCCCGTGACTGACCACGAGGATGGCGACGCACCAGGGCAGCACGATGCAGAGCGCGAGCGGGATGCCCGTGGCGGGACCGAGACGCCGCCAGAGATCGAGCGAACGCGCGTGCGCGAGCAACGCCACGAGCGTGCCGAACACCGGGATCAGGATGACCGGCCCCTTCAGCATCAGCCCGGCGCCGATGGCGGCCCAGAACAGGAGCCCGGTCCGGCGCGGCGTCGCACGCGCCAGCCGACGGTCCGTGAAGGCGCCGAGAAGCGCGCGTTCCGCGACCAGCACCGCCGTCAGCAGCACGGTGTCGATGGTCGCCATGCGGCCTTCGGCGTTGAACAGCACCGACACAGCGAGCAGGACGCCGGCCAGCAGCCCCGCGTCGGCGCCGAACAGCGCCGTCCCAATCGAGGCGGTCAACAGCACGTTCGCGACCGCCGCGAGCAGCGACGGGATCCGGTAGGGCCAGGCCTCGTGGCGCGGCGCGTCCGATCCCGCGACGAGCCGCGCCGCTTCGACGCTGAGGGCTTCGAGCCAGTAGATCCCGGCGGGCTGGAGATAGCGCGGCCGGTCCTGGAACCGGACGTCGACGAGGTTGCCCGATGCCAGCATCTGCGACGCCGCCTCGAGATAGCGGCTCTCGTCGCGATCGAGGGGCGGCAGCGCGATCCGACCCGGCAGCAGGATGAGGAAGGCGAAGGCGGCGAGCAGCGCGATGCGACGCGGACCCGCGGCGAGCGCCCCGCTCAGAGCTCCGTCACCGCGGTCGGACGCGTGGTCCGCGTCCGGAGCCAGACCACGCCGACCAAGTCCCAGACGCCGACGAGGGCACGCTGGAGATTGTTGTATTTCGATTGGCCGGCGATCCGCGGCCGGTGACCGACCGGCCGGAGCTCGACGCGCCGTCCGTCGTACTGGAACAGCGCCGGCAGGAACCGATGCTGGCCATCGAAGAACGGCAGGCGGAGGTAGTCCTCGCGCCGGAAGACCTTGGTCGGGCTCGACGTGTCGGGGCAGTCGTCCCGCAGGATGCGCCGCCTGATGCCGTTCGCGATCCGTGTCGCGACGCGCTTCGAGCTTTCGTCGCGTCGCGACAGGCGGACGCCGATCACCACCGGCCAAGGGGCGCCCGACGCCTCGGCGGCGTCCAGCATCAGCGGGATCTGGGTCGGGTCGTCCTGCCGGTCGCCGTCGATCGTGGCCACCCAGTCCGCGCGCGCGGCCAGCACGCCGGTGCGGATCGCAGCGCTCTTGCCCGCCCGTTCATGGTGCCGGATCACCCGGACCTGCGGCATCGCGCCGCGCGCCGCGACGGCACGCTCGGCGGTTCCGTCGTCGCTGCCGTCGTCGACGAAGATGACTTCGTAGTCGCCGACCGATCCGAACGCCGCGGCGATCTCGGCCGCCGCGCCGGCGACGTTGTCCGCCTCGTTGAAGACCGGCACGACGAGCGAAAGGCGCGGCATCGTCGCGCGGGTTCGATCAGGCCCCCGCGCGGCCGCGGCCGAGCGCCGCCGGCACGCCGCTCACGGCGCGATCGATCACGGCGCGATCGTCGTCGGCGCCGATCATCTCGCGGAGAAGACGCGCCGAAGCCTCCACCGCGAGCGAGGTCGCGGCGTCGCGCACCTCCTTCACGGCGGCGCTCGACGCCGCCTCGATCCGCGCGGTCACGACGCCTTCGCGTCGCGCCGCCTGCTCCTCGGCTTCCCGGGCAAGCGATGCGGCCAGACGCCGGGCGCGGGCTTCCGCCTCCTCGGTCATCCGGCGTGCCGTGTCGAGGGTTTCCGCCTGCCGGCGCTCGGCTTCGCGGAGCATCTCCTCGGCTTCGCGTCGGAGGCGCTGCGCCTCCTCGATGTCGCGCCGGATCCCGTCGGCGCGTGCGTCCACGCCGGCGAGCACGCCGCGCACGATGCGGCCGCCGAACACCGCGAGGAACAGCAGCACGGCGACGGTGACCCAGAACGTCCCGGTGTCCCAGAAGGCGCGATGAATCGCTTCGTACTGCACGTCGTGGTCCTCAGCCGGCGGGCCGGGCGGCCCCGAGCGCGCGATCGAGCGCGTCCGGAGCGGGCGCGCGACCGCTGATGCGCGTGACGAGGGCCGACGTCACCTCCGACGCGATCGGGATGAGCGTCGTCATCGCCCGGGCCCGCGCGCCCGCGATCTCCGCTTCGGCACGGGCAAGCCGCTCCTCCAGATGCGCGTGGGCCTTCGCGTTGGCGAGTTCGGCCCGCGCCTTTGCAGCCGCGATCGCCGCGTTCACGGTACGCTCGCCGGCCTCGCGCGCGTCGCGCATCGCACGATCGAGGGCCGCGATCGCCTCGTCGGCCTCGCTGCGCGCGCGTTTCGCCGCGTCGAGATCACCGCGGATCCGGTTCTGCCGGTCGGCAATGATCGCGCCGATCCGGGGCAGGCCCCAGAACGCCAGCACGACGTAGAGCACCGCCATGATGACGATCATCCAGACGATCTGGGTGAGCGTCAGCGGGTTCGAGAAATCCATCTGCGGGAGCTTGCTGCTCGCTGCCCGCGCGATCCCTGGGACGAACAGGGTCAAGGCCAGGGCGCTGCCCTGGACCCGCCGGGGCCTGAGGCCCCGGACCCCCATTCGAGACCGATCCATCAGCTGAAGAGCAGGATCAGTGCGATGACCAGGGCGTAGAGCGCCACGGCCTCGGTGAGCGCGAAGCCCAGGAGGACGTCGCGGAACATGCGGTCGCGCGCCGCCGGGTTGCGACCGATCGCCGACACGAACGAACCGAACAGGTTGCCGATGCCGACGCCGGAGCCGGCGACGCCGATCGTGGCGAGTCCCGCGCCGATGTCCTTGGCCAGGAGGGCCGTGTCGATCGCCATGAGTGAGGGTTTCCCGTTGCTTTCGTTGGTTGCAGCTTATGGACGGATTGCCGGTCGGGGCTCAATGCCCGTGCAGCGCATCGTCCAGGTAAAGGCAGGTGAGCACCGCGAACACGTAGGCCTGGAGGAAGGCCACCAGGAACTCGAGCGCGGTCAGCGCGAAGTTCAGCGCGAGCGGCACGATGGACGCCAGCGCGCCGACGAAGCCAAGGCTCGCGGTGAGCAGGAGCATGAAGCCGGCGAACACCTCCCACATCACGTGGCCCGCGGTGATGTTCGCGAACAACCGCACCGACAGCGAGATCGGCCGCGACAGGTAGGAAACGACCTCGAGCGGGACCAGCAGAGGCATCAGCCAGAGCGGCAGGCCGGACGGCGCGAACAGGCGCAGAAAATGCGGTCCCTGCACGACGAACCCCACCACGGTCGCGAACACGACGATGAAGATCGCCATCGTGAAGGTGACGGCGATGTGCGACGTGAACGGAAAGAAGTAGGGAAACAGCCCGAGCAGGTTGCCCACTAGCACGAACGAGAAGATCAGGAACACGAGCGGAAAGAACTTCATTCCGGCCTCGCCCATCGTGTCGAGGATGAGCTGCCGGTTGAACTCGTAGAACATCTCGACGAGGCCCTGGACGCGGCCCGGAACCAGCGTGCGCGACGCGATCGCGACCCCGACGAGGCCGACGATGATCAGCGCCGCCAGCAGCATCATCTCGTTCGAGTTCGTGAAGCCGACGGCGGCACCGACGCGTCCGAAGCCGGGCACGAGGGTGAACTGGCCGAGCGGATCCATGCCGGGCTTCGCCATCAGACTAGGTTCCCCACCCCTTGCCTCGCCGCGGTCCGCCCCGTGTTCCCCCGGGAGACGACGCACGCAGGAGGTTCATGACGCCCGCCGCGACCCCGATCGGCAGGAGACCGACCATGAACCACGGCTTCGTGCCGAGAAGATGGTCGAGGCCCCAGCCCAGCGCGCAGGCGACGAACAGCGACCCGATCATCTCGGCACCGAGCCGAAACGCGAAGGTCAGCGGGTGCGACCTCTTGTCGCCTTCCGGGCGGTCGGGCTTCTTCGCGTCGAGACCGGCGCGTTGCCGCGCGGCCTCCAGACGCTCGTCGAAACCGTCACCCTGCACGGAAGGAACCTTCGGACGTACACGCTGACCGTTGCACACCCGGTCGGCCGCCGGTTGCTAGAGTTCGGGCATGGGGGTGTCAAGCATGGCGGACGGGCGATACGGCACGATCAGGGTGGGCATCGGCGGCTGGAGTTTCGCGCCCTGGCGCGAGACCTTCTACCCACCCGAGGTCAGGAGCGCGGACGAACTCCGCCACGCGGCGTCGGTGCTGACCGCGATCGAGATCAACGCGACCTTCTACCGCACGCAGACGGAGGCGACGTTCCGGAAATGGCGGGACGCGGTGCCGGACGGCTTCGTGTTCGCGGTCAAGGCGCCGCGCGCCGCGACCTACGCGAGCGACGAGGACAAGCAGGCGGCATCCGTCGAACGCTTCCTCGGCTCCGGCGTGCTGGCGCTCGCCGACGCGCTCGGCCCGATCCTGTGGCAGTTCGCGCCGACCCGCCGCTTCGATCCCGACCGGCTCGGCCGCTTCCTCGCGCTGCTGCCGCACGCGCGTGACGGTGTTGCACTCCGGCACGCGATCGAACTCCGGCACGAAACGGCGCGCGATCCGGCGCTTGCCGCACTGCTCGCGTCGCACGGCGTGGCGCTCGCGCTTGTCGCGCGTCCTGGCGCGCGGCCGCCGGTCGCGATCACCGCGCCCTTCATCTACGCGAGGCTCGAGGAGACCGTCGACGAACAGGAAACCGGCTACGACGAAGCGGGCCTCGCGCGCTGGACGGCGCGGCTGCGGGCGCTGGCCGGCGGCCGGATCCCGCCCGATTTCGCGGACGACGCGCTCGGCGACGCCCCGCCTCCCGGCGCGCGCGATGTGTTCGCCTTCGTCATTTCGGGCGCCAAGCATCGCAATCCGGCCGCCGCGCGGGCGCTGTTGGCGCGGCTCTGATCCTGCCCCCGCCGGCCGCGCCTCGACCCGCCGATGTCGCGACCGGACGCCTCAGTCCTCGCGGTAGCCTTCGATGAAAAGGGCGAGGCGATCCATCGCGATCCGCATCCGCTCCGGGCTTTGGCCGTGGCACAGGCGGATCATGTGCTCGGCACCGCCGCCGAACGCCGTGCCCGGCGCGAGGCCGACTCGGGCCTCGGTGACCGCGCGCTTGCAGAACCGCATGACGTCGGCGACGCCCTCGATGCCGAACATCAGGTAGAAGGCGCCGTCGCTCGGCACGGTGCGCACGCGCGGCATCAGGCGGAGCGCATCGAGCGCGATCGTGCGGCCCTCACGGCAACGCTCCACGAACGCGCCGACGAAGTCCTCGCCGCCGTCGAGCGCCGCGACGGCGCCCCATTGCAGGAAGCCGGGCGTGCCCGAAACGTTGAACTGGATCAGCTTCTCGAAACACGCGGCGTTGCCTTCCGGGAAGACCACCCAGCCCATGCGCCAGCCGGTCATCGCCCAGGATTTCGAGAAGGTGTTCACGACGTACACGGGGTCGTCGTCGCGCGCGATCGTCAGGATCGAGGGAGCGACCGGCCGGTCGTAGACGAGGCGGTGATAGACCTCGTCGGCCAGGATCGCGATCCCGCGGGCGCGCGCGAAGTCGAGCAGGCGCGCGATCGCGGCCGCCTCCAGCATGAAGCCGGTCGGGTTGCCGGGTGACGCGTAGTAGATCACGCGGGTCCGCTCGTTGCAGGCGGCGAACACGCGCTCGATGTCGAGATGCCAGCCGTCGGGACTGGGCTCGAGCGCCACCTCAGTGACCGCGGCGCCACAGATCGTCATCGCCCGCAGCACGTTCGGCCAGGAGGGCGTCACCGCGACCGCGTGCTCGCCTGGTGACAGCAGCCCCTGGCAGGTCAGCATCACGGCGCTCATGCCGGAGGCGGTGATCGCGAGGCGGCTGTCCGGAACGGCGACGCCGTAGAGGCGATCGAGATAGCGCGCCAGCGCCTCGCGGAGCGGCGGGATGCCGCGGTTCGGCGTGTAGAAGGTGTGGCCGGCTCGGAGCGCGTCGGCGGCGGCGGCGGCAATGAAGCCGGGCGTCGGAAGGTCGCTCTCGCCGGCCCAGAGGCCGATCACGTCCGGTTCGTTCTGGCCGAGGCGCCAGACCTCCACGATCGGGCTATCCTCGAGATCGACGACGGGTCGGCGCATGTGGGTGTGGCGCATGCGCGGCTTCTCACACCGGGTGCCGCACGGCGCAAGCAGGCCCGGGGCGGGTGCGAAGGAGTGCTGGCGATCGACCTACCGGTGACCCTGCTCGACCTCGCCGGCAGCGCGGCCCTTCTGCTCTGGGGCGTGCACATGGTGCAGACCGGCGTGCAGCGCGCGTCCGGCGCGCGGCTCCGCGTCTTCCTCGCGACCCGCCTCCGGCGTCGTGCGCCCGCCTTCCTTGCCGGTCTCGGGGTGACCGCGCTGCTTCAGAGCTCGACCGCGACGGGGCTGATGGTCGCGGGCTACGCCGCGGACGGGCTGGTCGGCCTGGTGCCGGCGCTCGCCGCCATGCTCGGCGCGAACGTCGGCACCACGCTGATCGTCCAGCTCGTGTCGTTCCACGTCGCGCGGCTGGCGCCGTTGCTGATCCTCTGCGGCGTGGTGCTGTTCCGGCGCTCGTCCTCGTCCATGCGGGACTTCTCGCGCGTCCTGATCGGGCTCGGCCTGCTGCTGATGGCGCTCGACCAGTTCACGACCCTGCTGACGCCGCTCGCCGACCAGCCGAGCCTGCGCCTCCTGCTTGGCGCGATCGCCGACAAGCCCGTGCTCGACGTCTTGGTGGGGGCGGCGATCGCCTGGGGCGCGCACTCGTCGGTCGCCGTCGTGCTGCTCGCGATGGGGTTCGCCGCGGAGGGAACCGTTTCGCCGGACGCCGCCTTCGCGCTCGTGCTCGGCGCCAATCTCGGAACCGCGGTGAACCCGGTGCTCGAAGGCGGCCGCGCGGCCGGCGATCCGGCGTCGCGCCGGCTTCCGATCGGCAATCTGCTGACGCGCGTGGTCGGGATTGCGGTGGTGCTGCCGCTGCTCGAACCGCTCGGCATCCTCGCGGTGCGTCTTGAGCCCGACAACGCGCGCGCGGTCGCCGACTTCCACACCGTGTTCAATCTCGCGGTCGCGCTCGTGCTGTTCCCGCTGCTCGACCCGTTCGCCGCCCTGCTCCGGCGGCTCTTGCCGGCGCGGGTCGACGAGGCCGATCCGTCGCGCCCGCTCTACCTCGACCGGAGCGCGCTCGAACTCCCCGTGGTCGCGCTCGGCCATGCCGCGCGCGAGGCGCTCCGGCTCGTCGACGTCCTGCTCGCGATGCTGGACCTGCTGGAAGGCGGCCTGCTCGGCGGCACGCGAAAGGCGACCGGCGGCGGCCGTCGCCTCGAAGCCGTGATCGAGCGGCTGGACGACGCGATCAAGGACTACGTCGCCGCGATCGACACCGACGCGATGACCGAGGCCGACGAGGCCCGCGCCCGCGCCGTGCTCACCTTCGCGATCCGGATCGAGCTCGCCGCCGGCGTGGTGGAGCGCAGCCTGCTCGCGATCGCCGCGCGCCGGCTGAAGCGGGGCCTGGTGACCCCGCCGGATGCGGAGGCGGCGCTCGCGCAGACGCTGCGCCGGGTCCGGCGGAACGCCGGCACGGCGGCGAGCGTGTTCATGACCGGCGACCGCAACGCGGCCGACGCGCTGGTCGGCGAAAAGGCGACGGTGCGCGCGATCGAGGCGCGCGCGACCGACCGACACATGCACATCCTTCGCGAGCGCACGGGCGATGCGGAAGCGGCGACGCGCGACGGGAGCGAACTCGCGCTCGAGGCCATCGCCGAGCTGAAACGCGTGAACACGCTGCTGATCGCCGCGAGCGCCTATCCGATCCTCGACCGGTTCCTGCCGTCGTCGGACGGAAGCGGTGTCGACCTCCCGCCCCACGACGACGACGACGTGACGGGACCGGTTCCCGCGGGATTTCCGATCGCGGCGAGAGATGCGACACGGACGGACCTGGAGGATCGACGGGATGATCGATGACGCGCTTTTCGCTGCTCCTGCTCGCCTCGCTCGTGTCGCCCGTCGTGGCTGAGGCCGCCGCGACCTACGACGTCACCGGCAAGGACGTCGCGACGCTGCTCGCCGATCTCGCGGCGGGACGGGTGACGTCCGTCGAGCTGGTCCGGCTCTACGAGGCGCGGATCGATGCGCTCGACGGTCGCGGTCCGGCCATCCACGCCGTGCTCGCGGTCAGCCCGACGGCGCTCGCCGACGCCGAGGCGAGCGACCGGCGCCGCGAGGCCGGCGACGCCTCCCGACCGCTCGAAGGGATCCCGATCCTCGTCAAGGACAACGTCGAGGTCGCCGACGGGCTGCCCACCACGGCGGGGTCGCTCGCGCTTGCCGCCAACGTCGCGCGCGAGGACGCGCCGCTCGTGCGGAAGCTGCGGGACGCGGGCGCGGTCATCCTCGGCAAGACCAACCTGTCCGAATGGGCGAACTTCCGGTCCAAGGACAGCACCAGCGGCTGGAGCGGGGTGGGCGGACTGACCCGCAACCCGTACGCGACCGATCGGTCGGCCTGCGGCTCGTCGTCCGGCAGCGGCGCCGCGGTCGCGGCCTCGTTCGCCGCCGCGGCGATCGGCACCGAGACCGACGGTTCGATCACCTGCCCCGCCTCGATGACCGGCCTGGTCGGGCTCAAGCCGACCGTCGGCCTGGTGTCGCGGAGCCGCGTCGTCCCGATCTCGTCCACCCAGGACACCGCGGGTCCGATGACGCGGACCGTCGCCGACGCGGCCCGCGTGCTCGCGGCGATCGCGGGGAGCGACGAGGCCGACCCGGCGACGGCGGCGGCCGACGATCACCGGCCCGCCGCGACGCTTCCGACGGGGGCGCTCCGGGGTGCCAGGATCGGCGTCGCACGCTTCCTCGCCGGCCATCAGACCGGGGCCGACGCGCTTTTCGACCGTGCGCTCGCGCATCTCCGCGACGCCGGGGCAACTCTCGTCGAGCTCAAGCAGGGGCCGGATCTCGACGCGATCGGCAAGGCCGAGTTCACCGTCCTGCTTTGCGAGTTCAAGACGGATCTCGACAGCTATCTCGCGACGACGCCGTCCGCTGTCGCCACGCGGACGCTCGCCGACGTGATCCGCTTCAACCGCACGCACGCCGACCGCGAACTCGCGCTGTTCGGCCAGGACATCGCCGAGAAGAGCGAGGCGACCGCGGGCAAGGACGATCCCGCCTACGCCCCGGCGCGCGCGCTGGCGCGCGACGTGGCGGGTCCGAAGGGGCTCGAGCCGATGTTCGCGTCGGAGCGTCTCGACGCGATCGTGGCGCCGAGCACCGCGCCCGCCTACGTGATCGACGTCGTCAACGGCGACCGCGATATCGCGGCCGCGTCCACCCTGCCGGCGGTGCTGGGCTGGCCGCACCTGACCGTGCCGATGGGAACCGTCGACGGGCTGCCGGTCGGGATCTCGTTCATCGGGATGCCCTGGTCGGACGAGCGGCTGCTGGCGCTCGGGGCCGATTTCGAGCGCGAAGCGGGCCCGGTGCCGCTGCCCGGCCTGACTGCGGCGCCCGACGCGCTGCTGGCGCGACGCGGCGCGTTGCTGCCGGTCCCGAAGAGGTGACCGGGTTGAGCGCCGTCACGTTTCGTCGCCGTCTCGACGCAGCCCGGCCGCGAAACGCGACGAAGGTCGGAACCAACACAGGGGACACGCCGAGCCATGACATGCTTTCGGACCCGCTCCGTCGCGACGATCCTGACCGGAGCGCTGGCGCTTGCCGCGACGACCGCGAGCGCGTCGGCCCAGAACTACGGCGGACCGTCGACGCAGAACTACGG
>CAXUBA010000095.1:7559-10544 GCA_964249205.1 uncultured Acetobacteraceae bacterium | reverse complement strand
GACGACCCCGCGCCGCCCGCCACCGACGCGCCGAGCCCGGGCGAAGGCCCGGCCCCCCTCGTCCGGAGCGGACCGCTGTCGTTCGCGCCGCTGGTCCGTCGCGTCGTGCCGGCGGTGGTCAACATCGCGGTCACGGAAACCGTGCCCGACGATACGCCCACCACGATCCCGCCGGCGCTCCGCGGTACGCCCTTCGAGAAGCAGTTCCGCGAACGCATGCGCGAGCGACGCGAACAGATGCTCGGTGCCGGATCGGGTTTCATCATCGATCCACGCGGCATCATCGTGACGAACGACCACGTCGTCGGCCACGCCGACAAGATCACCGTCTCGCTCCGGGACGGCACGAGCCTGCCCGCTCACGTGCTCGGCGAGGACGAGCTCACCGACATCGCGGTGATCAAGGTCGACAGCAAAGTGACGCTCCCGTTCGTGCCCTGGGGCGACAGCCGGCAGATCGCCGTCGGCGACTGGGTGCTCGCCGCCGGCAACCCGTTCGGGCTCGGGTCGTCCGTCACCGCCGGCATCGTGTCGGCGCGCGGCCGCGACATCGGCGCCGGACCGTTCGACGACTTCCTCCAGCTCGACGCCCCGATCAATCCCGGCAATTCGGGAGGCCCGTCCTTCAACCTGTCCGGACAGGTCGTCGCGCTCAACACCGCGATCGTGTCGCCGACCGGCGGATCGGTCGGGATCGGCTTCGGCATCCCGAGCGAGATCGTGGCGCCGATCGTCGACCAGCTTCGGCTGAAGGGACACATCGACCGCGGCTGGCTCGGCGTCACCGTCCGCGACGACCCCGGTCCCGACGGCGGCGTCGTGATCGCGTCGGTCGACCGCGACGGCCCGGCCGCCAAGGCCGGCCTCCGAAACGGCGACGACATCCTCCAGGTGGACGGCGACGACCTCGAGGGCGCCCGCGGCCTGATCCGCGCGATCGCCCGCGCCGCCCCGGGCAGCTCGATCCGCCTCCTCTTGCTGCGGCACGGCAAGCGCACCGCGATGCCGATCCTGGTGGGGCATCGGCCGGACGGCGTCAGCGACTAGGCTCAGGACTCTTTACGCGAGCCAGAATGTGGCGGCGGCAGCGATGCAGATGGCGGACCTGAAGGTGTGCGCGCATCGGTCGTAGCGCGTGGCGACGCGACGCCAGTCCTTGAGCCGTCCGAACATGTTCTCGGTGCGATGACGCTGCCGGCAGAGCGTGCGGTCGTGTGGGATCGGCACTGCCGGCTGCGGGTCGACGGGATGCAAGGTGTGATGCCATGTGCCTTGAGGGGCGGCGTGGTAGGCGGCGCTGTCGTATCCGCGATCGGCGATCAGCTCGCGCCGACTGTCTGACCACCTTTCGGCTCAGCCGACCGCTCGGAGAACTCGCGGTGGTCCTCCCCAGACGTGTTCGTGGCTGTGAACGCCTCCGGCTCAGGCCGGCAAGGCTCGATCCGGACCATGCACGCGCGCCGGATCCGGACCTTGAGCCCGAAGTAGAACTGGGAGCCAGAGCCGGAAATCTGTGTCGCTTGATCGCCGCGGCCGAGGAAGCGGATCCCGCCACGGTCGATTGCGACCTCGCTGGCGCGCGTGCCAACTTGCTCGATGTCTGCGAGACCTTGGGGCGCTGTCGCGATACCCGAGTTTGCGTCAGGGAACGCGGTAGAACGGATCTGGTAAAAGGAATGCACGCTCCGCCTTTCCGCCCACGAGGTCGGACGGCTGGTCTCCGACGTTGGCTATGATGTCGTATCCGAGCGCAACGATCCGCGCACGAACCGGCCCCTTGAAGTCAGCCGCAGACTGGTAGCGCCGGCCGTCCGGTACCATGAACAGGCTCTGATAGCCGCTGTATCCGGCGATACGGAGATTTGCCGCCGTTGCGCTGCGTTGGCTTTCCGGCCGACCCGTAATGAAGAACACGCTGACACCGAGCGCACGTGCGTCGCGGAAGAGGGCGAGCGTCGGCTCGATCGGTGTCGACTGCGCCGAAAGGTCCCAGGCGGCAAAGCCGCAGGGTCCGCTCGGTGCGAGGCAAGGACCCGACGTGAAGCGGCCATAGTCGTTCGCCATCAGCACTTCCCAGTTCGACAAGGCGGTTTCGTCGATGTCGAGCACCAGCGCCGGCCGGAGCACCTGAGGGGCTCTTGCCTCGATCCAGCGCTGAGCCGCTGAGTCAACTGTCGCCAACCCGGCATCATAGGCCCCCGACGCGTGGTAACTGGTCGCGACAAGCTTCGCGTCGCCGACATTGCCTGGTTGAGCCACCGTGACCGTATCTGCTGGAAGCGCGAACATGGGCTTGCCGGCGAGGGGTGGGATGGTGGCGTCGGTCATTCCACCCGGCCGGGGCGTGCCGTCGCTGGCACACCCGGTGAGCGCGGGTGACAGCATCGTCACAAGGGCGACGACATCGAACGTGAGCCGAGGCACTTTCCGAGCTGCCATTGGCGGTGACCTCTCAGTTGCAACGTCTTAGGCCGGGGTCCAGTCGTAGCACTTGCACAATGAGTGTGAGGTGGCTCAAGGACCCTGTCTCCAGGGCGACGCTGAGAACCTACGTTGTCGTGGCGGAGCCTACGAGCCCTCGAAGCTCGGCACGCGAGGCGAAAACTCCTTCGGACGTCCGGTCGCCCGCTGAAGGTGCAGGCGGTTGATCCGACGCCGGGAAGCAGACACCGGTCGATGCATGGCGTCCACTCGGACGCGCTGCCGGGCAGCGGACCGTCCAGTCCGGCGAACGACATGACGCTGTGCGCGGCGATCGAAGCCGCGAGGCTCGGCCAGCGCCGGGAGACGAGGTCCCATGCCTGCTGCGCCGTGCCCGGGCTCGCCTCGGCCACGTCGTCCACGCGGGAGGTCGGCAGCGCGCGGAACAACGCGCGGATGGCATAGAGCCGCCCGTCATGGTCGACCAGCGGGCCGACCGGAACGATGCTCGGCGCCGCCTCGACCTGTCTCGGCCGGATGCGAGAGGTTGGGAACTGGATGACG
>CAXUBA010000095.1:0-7459 GCA_964249205.1 uncultured Acetobacteraceae bacterium | reverse complement strand
GGAAGGCCGGGTTTCACCCCGCACCCCACCAGGCGTTCGGCGCCTGGACCCCGTCGGTGCACGGACGGGTCCGTCCGGTTCAGAACCGCTGCGCGATCCCGACCAGGATCGTGCGGCGGAGGCCGAACTGCGGCGCGCCGACGCCGACGCCGGTGCCGTTGCGGATCTCGTACTTGCGATCGAGCAGGTTGACCACGTCGAGCCGGAGCTGCGTCCGCTTCAAACCCGGCAGATGCAGCGTCTGCACGGCGGACGTGTTGATCGTGTAATAGCCGGGCAAAGCTTCGCCGTTCGGCACGCTCCCGTCCGCCCGCAACCCGCTGCCCACCACGAGGTCCGCCGACAGCCGGGCCGGATGGTTCGTCGGCCGGAACGCCGTGTAGGCGACGCCGCCCGAACCGGTCCACGTCTGGTTGTGGTCGAGATAGATGTAGTGCTGCGCGATATACGCGAGCTCAGCGGCGCCGAAGTTGAACTGTGCGCTGTCGATGTCCTTCCCCACCGCGCGCGACCAGGCGAGATTCGCGTAGAGCGACCACGGACCCCGCTCGATCGTCGAGTTCAGCTCGTACCCGTGGTCCTCGCCATGCGCGTAGTTGAAGGCGGTGAGGATGATCGGCGCGCCAAACTGGCCTTCGTCGATCAGGTTCTGCGCCTCCTTGTAGTAGGCGTCGAAGCCGACCTGCCAGCCCGGAAGCAGGATCTGGGTGATCCCGCCGTCGTAGGTGTTGTCGCGCTCGGCCTTCACCGTGCTGTCCTGCATCACCTCGGGGGCCGCGCTGGTCCCGTCGAAGGCGCTGATCGAGCTCTGGCCGACCAGCTCGAACGGAGGCGGCACGAAATACCGGGAATAGCCGCCGTGAACCGTGGTGGTGCCGGTCGGCGTCCACACCACGTTGACCCGCGGACTGACCTGGTTCTCGTGCGTGTATTCGTCGACGACGTCGAAACGTGCACCGTAGTTCACGATCACCTTCGGCATAATCCGCCACTCGTCCTGCAGATAGATCCCGTAGAGGCCGCCGGTCTTGCCGAGCCCCTGATCGATCACCGTCGGCTGGTCGGACGCGCCCGCCCCTCCGCCCGTGGTCGGCGCGACGGCGTCCGTGACCCCGCCGCCCTCCATGCTCCCGCTGCCGTCGTCGTCGCCGACGGCGGGAAGCACCGACGAGGCCGTGCTCGACACGTTCCGTTCGCCGATGACCTGGAAGCCGGCGCGGATCGTGTGCGCGTCGTCGACGCGCCAGCTCGCATCCGTCTGCTCGCCGCTCGAGAACACCGATCGCGCGGCGGTCTGGCTGATGCCGTTGAACAGGAGGTCCCCGATCGGATCGGGCGTGTAGTAAAGCGACGAGTACCGGTTGAAGACCTCGGTCTGCACGTCGAGCGAACCGTAGGATTTCTGATAGCTGAGGATGTCGAAGTCGGTGACCTCGCGCTGATGCTCGTCGAGGCTCGCGCTGTCGTAGTCGGTGATCCCGTCCGCATCGAGGCCGAGCGACGGCGTTTGTCCGGGATTGTCCGGAATCTCGTAGAATTCGTTCGAGAAACCGGCGATGAGCGACACGCGCGAGGTGGGATCGATGATCGCGTCCAGATGGACCAGCCCGTGCGTCTGGTTGCTCAGATCGTGCACCGCGCTGAACGACGACGTCGGGTTCTCGATCCCGACGCGGTCGTGCAGGAAGTCGCCGGTGACGAAGAGATCGAACGCGCCGACGCTGGTGCCGTAGTCGAAGCTCGGCTGGAAGAGGTCGCGCGCGCCGCCATAGATCGAGATCTCGCCGCCGGGATCCGTAAGGCCGGTCTTGGTCTGGATGTCGATCACCGCCGCCGTGTCGAACCCGTACTCCGCGGGGAGCGCGCCGGTGATCAGCGACAGCGAGTGCGCGAAGCGCGTTTCGAGCGCCTGGCCGAACACCGTCAGACCCTCCGGAAGCTGCACGCCGTCGAGCCGGAACTGGATCTCGTTGTGGTCGCCGCGGACGTGGATCTGGCCGAAGCTGTCCTGCGCAACGCCGGGCGCCTGGAGCAGCACCTGGTTCAGAGGGGCGTTGTCGCCCCCCGGGATCGTTTCGATCGCGCTCCGGCCAAGCCGGGTGACCGTCGCGCCGAGATCGGGCTCGATCGCGCTTCGGAGCCGATCGAGATGCGCGCTGACCGTCACCTTCGTCACCGGCACGACGCCCGCCGCCGTCGGTCCCGAAGGCGGTCGAGTCGGTGTCGGCGCGACGCCCTCGCCCACCGACATCGTCGGGCCTGCCCCCGCGCCAGGCGCGACGGCGGCCGCAGATTGGGCCCTCGTGTCGGTCGCCCAACCGGCGAGGACCGTGCCTCCGACGGCCGCGATCCCGAACCAACTCGTCCGCCAACGTCGCATCGCCGTCCCCACCGCTCCGTTCAACTACGATATGCTATAGGATAGCATTAGCCGGACATGGTCGATCGTGGCCCGCACGCTCCCGCGCCCGAGGGTCGCCCCCGCCACCGAATGCCTATATCCGGACTCTCGTCCCGCCGCCCCGAATTGTATGATATAAAGTAGCGGTCATGACCACCAGCCCGGAGTTGCCGCCGATGCGAAAAAAGGCGTCCACCGTCGACGCCGAGATCAGGGCCGCGTCCCGGGCGTGCGAGGAACAGGGCGCCCGCATGACCGAGCTCCGCGCCCTGGTGCTGCGTCTCATCCTCGAGGCCGACGCCCCGCTCACCGCCTACGGGATCCTCGATCGTCTCAAGGAACGGCGTCAGGGTGCCGTGCCGCCGACGGTCTATCGCGCGCTCGACTTCTTCATGGCGCTCGGCCTCGTGCACAAGATCGAGCGGCTGAACGCCTACGTGTTCTGCCACGGCTCCGGCGCGCACAATCACCCGGTGCAGTTCCTGATCTGCCGCCGGTGCGGCGCGGTCGCGGAACTCGAGGATCACGACGTGTCGGCCGCCCTCGCCCACGCCGCCGAGAAGGCCGGCTTCCGCGCCGCGATCGCGACCGTCGAGCTCGACGGAACCTGCGCGGCCTGCACGTGAACGGCACCTAGCCGGCCGGCGCGAACGCTCCTTCCGGATCAGCCGCGCGCCGGCGCGACACGCGGTGGGCGCGCGCCCACCGCCCGGACGCGTAGGCAAGGGCGCCGAGCACGCCCACGAAGAAGCCGACCGGACAGTCGGTCGCGAACGACAGCGCGATCGCCGTCCACACGAACACCACCGCCAGCAGCGCCGACAGCAGCATCGCCGGCAGCGGCCGGTCGGTCAGCGCGCGTGCCGCCGACGCCGGCCCGACCGTGAGGCTGAACACCAGCAGCGCGCCCACCACCGGCAGCGCGGCCGCGGCGGCCAGCGCGACGTTCACCAGGAACACGACGTGCAGCCGGCCGCCGCGGATGCCGTGGGCCGCCGCGAGGTCGGGCGACACCGTGTCGAGCAGCAGCGGCCGGAACAGCGCGAGCGTGAGCGCGACCGACGTCGCGCCGATCAGGGCGACCGGCAGGATCTCGCCCGATCCGACGCCGAGCAGTTCGCCGAACAGCAGCGCGTAGACCGCCTGGGAGTACTCGGTCGTGCGGCTGAGGAAGAAGGCGCCGAAACCGAGCAGCATCACGAGCGAGAGCGCGGTCGCGACCTGCCGCCCGTCGCGTCGCGCGAGCGCCACGATCCCCGCCACCGCGCCGAGCGCGAACACGAGGAGGCCGACGAACTGGTCGATCCCGAGCAGGGTGGCGGCGGCCGCCCCGGGAAACGCGCTGAGCGGCAGGGTGTGCGCCTCGAACGTGTTGCCGCGGACGACCACGAAGAAGCCGACGGAACCCGCGACCAGCGCCACGATCGTCGCGACGATCCAGGTGTTGACCATGAAGTCGGCGAACACGGCTGGCTCAGGCCCGCCCCGCCGCGCGTCCCGCCGCGGCTGCCGGCAGGCGCGACCGACGCGGACCCGCGGCCACGAGATAGGACGCGAACAGCACCAGTACGATGCAGAAACTCACCGGCCAGCCGTGTCCCGCCGTCCACGCGTAGCTGTCGTAGGCGACGACGATGCCGACCGCGGTCACCGCGACGCCGATCGCGGCCGACAGCAGGACCGCGTGCCCAGGTCGCCGCGCGATCCGGAGCGCGATCGCGGCCGGCCCGATCAGCAGCGCGGTCGACAGGATGGCGCCGACGGTGATCGCCGCGAGCGACACCGCGAGCGCGAGCGACACGAGATGGAGCAACCCGACCAGGCGCACCGGAACGCCGCGCGCGCGCGCGATGTCCGCGTCGATCGAGCTCAGCAGCAGCGGCCGGTAGATGACGCCGACCGTCAGCAGCGTGAGCAGGCCGACCGCGACCGCGAGCGGGACCACGTCGGGCGAGACCGCGAACATGGAGCCGAACATCACCGTGATCGCGGCGCCCGTGGTGCTGTGCGACGTCACGTCGAGATAAAGGAGCAGCGCCGCGAGCCCGGACCCCGCCCCGAGCACCACCCCCGTCACGAGGTCGCGCTCCCGGGCGCGCTCGGTGCGGAAGAGCTCCATGCCGGCCGCACCCGCGATCGCCATCACCACGAAGCCGAGCAGCGGGTTGAGGCCAAGCAGGAACGAGGCGGCGCCGCCGGCGCTGCTCACGTCGGCGAGCGCATGGCCGGCGAAGGACTGGCCGCGGATCACCGTGAACACGCCGACCACGCCCGTCACCGCGGCGGCCGAGCCGCCGACGACCATCGCCGTCCGGACGGGCGCGCTCGCGAACAGGCCGGGCTCAAACAGCGCCCGTAGGAGCGCGTCCGTCACGGCACGACCTCGGCGTGCACGTCATGGTGGTCGGCCGCATCGGCATGCCCCGACGCCCCGTCCTCGCCGGTGACGACCAGGACGCGGCCGTGCACGCGAATGACGTCGCCGTGCTGCCCGTAGAGCCGGCTCAGCACCTCGCTCCGGATCACCGCGTCGGCGCTGCCGCTCACCGCGCGCCCGCCGGCGAGATAGACGACGCGATCCATCGCGCGAAGCAGCGGGTTCACGTCGTGCGCCGACAGCAGCACCGTCACCTCGTGCTCGGTCGCCAGCCGACGCAGCAGCGACACGATCGCGCCGACGCTGCCGACGTCGAGATTGGCCAGCGGCTCGTCGAGCAGGAGAAGCCGCGGCCGGCGCACGAGCGCGTGCGCGATCAGGATGCGTTGCTGCTGGCCGCCGGACAGGTCGCCGATCCGCGCCTCGGCGAAGCCGCGCGCGTCGACCGCGTCGAGCATGGCGTCCACCGCGCGCCGGCGCGCGGCGGATCGGAACGGGATGCCGAGACGGTGCCCGTCGAGGCCGAGCGATACGACGTCGCGCGCCCGCACCGGCAGGTTCGGATCGAGGAACGATTTCTGCGGCACGTAGCCGATCGAGGCGCGCCGCGTGCCGCCGTCGATCCGCACCGCGCCCGCGGTGGGCCGGACGAGGCCGAGGATCGTCCGGAGCAGCGTCGTCTTGCCCGATCCGTTCGCACCGATCAGGCCACAGAACGCGCCCGCCCCGAGCGCGAGATCGACATCGGTCAGGATGCGCCGCCCGCCGAGCGAAACCGCGACGCCGCGAAGAACCAGGACCGGGCCTTCCCCGTTCACGCGCCTCGGCGGTCCCCGGCGAGCGTTTCCGTCGATTGGCCCGTCTCGACCGCGCGCCGGAGCGCCGCGACCTCGGCGACCATCCAGCGCTGATAGTCGAAGCCCGGCGTCGGCATGGTCTCGTAGACGCCGACCACCGGGATCCCGTTCGTCTTGGCGAGATGCAGGAAGGATTGCGTCAGACTGTCCGTCACCTGCTGGTTGTATACGAACACCTTGACCTTGTGACCCGTGAACAGCGCGTTCTCGGCAGTGACGTCCTGGGGCGCGGGATCCGTGCCGTTCATGATCGCCGCCTGCAGCGTGTAGGGCGTGCGGATGTCGCAGCCAGCCGCCTCGAGCATGTAGTCGGCCACCGGTTCCGTCACCGCGACGGCGACCGCGGGATGGCGCGCCTCCAACGCGTCGATCGCGTCGACCCACGGTCGGAGCGAGGCGACGAACCGCGCCGCGTTCGCCCGGAAGACCGAGGCTTCCGCCGGCAGGAGCGCGGCGAGATCCGCGGCGACGGCGCTGGCCACCGCCGGCATCGTCTTCGGGTCGTACCAGAGATGCGGATTGCGCGTGTCGTCGGGCAGCGAGAGCAGGTGCTGCACGTTCACGACGTGCCGCGTCGCGCGCGGGGACGCCGCCATGATCTTGTCGGCCCACCCGTCGTAGCCGACGCCGTTCTCCACCACGAGGGCGGCCGATGCGAGCAGGGACGCGACGGCGGGACTGACCTCGAACGCGTGCGGGTCGGTGTTCGGATCCGTTTCGATCGCCCGGACCGACACGTCGCGGCCACCGACCTGCCGGATCACATCCGCATACTCGTTCTCGACACCGACGGCCTGCAAGGCGGGCGGCGACGCCGCGCGGGCCGTCGGGCCGACGCAAGCCGCGACGAGCGCCAGCGCGCGGATCGGCACCCGACAGCGCGACAGAAAGCCGCAGCCATGATCGGGCAGGTTCGGAAACATGCGCAAGCCGGTCGCTCCGTCAGGATCAATTTGAGAAATGCTATATCGTAGCGTATCCGAGGTCCAGTGCGGACCGGTGGTGACGATACCGCCGTCCCGACGATGGTCCCGCTGCTCCCGCCGCCGCAACGGCTCCCACCACAGGAACACATCGGCCGACGATCTTGAACCATCCATGGATGTTCAAGCGCGCGCCACCCGGACGCCCGAACGGGACGCGCGGAGATCATGCCTTGAACCATCCATCGATGTTCAACCGTCCCGCGCGTCGCCCGACCGCCGCGCCTGATGCCGCGAGAACGTCGGCCGATGCCGCACCGGGAAGCGGACCGATCGCGCGATGAAGCATCGCGCCGCCGCTTCCGCGTGGAGCGCCTCGGCCAGGCTCGCGTCGGAACCGCCCGCGAGCACCACCGCCGGACGGAGCAGCACCGACGTGAAGGCGCCGGATCCGTCCGCCTCCTCGGTCATCGTGACTTCCGCCTCGTCCTCGTAGCCGAGAACGACGACGCCACGATCGGCGCAGAGATGCAGGTACGGGAGCTGGTGACAGGCCGAGAGCGCCGCGAGCAGGAGTTCCTCCGGGTTCCACCGCGCCGGATCGCCGCGGGACGCCGGATCGGCCGAACCCTCGATCGCGCGCTTGCCCGCGGCATCGATCCGGTGGTCCCGTCGTAGCCGCCGCAGGAGACCGTTCCGTCGCCGCGGTCACCGGTCCAGACCAGCCGGATCCGATACACGTGCCGCTTCGCCGCCATCGATCGCCTCCTCACCTTCGCGCGACGCCGCGCCCGATCGCGCCGACGCGGCACTCGCCGCGGCACTGGCCGCGAGCGCCGCCGCGATCGCGGGCTCACCGGCTCGGGTCGCGGCAACGGCCGCGAGGCGGAGCGCCCGACGC
>CAXUBA010000094.1:0-10551 GCA_964249205.1 uncultured Acetobacteraceae bacterium | reverse complement strand
GCCCCCAATCCCCCGCGACCACCGGTGCCGCCGGCTGTTCGTCGGTCCCCGCCGGGATCGCCACGTGCGGCCGATACCGGTCCGCGTTGGTCCCCGGCGTCACCAGGTCGAAGAACGGCTGCCGGTCGAGCGCGAAATGCGGGCTGTAGAACGGGTCCTGCTTCAGCGCCGCGCCGTAGCGCTCGATCATCGTCTCGCGCTCGTGGAAGAACCGGCGCTCGGCCGCCGGCCGGTCGTCGCTGCCGCGGCTGAGGCTCTCATGATGCTCGGCCGCGAACGCCGGCGTCCAGATCACCCGGTAGCCCGCGCCCCGCACCTTCAGGCACAGGTCGATGTCGTTGAACGCGACCGCCAGCGCCTGCTCGTCGAACCCGCCGACGGCCTGGAACGCCGCCGCCCGGACCAGCATGCCCGCGGCGGTCACCGCCGACATCTCCTGCGTGAACGACGCGCGTCCGGCATAGCCGCCCTCGGACGCCGGGATCCCGACATGCGCGTGACCGGCCACGTCGCCGATGCCGAGAACGACGCCGGCATGCTGCACGGTCCCGTTCGGGTAGAGGAACTTGCCGCCGACGACGCCGCAGCGCGGATCGGCCAGCATCTCGCCCACCAGCGTGTGCAGCCAGTTCCGGTCCTCGACGAAGACGTCGTTGTTGAGGAACATCAGGAACTCCGCCTCGCCGTCGGCCGCCGCGAGGTTGTTCAGACGCGCATAGTTGAACGGCTCCCTGACCCGGAGCACCCGCGCCTGCCCGCGCTCCTCGACGAGGCGCGTGAACGCGGTCGCCTCGGCGGTGATCGACCAGTTGTCGACCAGCACGATCTCCATGTCCGGATAGGCCGTGTTGGCGACCAGGCAGTCGAGGCAGCGGCGGGTGATCTCGACCTCGTCCTTGAACGGCACGATCACGCGCACCTTCGGTGTCTGCGCGAACTGCCAGGCGACCTTGTAGAGGGTCATGTCCTGAAGGTTGGTGACCTCGGCCGGCAGGTTTCGCCGCTCGAGATGGCCGGCGATCGCCGACCGGCCGGCCTCGAGCGCGTATCCCTTGTTCGAGATGCTCGCCGCCGTGGACGTCTCCGACATCCGCCAGTGATAGAGGATCTCGGGCACGTGATGGATCCGATGCTCCGGCAGCATCTCGGCGATGCGCAACAGCAGGTCGTGGTCCTGGGCGCCGTCGCGCGCCGGGTCGAGCGGCCCGGCCTCGTCGACGAGAGCCCGCTCGGCCATCATCAGATGGCAGACATAATTGACCCCGAGCAGCAGCCGGTAGTTCCAATCGGTCTTGAACGCCGGTTCGGAGAAATGGCCGGACGCGTCGATCTTGTCCTCGTCCGAGTAGAGCAGGCGCGCACCCGTCCGGCGCGCCTCGGCCAGCATGTGCTCGACCGCCACGTCGACGAGGAGGTCGTCATGGTCGGCGAACATGATCCAGGCGCCGCGCGCCTGCGCGATGGCGGTGTTCGTCGCCCGGCTGATGCCGCCATTGACGTCGTGGCAGACGACCCGGATGCGCCGGTCGGCGGCGGCGAACTCCGCCATCAGGCGCGCCAGCTCCGCATCTTCGCTGCAGTCGTCGACCATCACCAGCTCCCAGTCCTGACTGGTCTGGTCGACGATCGAGCCGACCGCGGCCCGGAACTCCTCCAGGCGCGGCCGGTAGACCGGCATGACGATGCTGACCAGTGGTCCGCCGATCCGCGCCGCCTCCCGCGCGGGTGCGGCCGCGCGCTGCTCGGCCACCCGGCGGCGCAGGTCCGTCAGGTGCTCGTGCAGCCAGGCGTCGTAGTCCGCCAGCGTGTAGCCGGGATCGGGCAGCAGCGCCCTGACCTGCCGGCGCAGACGCGTCAGGTCGGCATGCATCCGGTCGATCTGGTCGATCACGTCGAGCGCGGTCGCTTCGCGCTGGTCGGTCACGAAGCTCGTCACGTACGGTGAGTTGTCGAGCTCGACGCGCTCCGGCAGCAGGAAGAAGCGGAAGGGCTTCGGGTAGGGGGAACGCACATGCATCGGCGGCTTGAACTGAAAGCCGCAGTTAGGATCGGCCGACAACGCCTTGCCGACGTCGCCCCGGTAGCGGTTGGCGGTGATCTGGCCGACCACCTCGTCGTTGCAGGTCACCAGCAGGTCGCGGCTGCCCGTCAGTCGACCCTCGCCCCTGGCGGCCACCACCCAGCCGCGAAGCACGCCGTGGGTCAGCCCGTCGACATAGGAGTGCATCCGCAGCGGGTGCTCGAGGCTGAACTCGACCTCCTCGACGAAGCTGCCCTGATGCAGCACGGTCATCTCGCCCAGACGGCACCGGAGCTCGAGCCGATGCGGCCTGCCGTCGATGATGTGCTCCGGAAGCGGAAAGTCGTAGCCGACACGCTCGGACTTGAAGCCGGCCGCCGCGACGTCCTCGCGCACCTGGCTGCAGACGATCTCGAACAGCGGCTCGCCGTCGACCATGACGTGCAGAATGACCGGCCGGTCCGGACGCGCCTCGTCGATCGCCCAGCCGCGAACCCCTTTGACCGTCAGTTCGTCGATCGAGCACATGATCATCGCGCGTCACTCCGGGCTGGCGCGCGTGTGGAGCATCCGAACGCGCTCGGCAACGTTAGGCTAACAATCGAACAACCGCACGACATGGAGTTTCGGCGATGGACGATCGGTGATGTCTTACGCGCCGAGCGGTGTCGCTGCCGTCACCATGGCCTACAACGAGCCCGACTTCGCCGCGGTCTGGGCGCGTCATTACGCTGCCGAGATCGGCGCGCGCAATTGTTATATCATTGATCACGGCTCCACCGACGGATCGCTCGACGGACTTGCCGGGATCAACGTCGTCACCATCCCGCGTTCGCCGCAGGACGACCCGCGCCGCGCCCGCTTCCTGTCGCAATTCTGCGCCTCCCTCCTGTCCTGGTACGGCGCCGTCATCCACACCGACATCGACGAGATCCTCGTCGCCGACCCCGATCGCCATGCCAACCTCGCCCGCTGCTGTGCCGCGGAGACCAGGCCGGTGATCAACGCCATCGGGTTGGATCTTCTCCACCGGCCCGGCCGCGAGCCACCGTTGTCGCCCGGCCTGCCGGTGACGCTGCAGCGCAAGTGGCTGCGCTTCTCCAGCGCCATGTGCAAGCCGGTCCTGATCCGCACAGCCGTGGAATGGGCGCCCGGCTTCCATTCCGTCGCCGCCGCCCCCGTGTTCGGGGATCTGTTCCTGTTCCACCTGCGCTACGCCGATCTCGGGCGTGGCCTGATCAGGCTCGGTCGAACCCGTCACCAGCCATGGGAAGCGCCCGATGCCGGCGCCCACCAGCGCATGTCCGACGACGAATGGAGCGACATGCTGCACGCGATGGCGGGCCTGCCGACCCGGCGATGCCCGCTCGCGGCGGACAGCGAACCCCTGCGCGGCTGGCTGGAGCACGTTGCGCGAAGCGGCACCGGGCGGGAGACGGACATCTACCGGCTCGACCTCCACATCTACGGCGATGAACTCTGGCGCCTGCCCACCCGGTTCATCGGCCGCTTCTGACGGCACCGGGGCGCGGCGGAACCAATTCCAGCCCGAAGGGTTGCAACGCTCACGGTCGGGACTAAACAGGGCTGCGATGGATCAACACACGTCCCTCGGGCTGCCCGCCGGCGCATTGTCCGACGCATTCGCCGCCGTCCGCGCCCGCACCGAGCGCCTCGCTGCCCACCTGTCCCCCGAGGACCAGGTCATCCAGTCGATGCCGGACACCAGTCCCACCGCTTGGCACCGCGCGCACACGACGTGGTTCTTCGAACAGTTCATCCTCAGGCACCATCGGCCTGGAACGGCGCCGTTCGACGAGGACTTCAACTTTCTCTTCAACTCCTACTACGAGGCGCTCGGAGAGCGGCAGCCGCGTCCGTCGCGTGGGCTGATCACGAAGCCCGGTCCCGACGAGATCGGCGCCTATCGGGCCCACGTCGATGCGGCGATGGAGAACCTGCTCCAGACATCCGACGACGAGGATCTCGCCGGCCTGGTCCGGCTCGGCCTGGCCCACGAGGAACAGCATCAGGAACTGCTGCTGACCGACGCCATGCACGGCCTGTCGTGCAACCCGCTGGCGTGGGGCAGGCGACCGATCGCCGTGCTGCCCGGCTGGCGCGAGCCGGCGCGACCGGCGATGGCCGACGCGGCCGTCATCGAGTCCGGATTGCACGAGATCGGCGCGGCCTCCGGGGGGCCGGCGTTCGTGTTCGACAACGAAGCGCCTCGACATGCCGTCTTCCTGCGCGCCGCGGCCATCCACCGCGCCCTGGTGACGAACCGCGAGTGGCTCGCCTTCATCGACGCCGGCGGCTACCGGCGGGCGGACCTGTGGATGTCCGACGGCTGGGAGTGTGCCAGGCACGAAGGCTGGACGGCTCCGCTCTACTGGCGCGACGGCGGCGGCGAGCGGTTGCAGATGGGACTGGGCGGCGTCGCGCCGCTCGACCTCGACGCGCCGGTCCGGCACGTCAGCTGGTATGAGGCCGATGCCTTCGCACGGTGGTCGGAGGCGAGGCTGCCCACCGAGGCCGAGCTCGAGGTTGCCCACCCCGACTTGCCCGGCATCGAGGGTCATGTCTGGCAGTGGACCTCCTCGCCCTACACGCCCTACCCCGGCTTCCGCGCGCCGCAGGGCGCGCTGGGAGAGTACAACGGCAAGTTCATGATCAACCAGATGGTCCTCAGGGGCTCGTCCTTCGCCACCTCGCCCGGCCATTCCCGGCCGACCTACAGAAACTTCTTCCATCCCGACAAGCGCTGGCAGGTCACCGGCCTTCGACTGGCCAGGGATCTCTGAGCGTGCCCGACGGCGCGCAAGCGGTCGCGATGGAGGCCGGGCGCGGACCGTCGGTCGTCGACGAGATCCTTCAGGGTCTGAGCGGCAGCGTCCGCACGCTGCCGGCCAAGCTCTTCTACGACGAGGAAGGCTGCCGTCTGTTCGGGCAGATCACCAGGCTCGACACCTACTATGTCACCCGGGCCGAGCAGGCGGTGCTGGAGAACAACGGCGCGGCGATCGTCGAGGCAGCGCCTGCGGACGCCCTGGTCGAGTATGGGGCCGCCGACGAGACGAAGGCCGAGTTCCTCCTCCGTCACGGCGCCTACACGATCTATGTTCCCATCGACATCGCGCCGTCAGCCTTGAGCGCGCTCCGGTTGCGCCTCGCCGGCGCCCGGCCGACGCTCGCCGTGCATCCCGTGGTGGCCGACTTCACGCAACCGTTCGCTCGGCCCGGATGCCTCGACGGCGCCCGCGTCTGCGGCTTCTTTCCGGGCTCGACGATCGGCAACTTCGAACCCGCGACCGTGGTCGCGTTCCTGTCGCGCGCACGCGGCACGCTCCGCTGCCCGGACGGCGCGGCACGCTTCGTCGTCGGCACCGACCTGCGCAAGGAAGCGAGCCGGCTGCTGCCCGCCTACGACGATCCGCAAGGTGTCACGGCCGCCTTCAACCTCAACATGCTGACGCACGTCAACCGCCTCGCCGCCGCCAACTTCGACCTGCTCGGCTTCGAGCATCGCGCCGTCTTCGACGAGGCGCGGAGCCGGATCGAGATGCATCTCGTCAGCAAGACCGACCAGCGCGTCGTCGTCGCCGGGCGGGCGTTCGATTTCGAGGCCGGCGAACACATCCACACCGAGAACAGCTACAAGCACAGCCGCGACGGTTTTCTCGCCCTGGCGATGCAAGCCGGCTGGCGAGGAGCCGGCTTCTGGACCGACCCCGACGGCTTGTTCGGCGTGCACCTGCTGGAGACGATCTCTTGAACCGGCGGCTGCTGCTCGTCGCACTCCTCGTGCTGGCCGCGGCCGACACCCCGCCGCCCAAGAACGGCGTCATCCGGCCGGGCCGCAACATCGATCCGGGGATGAAGGTGATGCCGCCGCGCACCGGCACCCGCACGCCGGTCATCCACCCGCCGGGCGAATCGCGCGACGACCAACGTCACCGCACGGTGATCGTCCCCAAGTGAGGAGCGCCTGATCGGAGGATCTAGTCCGCCTTCTTGGGCGTCCGCTTCCTCGGCTTGGCATCTTCCCCGGCCGCCGGCTCCTTCCTGACCGGCAGAGCCGAACTCGCCGACCGCTTGCGCGCCTTCGGCCTGGGCGTCTCCTGGCGCTCGCCCTGGTCGGCGAACCGGTCCGGAAACTCTCCCAGATTGTCCTGAAGCGCCGGCTCCTCCTCGATCATCGGCTCGTTCGGGTCGCGCTGGCCGGTCTGGCCGGCGAGCTCGATGCCGACCAGTTCGCGGGCCCGCTCCCAAAATTCCCGGTCGCTGCCGTGCGGCTTCCCGTCGGCCTCCCATAAATGGTAGGCGCGCTCACGAATGAGGCGCTCCAGCGCGGGGTCGCTGTCGTCGAGCGGATTGATCGTCATCGTCTCCATAGCCTCCTCGGCCGTATCGGTCCGAACTCGCCGGGCTCTTTGCTTCGACGCCCGATCAGCCCATCTGACGGCAATCTATAGGGGAGAGATTAACATGACGGAACCACGCCAGGCGACGGCGCTGCTGGGCGGCGGCTGCTTCTGGTGCCTCGAGGCGGTCTATGCCGACCTGCAGGGCGTCCTGGCCGTCAAGTCCGGCTATGCCGGCGGGACGACCTCCAACCCGACCTATGAACAGGTCTGCTCCGGCGCCACCGGCCACGCCGAGGTCGTCCGCGTCACCTACGATCCCGATGTCCTCTCCTACGAGGACCTGCTGCGCGTCTTCTTCGCCATCCACGACCCGACGACGCCGAACCGCCAGGGCAACGACGTCGGCACGCAGTACCGCTCCGTCATCTTCGCCGCCGACGACGCCGAGCGTGCGCGTGCGGTCGCGATCCGCGACGAGATCGCCGCGCGCGCCATCTGGGATGGTCCGATCGTCACCGAGATCGCCGGGCCGGCGCCGTTCTGGCCGGCCGAACCGGTGCACGACGACTACTATGCGCGAAATCCCAACGCCGGCTATTGCCGGGTCGTCGTCGCGCCCAAGGTCGCCAAGTTCCGCAAGGAATTCGCGTCAAGGCTGCGGGCCGCTTGATCCCCGCTCGCGCCCGAGCGCGCTGAGCGTTTCGAGACAGGTCCGTACGATCGGCGCACAATAGGCATCGGGGGCGCCGGTCGCGTTCTTCTCGCCCGAATACAGGATCCGCGTGACGGTCTGGCCGTCCAGCCTGACCGTCATGTGGCAGTTGCCGCCGTTGGAGAAGCTCGGTCCCTGGATCAAGGGCAATTGGTAGCTGACCGAGCTGCTCGACGACGTCTCGTAGGTCAGGATGTCGGTGTTGCCGAACGTCTGGTGCTGGTCGGGCGCGCCGAGGCAGGTGTAGAGGTCGACTTCGTTCATCCCGATCAGCCGCGTCTGCGCGTGTTCGGCGACGTGACTGTGGCCGACGGAGCACCCCGACGGCAGGAGTGCGACGACGGCGAGCCAATAGGGAACCGGCGGTAACGTTCGCCTCGGTCTCAAACTCAATCCTCTTCCTCGATCAGGAATTGGTCGGCCTCGTCGTCGTAGTCGAACAGCTCGGCGTAACGGGCCCAGCCGATCGCGGTCGCCAGCGTCTCGCGCGCATAGTCGGGCGACATGTGGTCCTCGAGTTCGTCGCGGAAACGATCGCCGCGCGCCCGATGGTTCCAGCGCTCGTCGAGGACCTGCCGGATCGTGCCGATCAGCGGCACGTGCTCGCGCAGCGCCTCGCCGAAGAGGCGCTTGCGCTCCTCGGTGTCGGCGCCGACGAAGCGTGTCCCCCGCTCGGTCAGCCGGACGTCGCCCTCCTCGAGCTCGGCGAAACCCAGCATCTGCATGGTCTCGCAAAGCGGCAGCAGCTCGTCGAGCTCCAGCTGGAAGCTTTCCGACAACCGCGGCAGGTCCGCCCGGCCCCGGTAGGGTTCGGCGGCCAGCGTCTCCATCAGGCCCGCCATCAGGTTCGCCGGCACCGGATGCAGGGCGCGCGCGATCGGCGGCGCCGCCGGCGTCAACGGCGCGCCGGGCGCGGGAACGCTGGTCGCCCGACGCGTCATCAGCGCGTAGATGTCGTCGACGAACTTGCGGAACTGCGCATCGTGCCGGTTGCGCGGATGCGAGAACGGCACCAGCAGCTCGCTCGCCACCCGGCCCGGATTGGACGAGAACACCAGGATGCGGTCGCACATCAGCACCGCTTCCTCGATGTTGTGCGTCACGATCAGGATCGAGCGCACCGGCAGGCGATTCTCGGTCCACAATTCGATCAGGTCGGTTCGCAGGTTCTCGGCCGTCAGCACGTCGAGCGCGCTGAACGGCTCGTCCATCAGCAGCAGGTCGGGATGCACCACCAGCGCGCGCGCCAGCCCGACGCGTTGCCGCATGCCGCCGGAGAGTTCCTTGGGGTAGGCGTTCTCGTAGCCGCCGAGCCCGATCAGGTCGATCGCCTCCTCGGCCCGCTGCGCCCGTTCGGCCCGCTTGATCCCCTGCGCCTCGAGCCCGAGCTCCACGTTCTCCTGCACGGTCAGCCAGGGAAACAGCGCGAAGCTCTGGAACACCATCGCCACCCCTTCGGCCGGTCCCGTCATCGGCTTGCCGCGCCAGAGCACTTCGCCCGCCGTCGGGCGGAGCAGACCCGAAACGATCCGCAGCAGCGTCGACTTGCCCGACCCCGAGCGGCCGAGCAGCCCGACGATCTCGCCCGCGCGCAGCGTCAGGTCGACGTCGTCCAGCACCACCAGGTCGGCGTTGCTGTCCTTGTGATAGGCCTGCCGGCAGTGCCTCACGGAGACGAGCGGCGTGTCGGCGGCGGCGGCGGCGCGCGTATCCATCGTCGGGTGTTCCTCAGGCCAAGGTCAGGCGCCGGCTGGAATAGCTGTAGAGCGGCCGCCAGAAGAAGCGGTTGAAGGCGAGAACGAACGCGCTCATCACCACGGTGCCGAACACGACCTTGATCGTGGCGCCGTCCAAGGTCGCTTGCGCGATGTAGGCGCCGAGCCCTTCCGCCCTGAGCGTCGTGTGACCCCAGGTGACCACCTCCGCCACGATCGACGCGTTCCACGATCCGCCCGACGCGGTGATCGCGCCGGTGACGAAGAACGGAAACACGCCCGGCAGGATCACGCGCCGCCACCACAGGAGACTGCCGACCCGGAAATTGTCGGCCGCCTCCAGCAGATCGGCCGGAAACGCCGCCGCGCCGGCGATCACGTTGAACAGGATGTACCACTGGGTTCCGAGCACCATCAGCGGCGTCAGCCAGATGCTCGGGCTGACGCGGAAATGGACGATGGCGATCACGAACAGCGGGTAGAACAGATTGGCGGGAAACGCCGCCAGGAACTGCGCCACCGGCTGCGCGCGCCGGGCCCAAACCGGCCGCAGCCCGAGCCAGACCCCGATCGGCACCCAGACGAGCGTCGCGAGCAGGATCATCGTCAGCACGCGCGTCAGCGTGAAGCAGCCGAGCACCAGCACGTGCCCGACGTCGTTCCAGTCGAGCGAGCGTCGCGCGACCTGCTCGAACCGCCACAGCGCGTAGGCGGCGGCGGCCGCCAGAAGCACGATGCCGGCGACGTCGACGACGCGCGACGGCTTGCGGTCGGCCGCCACCGCGCCGCCCCTGCCGCCGATCGGAAATCCGCCGATCGCGCCGACGATCTCGCTCAGCCGCTCGCTGGCCGCGCGCAGCAGCGTCGTGCGTCGCAGCAGCGCCAGAACCCAAGGGTCGGACGCCACCGCGCCCTGCGTCATCTCGTAACGGAACTTCGCCGACCAGGCGACCAGCGGCCTGAACAGCAATTGGTCGTAGAGAAGGATGACGACCAGCATCGCCATGATCGCCCAGACGATGGCGGTGACGTTCCTCTCCGCCAGCGCCTGCGCGACATACGAGCCGATGCCCGGCAACGTCCAGGTCGTGTTGCCGACGGTCACCGCCTCGGAGGCGACCAGCATGAACCAGCCGCCCGACATCGACATCAGCATGTTCCAGATCAGACCGGGCATCGCGAACGGCACCTCGAGCCGCCAGAAGCGCTGCCAGGAGGTCAGCCGAAACCCGTTCGACGCCTCGCTCAAGTCCGCCGGGACGGTGCGCAGCGACTGGAACATGCTGAAGGCCATGTTCCATGCCTGGCTCGTGAAGATGACGAAGATGCAGCAGAACTCGGCACCCAGCACGCTGCCGGGCGCCAGCGACAGGAAGAACGTCGTCGTGAACGTCAGGAACGACAGGATTGGAACCGACTGCAGGATGTCCAGGATCGGCACCAGCACCAGGCCCGCGCGTCTGCTCTTGGCCGCCCACGGCGCGTAGGTGAAGGTGAACAGCAGCGAGCAGGCCAGGGCCGCGAACATGCGCAGCGTGGTGCGCAGCGCGTAGCCCGGCAGGTAGCTCGGATCGAGGCTGATCGCGGTCCCGGTCACCGTGCTGAGCGGCGCGAAGGTGTGGCGCGCGGCGCCCGCGAACACGAACGCGGCGGCCACCAGGCAGACGATCACGACGACGTCGATCAGGTTCGGGAGGCCCGGCACACGCCGTACGGAGGCGGCGAGCGGCGGCCGCG
>CAXUBA010000093.1:0-10646 GCA_964249205.1 uncultured Acetobacteraceae bacterium | reverse complement strand
GCACCAACGCGGCGAGGCGGTCATTTAGGCGACACACCACACCCGGTCAACAGGGAAAATCCACGCGGCGAACCTGCACCCGGCGATCGCGTTCGTCGCCCATCAATCCGGAGGCCAACGATGTCGACACCAACCAAGACCTCGCGTCACGCGACACGAAACAATCTGAGCGACAACGCGCGCAAGGCCGCGTTCGAATTGCTGAACGGTCGTCTCGCTGACGGTCTCGATCTCGCCCTGATCACCAAGCAGGCGCACTGGAACCTCAAGGGGCTGCAGTTCATCGGCATCCACGAGATGCTTGACGGGTTCCGCACCGAGCAGGACGACTGGAACGACAAGATGGCCGAACGCGCCGTGCAGCTCGGCGGCACCGCTTTCGGCACCACGCAGACGATCGCCGCCAACAGCCAGCTGGCGCCGTATCCGACCGACATCTACGCGATCCAGGATCATCTGGCGGCGCTCATCGACCGCTACGCTGTGGTCGCGAACGCCGTACGTGCCGCGATCGACGAGGCCGATGAAGCGGGGGACGCCGACACCACGGATCTGTTCACCGAAGTGTCGCGAGGCCTCGACAAGCAACTCTGGTTTCTCGAGGCCCACGTCCAGGAAGGGCAGAGGCCGATGCGGGACGGCGACGGCGCCGGCCACCGCTGACAGGCGGACCCTGCCGCACCGACACGCGCACGCGCCAGGGCGACAGGGATCCCTCAGAAACGCGGGAGCGCTGTCGAAACCACGCGATCACCGACCGTGATCCCGAGACGCCCGGTCGTCCCGGCGGCAAGCTCGAGCGTCGCGGTGACCGGACCGTCGCTCGACACGATCGCGAGACTGTGTGGCACCGTGTTCTCGCTGATGCTGTCGATCCGGCCATCACCCGCGATGAACACCATGTCGAGCGGGACAAGCGTGTTCTCCATCCACATCTGGCTGACCTGAGGCTCCGCCCAGGTGAACAGCATGCCGCCGTCCGGCGCGACGACGTGCCGGAACATGAGGCCGACCTGCTGCTCGCGCGGCGTCTTCGCGAGCTCCACCGTGAACGTGTGCGACGTCCCGTTCCGCTCGATGATCCGCAGCGGCGCGGTGGCAAGCGTGGGCTGGGCCTCGATCGGCTCGCCGCTGTCGGCGAAAGCCGGCGCTCGCACGCCCAGCAACGTGGCCAACGCGAACACCGTCGGTGGCGCGACGAAGCGCACGCGCCGCTTCGAAATGGACCTCATGCGGACATGGTCTCCCTGGTCACGACCCGTACGATCTCCCGGATCTCGTCGCGCACCGGACCACCACGCTCCGCGTCGCGCAACCGTCCGAGCAGGCTTTCGTCGGGGGGCCGCCGTCGCAGCAGATGCCAGTCGATCGAACCCAATAGGGCCTGCGCCTCGTCCGGCAGTCGATCGGGAAACGTCGCCCCGGACAGCACGCCCCAGATGCCGGCCCAGCAGCGCGCCACGCTGAACGGATTGTAGCCGCCGCCGCCGAGGGCCACGAGCGGCAGGCGGAACCGGAGAAGGCGTCGGCACGCATCGAAGTAGGCGTTGTTCGACAGCGAGAGCTTCGATTGCGGGTCTTCCAGCAGGCCGTCGGCGCCGCACTGGACCATGATGGCGTCGGGGCGGTGGCGCTCGACAAGCGGGACCACGGCCTCGTCGATCAGCAGGCGCCATTCGTCGTCGTTGAGACCGGGCGGCACGGGCAGGTTGCGGGCGGCACCGCCACGCCGGTCATGCAGGAGTCCGGTGCGCGGCCAGCGGTCCCGCTCGTGAATACTGATCGTCAGCACGCGGGGATCGTGGGCGAACGCCTCCTCCACCCCGTCACCGTGATGGGCGTCGAAATCAAGGTAGACGAGGCGCCGAAGGCCGCCATCGAGCCAGGACAGCAGGCCGAGAACCGCGTCGTTCAGGTAGCAGAAGCCGGACGCGCGATCCGCCCGGGCATGGTGCGTGCCGCCCCCCACGTGGTGGGCGACACCGCGCTCGAGCGCGAGGCGGCAGGCGAGCAGCGTGCCGCCGACGGCGGTCATCGGACGCGTGTAGACCTCCGGGTAGAGGCCGTTTCCCTCAATGCCGAGCCGAAAGCGCCTCGCCTCTGCCTCCGTCACGCGCCCGTCCCGCTCGGCGCGCCGGAGGCACGCAAGATAGTCGGCGTCGTGGAAGCGGAGCACCGCGGCAGGGTCGGCCGGCTCCGACCAGGCGATCCGCCCGTCATCGTCGAGCCAGCCGAGCGCGCAGGCGAGCGCGAACGCGGTGGACGCTCGTGGGATCGAGAGGGGGTGCGGCGGCCTGACCGTCGGCCGCGCGAAAATCGGATTGTAGACGAAGACCGGACTCGGATCGCCCATCAGCCCGACCGGAAGAATGGGTTCGAGCGCCGCTCCTCGCCGATCGTCGAGGGAGGTCCGTGGCCGCAAACGAAGGACACGTCGTCGCCGAGCGGGAGCAGCTTGGTCGCGATCGCGTCGAGGAGCGCCGCGCCGTCGCCGTAGGCGAAGTCCGTCCGACCGACCGAGCCGCGGAACAGCGTGTCGCCGACCTGTGCGAAACGCGCCTGCCGTTCCGCGAAGACGAGATGCCCCGGCGTGTGGCCCGGAACGTGGAGGACGTCGAACCGGTGTGACCCGACCGTGACGACATCGCCTTCCCGGAGGAAGCAGGCTGGCGCGACCCGGCGCACGCCGGCCAGTCCGAAGCGGGCGGCATCCTCTTCCAGCATCGCGAGCAGGAACGCGTCCTCCTCGCCCGGCCCCTCAATCGGCGGCGTGCCCGGCAGCATCTCCTGCAGCTCGGCGGCACCCCCCGCGTGATCCACGTGGCCGTGCGTCAAGAGGATGCGACCGACCAGGAGGCCGCGCGCGCGGACGCGGGCGGCGACGAGAGCGGCGTCGCCCCCCGGGTCCACGACCGCCGCCTCCTTCGTCGCCTCGTCCCAGAGCAACGTGCAGTTCTGCCCCAGCATGGTAACCGGAACGATGTCGACGCCAAGCCGGCCCATGGCAGCCCCTTGCACTTTCGCGCGTTCACGTTTGCGCGGTTCGGGTCATGTCAGGCAGAGAACAGGAGTTGGCAAGCGATGGAGATCACGGGACGTCATCGTGTGCCGGCGGCGCTTTCCCGCCTCCGAGAAGCGCTGCGGGATCGCGTGACGACGGAGGCCTGCCTGCCGCCGGACGTCGTGTTCGTTTCGCCGGGCGGACACGATGGGGCGCTGCGTGTCCGCGCCTTCGACCGCGACACGGTCGCGGTGCCGGTCGGGACGGACGACCAGTCGCAGGCGTCGTTCCGGCTGTCGCCGGCCGAGAGCGGCCGGTCGGGGTGGACAGCGCGGTTCGACGCCGAGCTGACCGAGGCCGAGGGGGCGTTCACGCTCGTGTCCTGGCGGTGGTTCGCGGAAGGCGATGCGCCCGATGCCGACCGGCTGACCGCGCTCGTCGATGCCTTCCTTGAACGGATCGGGCAGCATGCGGCAGTTCCGCTGACGATGGCGGCGGACGGACTTTCCGGGGTGGCGGCGACGGTTGCCGAGGCGGTGCCGACGGCGCGCGAAAGCCCGTTCGGGCCGCTGCTGGCGCGGATCGAGGCGTTGCCGCGCGAGCTCGCCATCGGAGGCGCGCTGTTCGCGGTCGTGCTGCTGATCGTGGTCGGGATCTTTTGACGGTGCCGGCCGCCGAACAGGACCCGCTCGCGCTCGCCGCGTCCTGGCACGAGGCGGGCGAGGAGGTCGCGATCGCGACCGTGGTGCGAAGCTGGGGCTCGTCGCCGCGGCCGCCGGGCAGCCGGATGGTCGTGACGCGCTCCGGCCGTATGACGGGGTCGGTCAGCGGCGGCTGCATCGAAGGCGAGGTCGCGCTGCAGGCCGTCGAGATCATGGACACCGGAGCGCCGGTGCTCGCCCGGTTCGACGTGTCGTCGGAGCGGGCCTGGTCGGTCGGGCTCGCGTGCGGCGGCGTGGTCGAGGTGTTCATCGAACCGCTCGCGGCCGCGCGGTGACGCCGGACGTGCTTCGGGCGCTGCGCGAGGAGCGCGCGGCCCGGCGGCCCTGCGTGCTGGTGATGCGCCTCGGGGACGGTACGCAATCCCTACTCACGGCCGCGTCGCTCGAGCGGGGCGAGCCGTCGGGTCCGCTCGAGACGGCAGCGCGCGCCGCCCTCGTGCACGGCCGAGCCGAAACGGTGGCGATCGACGGCGAGCCCCATTTCCTTGACCCGCATCTGCCGCCGGCGCGCCTCCTCATCGTCGGCGCCGTCCATGTCGCGCAGTCGCTGGCGCCGCTCGCCGCGATCGCCGGGATTGCCCCGGTGGTGATCGATCCGCGAGCGCATTTTGCGACTGAGGAGCGGTTTCCGGGCGTCGCGCTCGTGCGCGAATGGCCGGACGACGCGATCGCAGCGCTCTCGCCGGACCGGTCAACGGCGGTCGCGCTGCTGACGCACGATCCGAAGCTCGACGATCCGGCGATCGAGGCCGCGCTCGCCGGCCCCTCCTTCTATATCGGCACGCTCGGCTCCACCCGGACGCATGTGGCGCGCCTTGCCCGCCTTCGCGAGAACGGTCACGGCGAAGCGGCGCTGTCGCGCCTGCGCGGCCCGATCGGCCTCGCGATCGGCGCCCGCACGCCAGAAGAGATCGCGGTGTCCGTGCTCGCCGAGATCGTCGCCGTCCGGCGCGGCTCGGCCCTCGGGCGTCGAGCAGAGGGCGCGCGCTGAGCGCGGGTCCCGTCGTGGCTCTGGTGCTGGCCGCCGGTCGCTCGTCGAGGATGCGGTCGGGACACAAGCTGCTCGCCGATCTCGGCGGGACGCCGGTGATCGGACGCACGGTCGACGCGCTCGACGCGTCTCGATCGCTGGCCTCGATCACCGTCGTTCTCGGCGATCGGGCCGACGCGGTGCGGGAGGCGATCGGCGGGCACCAGACGATGACGGTGGTCGCGCCCGATCATCGGTCCGGACTGTCGGCGTCGCTTCGAGCAGGCCTCGCGACGTTCCGCGGCGAAGCGGCGCCTGGGCTCGGCGCTCCGGAGGGGATCCTGATCGCGCTCGGCGACATGCCGCTGATCGAGCCTTCGACGGTCCGGGCGGTGGTCGACCGCTTCGCGTCGCTCCGTCGGGCTGGGCACGCAGCCCCGGTCGTGCGTCCGACATGCGAAGGACAGCCGGGCCACCCGGTGCTCTGGCACCGCTCGCACGCGGATGCGTTGGCGGCCCTGACGGGAGACCGGGGCGGAAACGAGCTTCTCCGCGCGCTTGGGCCCTCCGTCACGCTCCTGACCGTCCACGATGCCGGCATCGGGTTCGACATCGACACCGACGCGGCGCTCGCGGAGGCGCGTCGCCTCCTGGGTCGGCGTCCGCAGGGCCGCGGGGATGCGCGTTGACGCAGCTTTCCCGGGGAGCACCGACGGGACGTCGTGCGACACACGCGGTGACAGCGCACCGTCCCGCTCCCACATCCGGGCGGATATGAACGACGACGCGGCGCCGGCGCCGATCACCCTCGATCGCGATTGCGGTGGCGCCCTGCTCTACCGCGTGTCGCTGCCGCCGTCGGCGCTTCCGCCCGTGCGCGCCCGCGACCTCGAGAACGCCTGGCACGTCGCCCGGGAGGCGGCGCTTCTGGCCGCCGACCGAATGGGCGATCCTCCGGTCCGAGCGTTCCGCTTCAACCCGCCCGGTGGCGCGCCGGCCACCGACCTCGTGCTCGCCGACCGCGACGCACTGACCTGGGCGCAGGCGATCGATGCACGGTCTCGCCTCACGACGCGCGTCGGACTCTCGATCTTGCTCCGGCTGCTCGGCTTGGTTGACCTGCTGGCGCACGCGTCATGGACCGCCTCGCTCTGCGTGTTCCGGCGGGACGGTGCCGAACTCGATCAACGCCTGCTCGACGCGGCGGCGCGGCTGCCATTGACCTCGGAGGGCAGGCTCGACGAAACCGGCATGCGAACGGCCGCGACGGCGGCCGCCTTGCGCTGACCAGAAGCGGGAACCCCACCATGTCCGTTCGTCCCGTCCTCGTTCTCGCGCTGGCGGTCGCCGCCTGCGCCGCGCGTCCGAACGACGCGGTGCTTGCGACGGAGAACGCGTGCGCGAAGCAGGCGGACGCGCGTGAAAACGCGCAGGATCGCGACCGGCTGATCGCCGACGACCAGTCCCTGTCGCCGTTCTCGTCGACTGGACTGCCGGACGATCCGAGCCGCGGCCTTGGTGCCCTCTACAGCCGCGACCAAGCGGTCGACGACTGTGTGACGAAACGGAGCGCGTCGACGCTTGGCGGCACCACGATCGGGCCGCAAGGCCGCGAATGATCTTCAGGAGAATCGACCCATGAGCCGCATTACCAGGACCGAGCCGAGCCCCAGTCTGTCCAGGGGCGTCGAGTATCACGGCTTCGTCTTCTCGTCCGGCGTCATCGCCCGCGATCCGGACGGCGACCTCGCGGCGCAGACGCGCGACGTGCTCGCGCAGATCGACGAGCTTCTCGAGATTCATGGAACGGACAAGACGCGGCTGCTCCAGGCACAGATCTGGCTGCGCGACATCGACGACCGGCAGGCGATGAACACGATCTGGCAGGAATGGCTGCCGGTCGGGCTGGCTCCGGCGCGTGCCTGCGTGCAGGCGGCTCTGGCCGACCCGCGTCTCCTGGTCGAGATCATGGTGGTCACCACGAAGTAGCCGTGATGTATTCGACACACTTGGTGCGGCTTTCACGCACGGGTGACGAACAGGCTTGTGCGCGCAGCCTGTCGCACGGCTTCTGTCGATTATCGGGCGTGGCGTTCGCGGACGATATTCCTAGAAGTCCCGCTTCTGCCCTGGTTGGAACGACGAAGATCGTTCTCGACCAGCGATCCGGTCTGGAACAGGTTGCTCAGTTCCTCAGTCGGTTGCATCCCCTTGCTTCACAAACGAGTGAGCAGGGTTCATGGCCTCGAAGACTTCCAGACTAGCCTTCGTCTTCGCCGCCGCCGTTTCCTCGTCGCCCCTGTTGTCCGCCGCCGCCGACGCGCATGTCCGTCATCATGGGCACGCCGCATCGCACGTTCACCGCCGCTACGCGTCTGCCGCCCATGTCATCCAGTGCGTCGCCTTCGCGCGGACCGCGTCCGACGTGGCGTTATCGGGCAATGCGGCCGACTGGTGGTACAACGCCGACGGCGTATACGCGCGCGGCCAGACGCCCGAGCAGGGCAGCATCCTGAACTTTCGCGCGACCGGGCGGATGCCGTACGGGCACGTCGCCGTGGTCAAGGACGTCCTCGACCCGCGCACGGTGATGATCGATCAGTCCCATTGGGGGCGAGCCGGGGTGTCGCGTGACGTGCGGGTGATCGACGTTTCGGCGGAGAACGACTGGTCGGAAGTCCGCGTCGAACTCGGCCACGAGGGAAGCTTCGGCAGCATCTACCCGACCTACGGCTTCATCTACGCGCGGCCCGCGAACGGCACAGATGTCACAGTCGCGCGCAACACGACCCGAGCGCGGCACGAGGTCTCGCTCGAGGTCGCGGAAGCCCCGGCGGTCCCGACGCGGTCGATCGATCTTTCGACGGGCACGATCACCGACGACGCACCGGATCGCGGCCTCCGCTGATCACGGCCGGCGGTCACTCGCGATGATACGGGTGACCGGCGCGGATCGAGCGCGCGCGCCATAGCTGCTCCATCAGCATGACGCGGGCCAGCCTGTGCGGCCAAGTCTGCGGCCCGAAGGACAGCAGGGCGTCGCTCCGGGCATGGATCGAGGGGTGCAGCCCTTCGGCGCCGCCCACGAGGAAGACCACCAAACGCCCGCCCGCCAGCCATTCCTCGAGCCGCGTCGCGAAGGCTAGGCTGGAAAGCGCCAGACCTCCCTTGTCGAGCCCCACCGCGAACGCGTCCGCCGGCACCGCGTCCATCAGCGCGGCCGCCTCGCGCCGCCTGATCTCGATCGGGGAGCCGCGGCCGTCCGGGCATTCCACGATATCCGGACGCGGGCTGATCCGGGTGCGGTAACGCTCGATCAGGTCGCGCTCCGGTCCGCTCGCGATGCGGCCGACCGCGAGAATCCTGATCAGGATCTGAGCCCGAACAATGAAGACCCGGACGAGCGAGGGATCAGGAGGAGGTGGACGCCTCGTCGAATTCGGCGCCCCACATCCGCTCGAGACCGTAAAGGGCGCGGGCCTCCGCCTTGAAGAGGTGGATCACGACGTCGCCCACGTCGATAAGCACCCAGTCCGAGCCGTTCGAACCCTCGATCTGGACGCGTCCGAGGCCGGCCGCGCGGATCCGCTCCTCGAGATGGGCCGCCATCGCGCTGATCTGGCGGTCGGCGAGACCGGTCGCGACGACCATCCGGTCGGCGAAAGACGCACGGCCAGCCAGATCGAGCACGACGACGTCTTCCGCCTTGTCGTCGGACAGGCTGTCGGTGACCACGGCGACCGTCCGGTCGAGCACGCTCCTTTCCGCGGCTTCGCGGATCTGGCTCGGAACCGTCGATTTCGGCCCGGCGGCCACCGCCTTCTTGCGCGGCGTGCCGACCGCTTTCGCGGCCTCCGCGAGCCGCGGTTCTGGCTTCGGCTGCCGGCGCACGGCGCCCCGCTTCGCCTCGCCTTCGGAAGCTGGCTTCCTCGCTATGGCCGTTGTCCTTCCGCCATCGCCGATCTCCGGGTGCTGCCGGCTGCCGCCGCACGCAGCGCCGTTGCCGAAATACTGGTTTCGCGTCCGATGAGATAGGCCCAGGCGGGGGGAGCCGCCAAAGCAAGCCCGCGACCGTCGCGCGGCGAACGGCGCGCATGCGCGAGGCGGTGCGCCGCGCGTCCCGCCAGCGCCGGACGGTTGTAGGAGGGGCGCGGAAACACGGCGATCGGAACATGTCGCGCGATCGCGATCCATCGGCGCCAGCGCGGCAGGTCGCGAAAGCTGTCGGCACCCATCAGCCACACGAAGCGGGCGCGCGGAAAACGTCGGCGAAGCGCCTCGATCGTGTCGACCGTGAAGCGTGTCCCGAGATGCCGCTCAATGTCGGTCGCGACGACGCGCCTGCCGTCAGCGAGCTGGCAAGCCGAGGCGAGCCGCTTCGCGACCGGGTCCATCGTCGAGCGATCCTTCAGCGGGTTGCCTGGAGAGACGAGCAGCCAGACCTGGTCGAGACCGAGGGCGTGGAGCGCGTGCCGGGCGATCGCGAGGTGCCCGTCATGCGCCGGGTTGAACGAGCCTCCGAGCAGGCCGATCGTGCCGCGCCGTCGATCGCCGAACCGGCCCGGCGCGAGCGCGATGCTCCGCGCGGAACGCGCGGGGACGACATCTCGCGCGGAACACCAGGGAACGCCATGACCTGCGAGACGCGCGGGGATGCGGTTCCGCTCGGCACTTCGGAGGCCGCCGCCGCTCGGATCCGTGGGAACGCCATCCGGAAGGCTCAGGGCCGCACCTGCCCCTGCCCGATCACCTCGTAGCGGAAGGTGGTGAGCTGCTCCGGCCCGACCGGGCCACGCGCGTGCAGCCGGCCGGTCGCGATGCCGATCTCGGCCCCGAAGCCGAACTCGCCGCCATCGCAGAATTGGGTCGACGCGTTCCACATCGCGACCGCGCCGTCGGTGCCGTCGAGGAATCGGCGCGCGGCCCCGGCATCCTCGGTCACGATCGCATCGGTGTGCTCGCTGCCGTGGATCCGGACGTGGTCGACCGCCGCGTCGACGCCGTCCACCACCGCCACCGCGAGGATCGCGTCGAGGAACTCGCGCCCGAAGTCATCCGGCGAAGCCGCCGCCATCGCGGGGCAGATCGCGCGCGCGCGCGCGTCGCCGCGGAGTTCGCAGCCGAGATCGGCGAGCGATGCGGCGATCCGCGGCAGCAGCGACGGCGCGATTGCGTCATCGATCAACAGCGTCTCGGTCGCGCCGCAGATACCGGTCCGGCGCATCTTCGCGTTGCCGACGATCCGGATCGCCATGTCGGGATCGGCCGCCGCGTGGACGTAGGTGTGGCAGATGCCGTCGGCGTGGCTGAGCACCGGCACCCGCGCCTCGGCCCGGACACGCTCGACCAGGGCGCGGCCGCCGCGCGGAATGACGAGGTCGACCAGTCCCGCGCCTCCGAGCATCGACGCGACGTAGGAGCGGTCCGCAGTCGGCGCCGACTGGACAGCCGCGATCGGCAGGCCGGCGTCCTGCAGCCCCTCCTCCATCGCCGCCTGGATCGCGCGCGACGTTTCGAACGCGTCCGAGCCGCCGCGAAGCAGGATGCTGTTACCGGATTTCAGCGTGATCGACGCGGCATCGGCGCCGACGTTGGGCCGGCTCTCGTAAACCATGCCGATCACCCCGATCGGGGCGGACACCCGCCGGATCCGAAGACCGTTCGGTCGCGTCCATTCGTCCAGCACCCGGCCGAGAGGGTCGGGCAACGAAGCGACAATGTCGACACCGTCCGCCATCGCCGCGACGCGCGCGCCGTCCAGACGCAGCCGGTCGCGCAACGCGGCGGTCCCGACATGGCGCTCGATGTCGCGCCTATTGGCGGCGACGATCGGATCGCGGTTGCGGCGGAGAGCCGCGGCGCATGCACGGAGCGCGGCGGCGCGGCCCTCCGCACCGGCGCGCACGACGGCGCGGCCGGCCTCGCGCGCGGCGCGCGCCTGTGCGGCGAACAC
>CAXUBA010000092.1:0-10709 GCA_964249205.1 uncultured Acetobacteraceae bacterium | reverse complement strand
GATCGGGCGCGCGCTCGCGCTCGTCGGCACGGTGCTGCTCGCCGGGGCCGCGCCGTTCCGCTTTGCGATGCCCGTGGACGCCGCCTGCGTCTCGTCGCCGTTCGGGTGGCGGCACGCGGTCGGGCCGATGGCGCCGGCCGGCTTCCACAACGGGATCGACCTGCCGGCCCCGGCGGGCGCCGTGGTCCGGGCCGCGGCGGCGGGACGGATCACGCGGATCGAGCGCCGCGGGATCGGCGGCCTGCAGGTGTTCGTCGCGCATCCCGGCGGGCTGCCGACGCTCTACGCGCATCTCGGCGACGTCGTGCCGGCGATCGCGGGTGGGAAGACCGCGCTCGATGCGGGAAGCCCGATCGGGCGGGTCGGGCGAAGCGGGCTCACCTACGGCACGCACCTGTTCTTCGCGGTGTTCGCGGCGGGGCACGCGGTGGACCCGAACCTGTTCCTCGGGTTGCCGCGATGCGGGTAGGCCTTCGCGCCGCAGGCGCATCGATCGAAGGCGGGGCGCTGCCCCGCACCCGCCAGGCGCTGGGCGCCTGGACCCCTTCACTTGATTGAACGGGGGTCTGGGCGCCCAGCGCCCAGCGGAGTTTGAGGCGGAGCCTCAATCCCTCAGGGCAACGTCGCGATGTAGGCGGCCACCGCGTCGCGATCGGCTGGCGTCAGGCTCGCGGCGACGTGCTGCATGACCGCGTTGTCGCCGCCGCCCGACGCGAGCCCGCCGAGATTGCTAACGACGCCCCTGGCGGAGAGACCGGCGAGACGCGGCGCGCCGGTGCCTGGACGGCCGTGGCCGTCGAGACCGTGGCAGGCGGCGCACGGGACGACGCCGTTCGGCGCGCCGTGACGGAAGATCGCTTCCCCCGTTGCGACGGACGCAGCCACGACGAGCGCCAGCGCGCGCCTCCTCATACGATGCGATCGAGCCAGGACACGCCGCCGCGGGCGCGCGCGAGCCGGGCGAGGTCGCTCGCGACGCCGCTGACGTCGGGCGTCGCGGTGGCGAGCGACGGCACGATCAGGCGGGCGGCGCCGGTGCGATCGAATACGTAGACGATCGAGGTGTGCGTCACGGCTTCGGGCGCGGTCCTCGTCGCCGGCGTCACCCCGTAGGCGATCCGGAAGCGGCGGGCGAGCCGGGCGAGCTGGTCCGCGGTGCCGCGAAGGCCGACGAAGGAGGGGCCGAACAGCGCGGCGTATTCCGCGAGGACGGGCAGCGTGTCGCGGTCGGGATCGACCGTCACGAACAGGAAGCGCGTCGATCTCGCGGCGGCACCCGCGCGCGCCAGGGCGGCGGCGGCGTTCTGCATCGTCAGCGGGCAGACGTCGGGGCAGTTCGTGTAGCCGAAATAGAGCATCGTCACGTCGCCCCGGAAGTCGGTCTCGGTCACGGTGCGGCCGCTCGGTGCCTCGGCGAGCGCGAAGCGGAGCGAGGGCGACGTGCCGGTCACGTCGATGTCGTGCCAGCCGCCACCCTCGTCGCAGCCGCCGAGGGACAGCGGCAGCGCGACGAGCGCCCCGAGCGCACCCCGGCGCGTCATGTCACCGCCGGCCCGTCCAGGACGAGGACGAGGCGATCACGCGGCCCGCGGAGATGTCGCCGGTGCCGGATCCGGCGGTGCCGTCCTCGTGCCGGCGGAGATTGTCCATCACGAGGAGGAAGGCGATCGCGCTCATCATCGCCGCCGGGATCCAGATCACGATGCCGCCGATATGCTGGTCGATCACCGGATCGATGCTCGGAAACAGGCGGCCGCAGAGATCGTAGGACGGGTAGAGGTTCGCGGTCGTGAAGGTGAGGCGGGAGCCGATCAGGATCTGCGGAAACTCGACGAGGAGCACGGTGAGGAGCCGCACCGGGTAGGAGGAGCTCGCCGGCGGCGCGGGACGCGGGTCGAGGATCAGGAAGAAGAACAGGAGACCGTCGACGATCATGCTCCAGTTCATCGCCGCGTAGAGCGGCGGCGAGAGCATCGCCGGAAAGTGGATCGCCGGCGTCAGCCAGAAGGCGATGAGGCCGGTGAACAGCACGCCTGCGACCAGCGGGTTCTGCGTGACGCGGAGGGCGTGCTGGACCGGGCGCGTCCGGCAGATCCGGCTAACGAGCGGCGGCGCGCCGCGCCGGAGCACCGCGCCCGGCCACGACAGTGCGACGAGGAACGGCGCCAGGTGATGCATCACCAGGTGCTGGATCCGGTTCAGGAAAAAGGCGTGCTGCGAGAGATAAAGGTAGCGCGTCTCGAGCACGGTCCAGATCAGCGCGAGGCCGAGCACGAACGCGACGCGGCGCCAGACGGCGGGTCGCTCGGCGGCCGGCAGGGCGCGGAGCCCGCGCGCGTACCAGAACAGCGGGAACACCGTACCGAGGTAGACGACGGGGGAAAACTCCCACGGCGCCCAGACCGGCATCTGCGCCGGATACGCGGCGGTGATCGCCCACAGCGCCACGCCGGCCAGCACGATCGCCGCGGTTCCGATCGGAAGGGAGAGCGGACGGTCCGCGTCCGCCACCGTCATGCTCAAGGTCGGACCATCCTCATGCGGCGGCGACATTGCGCCGCGCAGACCGGTCCGCAAGCGAAAACCGACGGCGCAGGTGTCGACACCCGCGCCGTCGTCGCGTCAGACGTAGTGCTCGGCGAGCGGCGCGAAGCCGTTGAAGCCCTGGCTCGCGTAGGTGCTGACGTAGGCGCCGGTGTCCTCGAGGGTCACGAGGTCGCCGGCGGCGAGATCGACCGGCAGCCGGTAGTCCGCACGCTCGTAGAGGATGTCGGCGCCATCGCAGGTGGGGCCGGCGATCGCGACGGGACCGGTGGCGCTGCCGTCATGCGCGGTCGCGATCCGGTAGCGGATCGCCTCGCCCTCGGTTTCGGCGAGGCCGCCGAAACGTCCGATGTCGAGATACACCCAGCGTCGCTCCTCGTCGCCCTTGCGGGTGACGAGCACGACCTCGGACCGCACGATCCCGGCGTCGCCGACGACGAAACGCCCCGGCTCGACCACGATCTCGGGAAGGTCGTTCCCGAACGTCCGGGTGATCGCGTGCATGATCGCCCGCGCGAAGGTGTCGATCGGCGGCACGTCGTCGCGGTAGCGGACGGGGAAGCCGCCGCCGCAGTTGATCATGCGGAGATCGACGCCGGCGCGCCGGAGATCGGTGAACAGCATCCCGACGCGGCCGATCGCCGCCTCGTACGCGTCGGTTTCCACCTGCTGGCTGCCGACATGGAAGGACAAGCCGTAGGGATCGAGCCCGAGGGTCGCGGCGCGGACCATGAGCGCGCGTGCGTGGGCAAGCGTGGTTCCGAACTTCCGGGACAGCGGCCATTCCGCGCCCTCGTTCTCGACGAGGATGCGGCAGTAGACGCGGGCGCCAGGCGCGTGGCCCGCGAGCTTCTCGAGTTCCTCGTCGCTGTCGAACGCGAACATCGTGACGCCGTGGGCGTGGGCGCGCGCGATCGCGGTCGACTTCTTGATCGTGTTGCCGAACGAGATCGCGGACGCGTCGGCGCCCGAGGCGAGGCAGAGCTCGACCTCCTCGATGCTGGCGGCGTCGAACGAGGAACCGAGCCGGACCAGCCGGTCGAGCACCGGGCGCGCCGGGTTGGCCTTCACCGCGTAGTAGATGCGCGCGAGCGGCAGGGCCTCGGTGAGCGCGAGGTAGTTGCTCTCGATGCGATCGACGTCCACCACGAGGCAAGGCGTCGGCGGCATCTCGGCGGCCAGGAAACGGCGGATTTTCGGGGTCATCGCACCCGTCCTCCCCATCTGTCGCCCGCCTTTGCTGAAGCGGCGGACGGTGTTGCGAAACGGTCGAACGAACCAGCGACCAAGTGAAAAACCGCTGTAGAGGCTTTCGCCCCACCGGCGGACCCGGCGTGCCAGAACGCTTGACGTCGTTGCGTAACCTTGCGGGCCAGAGGCACGTGCGTTGCTGCGTGGGGGGTGCATCTAGGGCCCGGGGGGTCCCAATGCAACCGGAAATCGCACCTCGCCGTTCGTTCGGTGGACCGTCCGTTCGCACGCGTGAACGGAACGGGCGGAGGCGAGCCGATGGCGTCCGGAGAAAGCGTCGCGAAGAACCCGACCGGTGTGCGCGTGCGTGGCGACACGGTCGGCAGCGACGCGCGGACCGACTGGGCGTCCGAGAAGGGTCGGCGGCTCGGACGCCAGGCGACGCATCCGACGCAGATCCCCTGGCCGGGCTGGAAGAAGGTCATCCGGCGGACCGGATCCGAGATCATCTCGGACCGCGTGTCGCTGGCGGCGGCGGGGTGCGCCTTCTACGCCATCCTGGCGCTGTTCCCGGCGATCACCATGCTGGTCGCCCTTTACGGTCTGCTGTTCGATCCGCGCACGGTCGAGCCGCAGCTCCAGGTGCTGCATTCCGTGCTGCCGTCGAGCACCTTCACGCTGATCGCCGACCGGGTGCACGCGCTCGTTTCGAAGCCGTCGGCGACGCTGACCTTCTCGTTCGTGGTCAGCCTGATGATCACGCTATGGTCGTCTTCCGCCGGCACCAAGTCGATGCTGTCGGCGCTGAACATCGCCTACGAGGAAAACGAGACCAGGAGCTTCCTCCGCTACCAGGCGACCGCGCTCGCGATGACGCTTTGCGGCATCCTCGGGGTCGCGGTCGCGGTCGCGCTGCTGGTCGCGCTGCCGCCGATCCTGACCTACCTGCCGTCGCATCTCGGGCTCGAACGGCTGGCCTCGGAAATCCGCGGCTGGGTCAGCTTCGGTTCGTTCCTGCTGATGCTGTGCTTCGTCGCGGGCGGGCTCAGCCTGCTCTACCGGTTCGGACCGTGCCGGCGGGCGGCGAACTGGGGCTGGGTTTCGGCCGGATCGCTGCTCGCGACGGTGCTCTGGCTGATCGCGTCCGTCGCGTTCTCATACTACGTCGGGCACATCGCGAGCTACGACGCGACCTACGGGCCGCTCGGCGCGATCATCGGCATGATGATGTGGTTCTACGTCAGCGCGTTCGTGGTTCTGGTGGGCGCCGAGCTCAACGCGGAACTCGAATTGCAGACCGCCGAGGACAGTACGGCCGGCGGGATCCAGCCTATCGGCGAGCGGGGTGCCTATGTCGCAGACCATGTCGCGCGTGACTGACGCGCGGCGTCGGGACGTCCTGATCGGCGTCCTCGTCCGGCGCGTCCGCGACCTCGTTCATGGTTTCCGTGTCGAGCGCCGCCTCGTTCTGGATGTCGCGCGGCGTGGCGCGCGCGATGGCGACGTCGGCGATCCCTGAGCCGAGCATGTGGAGGCGACGGGCGGCTGCCTGCGAAAGGTCGAGAATGCGGTCGCCGTGGCCCGGCTGCCGGTCGTTCACTTCGACCACCACGGTGTCGCCGGTGTTCCGCGACGTGACCAGGATCCGGGTTCCGAGCGGGAGATCGGCGGAGGCGGCGGTCAGCTTGTTCTGATCGAAGCGTTCGCCGGACGAGGTGCGGTGGCCGTTCCAGTGGTTGCCGTAGTAGCTCGCCTGTCCTTCCTCAAAGAGCGTGTCCGAGGCCGCGAGAGCCGGCGCGATGCCGTAAGCAGCAAGACCGAACAGGCCGACGCAGATCGGAAGAAACGGCGATTTGCCTGGCACGACGGCGTCACTCCCCCAGTCCCCGAGGCAGGTTGACGGTCACGGGAAAGCGAGGTCAAGAAGTTTCGTCACTCAAGCGTGATTTTACGCAATCATTCGTGATCGTAACGAGCGCTTAGCCTTTGTTCCCGGATCTTCGTGACCGGGTTATGTTGCAGCGCAACGCGAGATACTGGCGGGAGCAACCATGTTGTTCCCGGCTGCACTATCGGATCAGCCCACCGAGCGGGCTTGAAGGATCGGCGGCGAGCCGGCGCGGCATCCGTCCGGCACGGCGGGCAAGGCGGCCGGCTTCGACGGCGGCGCGCATCGCCGCCGCCATCACGACCGGCCGACCGCTGTGCGCGATCGCGGAGTTGAGCAGTACGGCGTCGCAGCCGAGCTCCATCGCGATTGCGGCGTCGGACGCGGTGCCGATCCCGGCATCGACCACCACCGGAACCGACGCCTGCTCGATCAGAAGCGCGAGCATCGCCGGGTTGGTGAGGCCAAGCCCGGAGCCGATCGGGGCGCCGAGCGGCATGATGGCGACACAGCCCATGTCCTCGAGGCGCTTCGCCGCGACCGGATCGTCGGCGCAGTAGACCATCACCTCGAACCCGTCGCGGATCAGCGCGTCGGCGGCCTCAAGGGTCGCCTGCATGTCGGGGTAGAGATGCGGCGGCGGTCCGAGCACCTCGAGCTTCACCAGGTTCCAGCCGCCTGCCTCGCGGGCGAGGCGGAGCGTGCGCACCGCGTCGCGCGCGGTGTGGCAGCCGGCGGTGTTCGGCAGGTAGGTGTAGCGCTTCGGATCGACGTGATCCTGGAGCATCGGCGCGGCGGGGTCGGACAGGTTCACGCGACGCACCGCGACCGTGACGATCTCGGCGCCGGACGCCTCGATCGCCGCCGCGGTTTCCTCCAGATCCTTGTAGCGGCCGGTGCCGACGATCAGGCGCGAGGTGAAGCGGCGGCCGGCGACCGTCCAGCCATCGGTGTCCGTGTCCGCGTCCGCGATGACAACATCCATGACCTCAGCCCCCGCCGATGAAGTGCACGATCTCGACGCGATCGCCGTCGGCCAGCCCGGTCGCGTCGTAGCGCGAGCGCGGCACGATCGCCTCGTTCCGCTCGACCGCCACCTTGCGGGTGTCGAGGCCGAGCGACGCGACCAGCGTCGCGACCGTCGCGCCGGCTTCGAACCAACGCGTCTCGCCGTTGACCTCGATCGCCACCGATCCCGTCGTGTCCGTGCTCATCCGTCCCACATGGGCGGTCGGTCCCCCCCGTGGGAGGGGCCGCGTTCCGAGCGGGGACCTTGGAGCCCCGTCGGGATAATGCTAGGGCGCACCGATGGCGCCACCCCTCGTGGCCGTGCTGAACGGTCCCAACCTCAACATGCTCGGCGTTCGTCAGCCCGCGGTCTATGGTGCGGCGACGCTCGACGACGTGGAACAGGTCTGCGCCGCCACCGCCGAGCAGCTCGCCATCGCGATCGATTTCAGACAGACAAACGGGGAAGGCGAGCTCGTCTCGTGGGTACAGGAATGCCGGGGACGGGCGCGTGGGATCGTGATCAATCCGGGTGCCTACTCGCATACGTCCGTCGCGCTGCTCGACGCGCTGCTGGCGGTGGAGCTCCCGACCGTCGAGGTGCACCTGACGAATATCCACCGCCGAGAGGAGTTCCGGCGCCACTCCTACGTGTCGCGAGCCGCGGCGGGGGTGATCTGCGGCCTCGGGATCAGGGGCTACGCGCTGGCGCTGACGGCGATGGCGGAATTGTTGATGGACGAGGACGATCGATGAGCTGGCTGCCCGTGGATGCGGAGGCGATCCGGGCGCTCGCCGCGATCCTGACCGAGACCAACCTGACCGAGATCGAGATCTCGGAAGGGGACAGCCGGGTCCGGGTCGCCCGCATGCCGGCGCCGGTCCTCGCCGGCGCCTTCGGCCCGGCCCAGGGCACGTCCGCCGCCGAGGCGCCGGCCGGAGCGCAAACGGCGGATCCGTCGCCATCGGGCGGCGCGCCCGACTTCTCGCGCCATCCGGGCGCGGTCACGAGCCCGATGGTCGGCGTCGCCTATCTCACCGCCGAGCCCGGCGCGCCGCCCTTCGTCACCGAAGGTCAGACCGTCACCGCGGGCCAGACCCTGATGCTCATCGAGGCGATGAAGACGTTCAACCAGATCAAGGCTCCGCGCGCGGGCGTGATCGCTCGGATCATCGTCGCGGCCGGCGCGCCCGTGGAGTTCGGCGAGGTGCTCGTCGTCATCGAGTAGGCGGTTCCGTAGTGATGTTCGACAAGATCCTGATCGCCAATCGGGGCGAGATCGCGCTCCGGGTGCTCCGTGCCTGCCGGGAGCTCGGCATCGGCACGGTCGCGGTGCATTCGACAGTGGACAGCGAGGCGATGCACGTCCGGCTCGCCGACGAAGCGGTCTGCATCGGGCCGCCGGCGGCGCGCGACAGCTACCTCAACAAGGCCGCGATCCTGACCGCGGCCTCGATCACCGGCGCGGACGCGATCCATCCCGGCTACGGGTTCCTGTCGGAGAACGCCGATTTCGCCGAGATGGTGGAGGCGCACGACCTCGCCTTCATCGGCCCGTCCGCCGAGCACATCCGGATGATGGGCGACAAGATCACCGCGAAGGCCGCGATGGCGCGGCTCGGCGTGCCGCTGGTCGCGGGCTCCGACGGCGCGGTGCCGGATCTCGAGACCGCGCGCGCGGTCGGCGAGGAGGTCGGCTACCCCTTGCTGATCAAGGCCGCCGCCGGCGGCGGCGGTCGGGGGATGAAGGTCGCGAACGCGCCCGACGGCCTCGAGGAAGCCTTCCGGACGGCGCGCGCCGAGGCGAAGGCGGCGTTCGGCAACGACGAAGTCTACATCGAGCGGTATCTAGACCGGCCGCGCCATATCGAGCTGCAGGTGCTGGCCGACGCGCACGGCGCGGTCGTGCATCTCGGCGAGCGCGACTGTTCGCTGCAGCGCCGTCACCAGAAGCTGCTCGAGGAGGCGGGATCGCCGGCCCTCGCCGCCGCCGAGCGCGACCGCATCGGGGCGACGGTCACGACGGCCCTCAAGGCGCTCGGCTACCGCAACGCCGGCACGCTCGAGTTCCTTTACCAGGACGGACATTTCTCGTTCATCGAGATGAACACGCGGCTCCAGGTCGAGCATCCGGTGACCGAGATGATCACCGGCATCGACCTCGTGCGCGAGCAGATCCGGATCGCGTCGGGCGAGAAGCTCGGCTACGGGCAGGAAGCGATCCGCTTTTCGGGTCACGCGATCGAATGCCGGATCAACGCCGAGGATCCCGACACCTTCGCCCCCTCGCCCGGCCGGATCGACCAGTATCACGCACCGGGCGGGCTCGGCGTCCGCGTCGACAGCGGGATCTACGCCGGCTACGTCGTGCCCCCCTACTACGACAGCATGATCGCCAAGCTGATCGTGCACGGCAACGACCGGCTGGAAGCGATCCGGCGGATGGAACGCGCGCTGGAAGAGCTCGCGGTGATCGGCGTCAAGACGACGGCGCGGCTGCACCAGCGGATCCTCGCCGATCCCGAGTTCCGACGCGGCGACTACACGATCCACTGGCTCGAGGATTTCGTTTCGCGAGGCTGAGCGTCCCGTTCGCGGCCGGGGGCGCCGCCGCCGGCGCTCACCGCTCTCCGGCGACCCGGCCGATCAGCGCCTGGTAGCGGTCGAGATAGTCCTCCATGCCGAGATGCGCCTCGGCGTAGGCGCGCGCCGCGGCCGAAAGGCTCCGCGCGAGGACGCGGTCGGCAAGCAGGTCGAGGATGCGGGTGGCGAGCGCGTCGGGATCGGGGAACGGCGCGAGCAGTCCGGTGTCCCCGTCGCGCATGAACTCGCGGACCGGGGCGACGTCGCTGGCGACGATCGGGCAGCCGGTCGCGAGCGCCTCTCGGAAACTCCAGGACAGCACGAACGGGTAGGTCAGGTAGACATGGGCGTCCGATCGCTGCAGCAGCCGGCGGTAGTCGCCGTAGTCGAGCTTGCCGACGAAATGGACGCGCGCCGGATCGATCGCGTCGCCGAGCTCGCGCAGCATGTGCTCGCGCCACGTTCCCTCCGACAGGCGCGCGCCATACGAGACGGCGTCGCCGCCCACCATGACGACGCGGACGTCGCGGCGCTCGCGGAGCAGCCGGGGGATCGCGCGCATCAGCACGTGGAACCCGCGATAGGGTTCGAGGTCGCGGGCAACATAGGTGACGAGCCGTTCGCGCGGCGAGACCGCGAGCGCGCCGAGGCGGAAGACGCGACGCTTCGATGCGGGATCGGGCCGGCAGAGCGCGAGATCGACGCCTTCCCGGAGGAGGTGGATCCGGTCCTGCGACCATTCGGGGTAGGTCGAGCGCTGGAACTCGGTCGGTGTCTGTCCGTGACCGCCGTTGTGCAGCGTCATCAGGTTGACCGCGTTCTTCGCCCGGATCCGCGGGTGATGCGCAATCACGGAGGGGAATTCCGGATCGAAGCCGACATCGAGCCCGTCGAGCCGGTAGAAGAACTCCTGGTAGCCGAGCAGCGGGACGTCGGACCAGACATCGTGAATGTCGAGCAGCTCGCCCCAGCCGTGATGGCCGATGACGATGTCGGGCGTGAAGCCGAGCCGCCTGACCTCGGCCGCGACGGAGGCGACCGCGTGGGCGCGGATCGTCGCCCGCTCGAAATCCCACGCGACCGGAAAGGTCCGTTCGCCGAACGTGTCCGGCACGCGATAAAGGAGGCGGCGGACGCCTTCCATCCGATTCGCGTTGTCTTCGCTGACGAAGACGATGTCGTGCCGCTTCTCCGCCACCAGCCGGCGCAGCAGGTGCACGAACTGTCCGGGGAAGTTCTGGTGGACGAAAAGGAAGCGCATGCGCCCCGCTTGAAACCGCGGGAGCCGTTCAGCCGCTGTGCGTGGTCAGCGCCTCGGCTTCGCAGGTGCCGCCTTGTTCGGCGCGGACTTCGCGACCGGCTTCGGCCTGGTCGGGGTGGTGGTAACGGTTGCGGCGGCAGTCGCCCGCGGACGCGGCCGGGCCTTGTCCTCCTTGATCAGCGCGGCGGACGCCGCCGTCGGGGCCCCGCATGCCGGTCGGCCCCTTCGCCGCA
>CAXUBA010000091.1:2069-10735 GCA_964249205.1 uncultured Acetobacteraceae bacterium | reverse complement strand
AACCGAGGACCTACTGATTACGAATCAGTTGCTCTACCCCTGAGCTATGTCGGCGCGCCAGGACGCGCGGGTCTTACACAGAGACCGACCCCCTCGCAACCGGCAGCACTCGCCCCGGGACACGACGCGCAACAGGGTACCCCCTCGCACGTAGCCTCGCGGCATGCCACCGTTCCGCCCATGACGTCTGCCGATCCGGCTCCTTCCCACGCGACCGTCGCTGATCTTCATTCCGACCAAAGCGCGGGCCTGCTTCGGCCCGTCACCGGGTGGGTGGAATGCCATGACTGCGGCCTTGCCCAGGCGCTGCCCGACGCCGTGGCGGGACAAACGATCCGATGCTGCCGCTGCCACTCGAAGCTGCGCACCACCCGGGCCGACCCGCTCACGGCCGCGACCGCCTGCACGGTCGCGTCGCTCTGCCTCTATGTCGTCGCCCTCGCCTTTCCGCTGATGACGCTCGATCTCCGCGGACGCGTCCACACGGTCGACATCCTGACCGGGCCCGCCAGCCTGCTCGGCAGTGACAGCGCGCTCGCGATCGTCGGCGCGATCGTGCTGTTCGCGAGCGTGCTCATGCCGGGCGTCATCATCGGCGCGAACCTGATGCTCTTCTGGGGCGCGCGACAGCAACCGGTCACCCGGATCGTGCCGCATCTTCTCCGCCTGCAGCAGAAGTTGCGGCCCTGGTCGATGGTCGAGGTCTACATGCTCGGCATCTTCGTCGCCTGGTCGAAGCTCATCTCGCTCGCGCATGTCGAGCTCGATCCGGCGATCTTCGCGCTCGCCGCCATCATGGTGCTGATGATCGCGTCGGACGCCGCCTTCGACAGCCGCGCGGTTTGGGACCAGATCGGCATGGAACGCGGCACGTTCGGCCCCGAACTCGACGAGCCCCCGCACGACGAGAGGCGTGTCGTCGCCTGTCACGGCTGCGAGCTCGTGCTCGCCTGCGACGACGGCGGCGCGGCCGACGACCCGCACGCGCTTGAAGGCGATCGCTGCCCGCGTTGCCACACGTCGCTCCTCCGGCGAAAGCCGGACAGCCTGCGCCGCACCACCATGCTCCTCCTCGGAGCGACGATCCTCTACCTTCCGGCCAACGTCCTGCCCGTGCTCACCTTCACCAAATTCGGCCAGGGCCAGCCGTCGACGATCCTCGCCGGCGTCGAGGAACTCTACGAAGGCGGCATGCTCCCGCTCGCCCTTCTCGTGTTCGTCGCCTCGATCACCGTCCCGTGCCTGAAGGTGGCGAGCCTCGCGGCCATGGTCTGGATGACGCATCGACGCTCATCCGCCCTGCTGCTCGACCGGACCCGCCTGTTCCGCATCGTTGACTTCATCGGCCGCTGGTCGATGATCGACGTCTTCATGATCTCGATCCTCGTCGCTCTCGTCCGCTTCGGCTTTCTCGCCAACGTGGAGGCCGAACCGGGCTGTGTCGCCTTCGCGCTCGTCGTCGTGCTGACGATCTTTGCGGCGAACAGCTTTGATCCGCGCCTGATGTGGGACGCGGCCGACGCACGCGGCCACGACGCCGGCGCGAGGCCGCGTCCCGCCGCCACGCCCGCGCGATCCTCCGGCCTGCCCGAGCCGGCGTGAGCGGCGAGACTCCGTCGGGCGGCGGAAACCGCCCGGTCGCAACCGCGCGTCGCGCCCGCTTCTCCGCCATCTGGCTGATCCCGATCATCGCGGCGGTGATCGCAGTCTTTCTCGGCTGGCGCGCCCTCGGCCAGCTCGGGCCGCTGATCACCATCACCTTCAAGTCCGCAGACGGACTTTCGGCGGGCCAGACGCAGGTCAAGCACAAGAACGTGGCGCTCGGCACCGTCGAGAACATCCACCTGTCGGACGACATGCAGGTCGTCCTCGTGCGCGTGCGCATGCAGCGGGATGCCGAAACGATCCTGACCGACCATGCGCGCTTCTGGGTCGTGCGTCCGCGGCTCTCGGGCTCGAACATCTCCGGCCTCGAAACGCTGGTTTCCGGCGCCTACATCGCGGTCGATCCCGGCGCACCGGGCGGCCACCCGACGCACGAGTTCAAGGGTCTCGAGACGCCGCCAGGCGTCCGCTCGGACGAGCCCGGCCGCACCTACACGCTGATGACGGGCTCCGTGTCGTCGCTCGGCCCGGGATCGCCGATCTTCTACCGCGGCGTCACCGTCGGCGAAGTGCTCGGCTACAGCATGCCGCCGAAAGGCATCGGTCCCATTCCGGTCAAGGCTTTCGTCCGCGATCCGTTCAGCCACTACGTCCGGGTGGACACGCGGTTCTGGAACGCGTCCGGTCTCGAGGTCGGCTTCGGCGGTCGCGGCCTGCACGTCCAGATCGAAAGCCTGCAGGCGCTGCTGTCCGGCGGCGTCGGCTTCGGCCTCCCGGAAGACCAGCGCGGCGTCGAGCAGCCGGAGGCGCCGGACGGCGCGATCTACAAGCTGTTCGACACTAAGGACGACGCGGATAGTGCCGGCTATCGCCGACGGATCCGCTTCGCCACCTACATGCAGAGCTCGATCAAGGGTCTCGGAGTCGGCTCGGAGGTGGACATGTACGGGGTCCAGATTGGCGAGGTGACCGACACCAAGCTCGAGCTGAACCCGAAGACCGGCACCGCACAGGTTCGGGTCGGCATGGAGATCCAGCCCGAGCGTGCGTTCACCAACAGCGAAATGGACGGCGAAACGCCGGAACAGATCGCGAGCCATCTCGTCGCCAACGGGATGCGGGCGCAGGTCAGCTCAGCGTCCTTCCTCACCGGATCATCGCTGATCGAGTTCGCCTTCGTCCCCAATGCCACGCCGGCATCGATCGGGATGGAAGGCGACACGATCATCCTGCCAAGCGAGAAGGGCGGCATCTCCGGCATCACGGACAGCCTGAGCGACGTCGCGGCGAAGCTCGACGCGTTGCCGCTCGAACAGATTGCCGACCATCTCGACAGCCTGCTCGCCGGGGCCGGGGCCCGCGTAAACAGCACCGACCTCAAGATCGCGATCCACAATCTGTCGGGCACGCTCGACAGCATCCAGCACCTGGCAGACAAGGCGAACCACGGCCTCACGCCGGTGCTGCAGAAGCTGCCAGCGATGTCGGATCAGCTCCAGGCGACCCTCGCGCACGTCAACGGCGTGCTGGCCTCCTATAACGGATCGTCGGATTTCGGCTCGACTCTGAACCAGACGCTTCGCCAGCTCAACGACATGGCGCGGTCGCTCCGCCTCCTCGCCGACTACATCGACCGGCATCCGAACAGCCTGGTGTTCGGCCGCACCCCGCCCCTGAACGGCCACTGATAAGCGAGGACGCGCGATGAGTGTCAGACGACCGAACGTCGGCGTCGGCGAACGAGCGTCCGGCCGCCGCCGCACGTGCATGGCGGTGTTCGCCGTCTTTGCCGCCGCCCCGGTCGCCGGCTGCGGCTCCGGCGATCCGACCTACTACACGCTCAACACCTCGCCCGGCTCCACGCACGGGGGCAGCCCCGCGATCGTGGAAGTGCACACGCCGACCGTCGCCTCCTTCCTCGATCGGGACTACATCGTGACCGGGACGAGCGACTACGCGCTCCAGCTTGCCGGAAACCGCGCCTGGGCGGAGCCGCTCGGCCAGATGATCGGCCGGATCCTCGCGTCCGATCTCGCGCAGCGCCTCCCCGCGAGCAGCGTCTACGCGGAGGGCACCGCCGCCGCGACGATGCCGGACGCGACTGTGAGCGTCGATTTCGGTCGTTTCGACAAGGACGGCAGCGGGACCGTAACCGTGTCCGGATCGCTTTCGGTCCGCGCGCGGCCCGCGGACGACGGCGCGACGGCATCCGGAACGCTCGAGCGCTTCGATCTCCGGAGCTTCGATGGCGGAGGCGGCACCGCCGCGCTGGTCGCGACGCTGAGCCGGCTGCTCGGAGGCGTCGCGGACAAGGCGGCCGCCCGTCTTCTCGTTCTTCCCGCCGCGGGAACCGCGATCCCGCTCGCCGCCTCGGCCGGGACCGCGGGCTGAGCGTCGTCCCGGAGCCCGCCAGAGCGCGCGCGCTCTGGGACCTCGATCCCGACTGGATCACGCTCAATCACGGCTCCTACGGGGCGACCCCGCGCACCGTGCTGGCCGCGGCGGAGCGATGGCGGACCCGCCTCGCGCGCCAGCCGACGCTCTTTCTGCATGGCGAACAGCCCCGCCTCGTGCGCGCCGCAGCCGAGGTGCTCGCAGCCCGGCTCGGCGTGCCTGGCGACACGCTGGCGTTCGTCGCGAACGCGACCGAGGCGATCAACGCCGTGCTCCGCTCACGCCGTTTCGCAGCCGAGGACGAGATCCTGATCCTCGACCAGGCGTACGGCGCGGTGCGCAAGACGGCGTCCTTCGTCGCCGCCCGGTCGGGCGCGCGGATCGTCGTCGTCGCGATCCCGTTCCCGGACGTCGACCCCGACCGTCTCGTCCGACGCGTCGAGGCGGCGGTCACCGCCCGCACGCGGATCGCGATCCTCGACCACGTGACCTCGCCGGGCGCGCTCGTGCTTCCCGTCGCCGCCATGGTCCGCGCCTGCCGCTCGCGCGACGTTCCGGTCCTGGTGGACGGCGCGCACGCGCCGGGACAACTTCCGCTCGATCTCGGGGCAATTGGCGCCGACTGGTATGCGGGCACTCTCCATAAATGGTGGTTCGCCCCGACCGGGGTCGGCTTCCTCCAGAGCCGGCCGGACGCGCAGGAGGGGCTCCACCCGACCTCGATCTCGCACGGGCTCGGTGACGGTTTCGCGGCCGAGTTCGACTGGACCGGGACGCGCGATCCGGCGCCGGTGCTCGCCGTCCCGGACGCGATCGCGTTCGCCGATGCGATCGGCGGCCCAGCGCTCCTCGTGCGGAACGCCTGTCTCGTGCGTGAAGGAGCGTCGCGGATCGCCGATCGGCTCGCGACGGACACGGCTCCGCCCTGCCTCACGGGCTCGGCGATGGCGTTGACACGACTGCCCGCGGCCGCTGGCGCGCCGACGACGGACGCCGCGCTCCGCTTCCGTGCCGCTCTGATCCGGCGTCGTCTCGACACCCCCGTGGTGGCGCTCGCGGGCCATCTCTGGTTGCGCTCCTCGGCGCAGGCCTACAACGCGATCGAAGACTGGGAGCGTGCGGCCGACGTCGTGACCGAGGCGATACGCGATCTCGGGTGATCCAGCCGCGTCCTGATCAGGGCGATCATCCTCGATGCATCCGGAGGGAGACGAGACTTGCAGGCCACTATCTTACGATACTATCTTAAGACCTATCAAACGATGGAGGTCGAGATGCGGTTCGGGGTGTGGAGGCATGGAGGACGGCACGCTCACGGCGGCCGTTTCGACGAACGCGGCACGCTCGCCGCGATTGGCCGGCACGGCGGCGGTGATCATGGACGGCGCTTCGGACGCGGGTTCGGGTTCGACGGCGGGAACGGCGGCTTCGCACGGGGACGGAAACTCGGCTCCGACGAGCTGCAGCTTCTCTTGCTCCTGCTGCTGGCCGAGAAGCCGGCGCACGGTTACGAGCTCATCCGAATCCTCGGCGAGCGTTCGGGGGGCTTCTACGCGCCGAGCCCCGGCATGGTGTACCCGGCGCTCACCTATCTCGACGAGATCGGCCACGCCGCGGCCTGCGCCGAGGGGAACCGGAAGCTCTACACCATCACCGAAACCGGCCGCGGCCAGCTCGAGGCGAACCGGGCGCGGGCGGAGGTGCTGGCCGAGACGCTCCGCCGGATCGGTTCCCGGATGGACGGCGTGCGAGATGCGTTCTCCGGCGTCGGCGACGCCGATCCTGCCGGCTCCGATGAGTTGCACCGGGCGCGTCACGCGCTGAAGCACGCGCTCGTGTCGCGACGCGGCTGCGGCGCCGACGAGGCACGCCGAATCGCCCGGATTCTTGACGAGGCGACGAGCGCGATCCTGAAGGGACCGCTCGCATGAACCAGCTCGCGGCTCCGACCCGGGTGCGCCACGAACTTCGGAGACGGACGCTGCTCGTCCGTCGCGTGGAAACCCTGACGCCGCGCATGCGACGGATCGTTCTCGGCGGTCCCGAGCTCGACGGCTTCGTGTCGCTCGGCCCCGACGACCACGTGAAGCTGTTCTTCCCTGCGAGCGGCGGCGGCGATCCGGTCGCGCGCGACTACACGCCGCGCCGACACGACGCTCGCGCCGGCGAGCTCGCGATCGACTTCGTCCTGCACGGCGACGGACCGGCCGCCGCCTGGGCCGCATCGGCCGAGCCGGGTGTGACCCTCGTGGTCGGCGGCCCGCGTTCGTCCCTGCTGCCGCCAGACGACGGAGGCTTCGTCCTGCTGGCCGGCGACGAGACGGCGCTTCCCGCGATCGCGCGGCGCCTCGAGGAGATGGACGCCGGCACACCCGGCCTCGTCCTCATCGAGATCGCCGATGCGGACGAGGAGCGGCATCTGCCGACCGCCTCGGCGGCCTGCATCCGATGGCTGCACAGGAACGGGCTGCCCGCCGGCACGTCGCACCTCCTCGAGCGCGCGCTCGAATCCGCGGTTCTGCCCGCCGGCCCGATCCATGTCTGGCTCGCGGGCGAGATCGATGTCGTCCGCACCCTCCGACATCATCTTCTCGGCGAGCGGCGCATCCCGCGCGAAAGCGTGCGGGCCGCAGGTTACTGGCGACGCGGCGAGCCGGGCGCTCACGGCCGTCTCGGGGACGAGTAGCGGACGGACCCGTTCAGGCATCGCCGTCGAGTGCCACTGGCCCGCGGACCAGCACGAGGTGGACGATCGCGGCGACCGCCGCGATGGCCGCGCCAAGCAGGAACGCCGCGCGGAACGACCCCGAGTGCTGGACGGTCAGGCCCGTGAGCGTCGGCGCGAGCGCGCCGCCGACATAGCCGCCGAAGTTCTGCATCGCGCCGAGCGACGCCGTCACGTGGCCGGGGGCCGCGACGGTCGGCATCGCCCAGGACGTGCTCGTGCAAACGTAGATCAGGAACATGGCGAGCGAGATCGCGGCGATCGCGAGCGCGTTGCTTTCCACCAGCGCACCGGCCGTCGTGCAGAGGGCGACGCCGAGCAGCGACAGCGCCGTCGGGATGCGGCGGCTGTTGATCGGCGTCATGCCGGCACGCACCAGCAGGTCGACCAGGAAACCGCCCGCGAAGCTGCCGAGCACGCCGAACAGTGCCGGCACGCTCGCGATCCACCCGGTGCGCCCGATGCTCATGTGCCGGTCGGTCTCGAGATAACCGGGCAGCCAGGCGTTGTAGATCCAGAGCACGTAGATCGCGCCGAAGAACCCGCCGATCATGCCCCAGGTGGTGCGCGCGCCGGCGAGCTGCCGCCAGTCTCTCCACGTGACGGAAGCGCGACCGGGCCGGTCCTCGGGATCGGCGAGCGCGCTCCGCTCGGCCTCCGTCAGGACAACATCGCGCGGATCGCGATGCAGCACGAAGAAGGCCGCGGCGACGAGCAGCCCGGCACCGCCCATGATCGCGAACATCAGCCGCCAACCGAACGCCAGCATGAGCGCGGTCACCACCGGCCCCGCGACCGCTGTGCCGAGGGTCGACGAGCAGTTCCAGATCCCGGTCGCCGTGCCACGCGCGCGAACCGGGAACCAGTCGCGCACCACGCGCGCCGCTGCGGGCGATTGCGGCGCCTCGCCGAGGCCGAGCAGCATGCGCGCGCCGAAGAACTGGCCGAAGCTCGTCACGGCGCCGCCGCAAAGCTGTGCCGCCGACCAGAGGACGAGCCCGGCCGACAGCATGCGTCGCGGCCCGAACCGATCGATTAGCGCCCCGGCCGGAAGCTGAGAGAACGCGTAGGCCCAGAGGAACGCCGACAACAGCCAGCCCATGGACGCGACGCCGAGATGGAGATCGTGCCGGATCGGCTTGTTGGCGAACGCGAGCGTCGCGCGATCGATGTAGTTGACGACGCCGCTGAGCACGAGCAGGGCGAGCGCCGTTCGCTGCACCCGACGAAGCCGGCGGAGATCGAGCGGGCTGGTCATGTGTCCGGTCTCCTCGCGCGTGCGATCTTTCCGTCGCCTCTCCCGGCTCCGTCACGCGTTTCGCACGAACGACCGACGGAGATCGCCGAGCATGCAAGCGCCTACCCTGCGACGACGTCCAGAGCGCGCCCGCGTCGCGTTCGCGGCGGCACCCCTGCTCCTGGCGATCGTGGGATGCGGCCGAAAGCCCGTGCCGTCGTCGCACCCGCCGCAGGAAGCGGCCCCATACCGGCAGGCGGCAGCCGCTCCGGCGCCTTCCGTGCCGCCGCTCCCGCGCGATCCGTCGGGCGCGATCGCCGCGGCCGAGGCGAACCTGAAGCAGGACCGGACGGTTCCTGCGGGCGCCACTTTCCGCGGCGTCTCGGCCTGGACTCAGGCGACCGCCGGCCGCATCGCGGTCTGCGGCCAGACCGACCCGTTCCCGTCCGATCCCGGCCTCTTCGTGCCGTTCGTGTCCGTGATGAAGTCGGGCGAGCCGGTGCCGATCGACCGTTTCGTCGGGAAGACGACCGACGACGCGGACCGGGTCTACGAAGCGATCACCGGCTACTGCTTCGAACAGGGCGGTCCGATCCCGGCGCTCACCGCGAGCCCGCTGCCGATCCCGCCGCTGCCGAATGGCGAGTCCCCCGGCACGCGTGCGGTCGGTTCGCCGGCGGCGGCATCACCGCCGGCGGCCCTGCC
>CAXUBA010000091.1:0-2059 GCA_964249205.1 uncultured Acetobacteraceae bacterium | reverse complement strand
CCGCTGCCGAATACACCTTACCACTACAACACTGAGGTCGCATAAACATAAAAAAAATAACCGCCGGCGGCCCTGCCAGCAACCGCCGTCCCAAACGCGTAGACGCCGCCCGGCCCGGCGAACCCATCGGTCGGGGCCGGCACGCCAACGCCGACCACCGTCACGATGCGTCAGGACGGCAATCTCCACGACCTGCCGCACGGCCTCACACTCCGGGTGCTTTCCGCGGGAACCGTGCTGCACGTCTTCGCGACCGCGCCGGGCGGCTGGCTCCAGGTGGGCGACGCGGCGCCCGAAGGATGGGTCCATGACAGCATGGTCGGACCCTGAGCGGTCCTGGAGCCGGACCGCCCCGCGACGAGCCGCAACGCGGACGGCGACGCGGACGGCGGAGATTGCCCGGCCGACCGGGTCCTAGTCGACGTCCAACTCGGATGCGCGTCGGACCAGGATCTCGCGCTTTCCCACGTGGTTCGCGGGACCGACGATCCCTTCCTTCTCCATCTGCTCGATCAGCTTGGCGGCTCGATTGTAGCCGATCGAGAGATGGCGCTGGATGAAGCTCGTACTGGCCTTGCCTTCACGCGCGACGAGCGCCACCGCCTGGTCGAACAGCGACGTCTCGTCGAGCAGGTTGCCCTGGCTGGGGCCGCTGGCCTGCGCCGTCGTGTCCTCCTCGTCGGCGTCGGTAACCTCGTCGACGTAGTCGGGCGTGCCCTGCGCCTTGAGGAAGGCAACGATCTCCTCGACCTCGCGGTCGTCGACGAACGGCCCGTGCACCCGGGTGATCCGGCCGCCCCCCTGCATCAGCAGCATGTCGCCCTGACCCAGCAGCTGTTCAGCGCCCTGCTCGCCGAGGATGGTCCGACTGTCGAACTTGCTGATCACCTGGAACGAGATCCGCGTCGGGAAATTAGCCTTGATCGTGCCGGTGATGACGTCGACCGACGGCCGTTGCGTCGCCATGATCACGTGGATCCCGGCCGCGCGCGCCATCTGCGCGAGGCGCTGCACGGCGGATTCGATCTCCTTGCCGGCGACCATCATCAGGTCCGCCATCTCGTCGATGACGACGACCAGGAAGGGCATCGGCCGCAGATCGATGCGCTGCTCCTCGAACACGGGTTTGCCCGTTTCGCCGTCGAAGCCGGTCTGCACGCGTCGCGCGAGGTCCTCGCCGCGGGCGCGCGCATCGGCCGCCTTCTCGTTGTAGCCGCCGATGTTGCGCACGCCGAGCTGGCTCATCAGCCGGTAGCGCCGCTCCATCTCGCGGACGGTCCACTTGAGCGCGGTCACCGCCTTCTTCGGCTCGGTCACCACCGGCGCCATCAGATGCGGGATCCCGTCGTAGACGGAAAGCTCCAGCATCTTCGGGTCGATCATGATGATCCGGCACTCGTCGGGCGACAGACGATAGAGCAGCGACGCGATCATCGCGTTGACGCCGACCGACTTGCCCGATCCCGTGGTGCCGGCGATCAGCAGGTGCGGCATCCGGGCGAGATCGGCGAGGATCGGAGCGCCGCCGATATCCTTGCCGAGCGCCAGCACGAGGCGCGACCCGTTCGAGCGGAACTGGTCGGAGCCGAGCAGCTCCGCGAGAAACACCGTTTCGCGCTTGGCATTCGGGATCTCGATCCCGATCACGTTCCGACCCGGCACAGTGGCGATACGGACCGCGGTCACCGAAAGCGAGCGCGCGACGTCGTCCGCGAGCCCGATGACGCGCGCGCTCCGGATCCCGGGCGCGGGTTCCAGCTCGTAGAGCGACACTACGGGTCCGGTCCGGATATCGCGGATGACGCCCTGGACGCCGTAATCGGCAAGCACGGTCTCGAGCAGCCGCGCGATCGCTTCCAGCGCCTCGCGCGACGGGCCGAAGCCCTGCGAGGCGGGCGAGGCATGCAGGAGCGACAGCGGCGGGAAGCGCCAACCCTGCGGTTCGGGCCGGCGGTCCGCGCGGAACGGCCGCGGCCCCGCCGCCTCATCGCGGGCGGGTTCGAGGTCGTCGTCGCGGCGTGCGCGCGCCGTGAACTCTTCGGGCCGACGACCCCCGAGC
>CAXUBA010000090.1:0-10817 GCA_964249205.1 uncultured Acetobacteraceae bacterium | reverse complement strand
GCATCCTGGTCGACAACGCGACCGTGATGATCGAGAACATCGCAACCCATCTCGAAGGAGGTCAGGAACTCGAGGAAGCGATCATTGAGGCCGCCAACCAGATCGTGGTTCCGACCCTCGTCTCGACCCTCTGCATCTGCGTCGTCTTCCTGCCGCTGTTCACGCTGACCGGCGTCGGCGGCTACCTATTCGCGCCGCTCGCGATGGCGATCGTCTTCGCGATGATCGTCTCATTCATCCTGTCGCGGACGCTCGTGGCGACGATGGCGGCCTCCATGCTGAAGGGCCACGCGGAACGCCACCGGTCGCTGCACGAAAACCAGGAGCACCAGAGGCGGATGGGACCGGTTAAGCGCTTCCAGCTGGGGTTCGAGCGCGGCTTCGCACGGTTCCGCGACAGCTACCGGGATATCCTCGCGGCCGCGGTGCTCTATCGGGGCCGTTTCATCGTCGGGTTTGTGACGCTGACCACGGCGTCGCTGCTGCTGGTTCCGTTTCTTGGGCAGAACTTCTTTCCCGGGATCAATTCGAACGAGATCGACCTGCACATGCGGGCTCAGATTGGGACACGGATCGAAGATTCGGCCGAGCTTGCCGCCCTCGTGAACGGCGAGATCAAGCGTCTGCTTCCGAAAGGCGCGGTCCAGAGCGTCGTCGACAATTGCGGCCTGCCGGTGAGCGGCATCAACGAGGCGTATGGTTCGTCGGGCACCATTGGACCGTCGGATTGTGATCTGACCATAAGCCTCGACAGCGAGGATTCCCCGGTCGACCGATATCGCGCGACCCTTCGTCGCCAACTTCCGAAGCTGTTCCCGGGTACCTCCTTCGCCTTCCTCCCGGGCGACATCACGGCGAAGATCCTCGATTTCGGGCTGCCGTCACCGATCGACGTGCAGGTGATCGGTCGCGACACCACGGCGAACTACGAATATGCCAAGCTGCTTCTGCAGAAGGTGAGGCGCATCCCCGGCATGGCCGATGCCCGGATCCAGCAGGCATTCGGGGCGCCGACACTCCGGATCACGAGCTCGCGCGCCTTCGCGACCCGAACAAATCTCACCGAAGGCGACATCGCCAGGAACTCGCTCGCTAGCCTCTCGGGATCCGGCCAAACCGCGCCGACCTATTGGCTGAACACCAAGAATGGCGTGTCGTATCTCGTCAACGTGCAGACGCCGCAGAACGAGCTCGAGACCATCAACCAATTGGAGACGATCCCGATCGACAGCGGAAACGGCGATCCGGGCGGGAACCAAATGCAGATCTTGGGCGCCCTCGGCCGGATTTCGCAGGGGGGGCTGCCGCTGGTGGTGTCGCATCAAAGCATCATCCCGGTGATCGACATCTACGCGGGAAACCAGGGTCGTGATCTCGGCGCCGTGAACCGAGGCGTCGAGCGGGCGATCGCGGCGACAAGCTCGAAGCTGCCGCGCGGATCGCGGATCGATGTGGTCGGCCAGGCGAAGACGATGGCGAGCTCCTACTCTCAGCTCCTGCTCGGATTATTGCTCGCAGTCGTGCTCGTCTACTTGATCATCGTCGCGAACTTCCAATCCTGGCTCGACCCTTTCATCATCATCACTGCGTTGCCGGGCGCGCTGTCGGGGATTGTCTGGGCACTGTTCCTAACCGGCACGACGTTGTCGGTTCCGGCACTTACCGGCGCGATCCTCTGCATGGGAGTTGCCACCGCCAACTCGATCCTGCTGATCTCGTTTGCCCGCGAGCAGTTCGAGGTCCACGGTGATGCCGCACGGGCGGCGGTGGAGGCCGGCTACGCCCGTATCCGCCCAGTGCTGATGACGGCGCTCGCGATGATCGTCGGTATGCTGCCGATGTCAGTCAGCAACACCCAGAATGCGCCGCTCGGACGGGCCGTCATGGGCGGCCTGATCGTGGCAACGATCTCAACCCTTCTGATGGTCCCCGCGGTCTTCGCGCTTCTTCACGGGCGCCCCGACCGCCGGGCAACACCGACAGACACGAAGGCGCCGGCATGATGAGCCGACCGAAGACTTGGCTTGCCTGCATCGTGCTTGTGCTGGTCCTACTCGCTGGCTGGGGAATCTGGCGGCGGCATAGTGCGGTCGCCGCGCTTGCGACCACAGCGGACCAAGATTCGTCGCCGGTCGTGACACTCGTCTCGCCGAAGAAGGGACCCGGCGAGCGCGAGCTGACGCTGCCCGGCGACGTCGACGCTTGGTATCAAGCGCCAATTTTCGGCCAAGTCAGCGGCTATGTGCAGATGTGGTACAAGGATTTTGGCGCTCAAGTGCACCGAGGCAGCCTCTTGGCGACGATCGACGCGCCGACGCTCGACCAGGAGTTGGCCCAAGCGCGTGCCCAGCTCGAGGTTGCGGAAGCCAATTACGACTTGGCCAAGGTAACGGCCGAGCGCTGGAAGCGGCTGTCCGGCACGCAGGCCGTCGCCGAGGAGGACGTGGACGTTAAGGTCGCGACCGCGCGGGCCGAAAAGGCCAAGGTCGATGCGGCTCAGTCCGACGTCGGTCGCCTTGAGGCGCTGGAATCCTTCAAACGCATCGTTGCGCCGTTCGACGGAGTCGTGACCGGCCGCTACACCGACATTGGCGACTACGTAAACGCAGGCGGCGGCGATGCGGGGTCATCCGGTGCGCGCCAGCAGCTCTTCACGGTCGCAGACGTGCACAAACTTCGGATCTTCGTTTCGGTTCCACAGGACTACTCGGCATATCTGAACGCCGGAGTCACTGCGACGCTGATGCTGCCGCAGGATCCGGACCGTTCCTTTCCAGCGAAACTCCTCACCACGTCGCGGTCGATCAACACGCAGTCGCGTACTGTATTGACGGAGCTCGTCCTCGACAACCCGAAAGGCGAGGTTCTACCGGGCGCCTTCACGGAAGTGCATTTCCGACTGCCGACGGATCCTGACATCCTGATCGTGCCCGAGCAGGCGCTGCTGTTCCGATCGCGCGGGATGGAGGTCGCGCTCGTCAATAGCGCCGGGAAGATACACCTGCAGAAGGTGACGCTCGGCCTAAATTTCGGCACCACCGTGCAGGTGGTCGGCGGCCTGAAGGCAGGAGACCGTCTGGTCGCTAATCCATCGCTCGGACTGCTCGAAGGTGAGCAGGTGCGGGTCGTGCATGTACCGTCGCAGAACGCCAGCGACGAGAACGAGGAAGCGACGTCCTCTGAGCCCGCGCACGCACGCCCATGACCCTCGCACTTCGACGCGGCGCCGTCGCGGCGCTGCTTGGCTGCGGCCTGAGCGGTTGCGATCTCGCTCCGGCCTATCACCCGGCGACGATGGCGCTTCCTCTTGCCTACGCCGGAGAGGCGCCGTTCGCGCTCGCGCATCCCCACGACCGGCTGCCGCGCGGTCCTTGGTGGACGATGTATGGTAATCCGACGCTCGACGCGCTTGAGGCGAGACTCCCGGCGAACCCGGTTCTCGCCGGCGAAGCGGAACGGTTCCTGCAAGCGCGTGATCTCGCGTCGGAGGCGCGGTCCGGCCTGTTCCCGCATCTAGAGGCCGGCTTCACGGCATCCGAGAACCGGCAGTCCGAATACCGGCTATTCCGATCGCCGACCAGCTCCGCGCCCTTTGTGGAGCCAGACGTCGACACCGACCTTGCGGCGAGCTGGGAGATTGATGTCTGGGGAGAGATCCGGAATGAGACGCGCAACCGCGAACGCCTGGCTCAGGCGGAAGCCGCCCTGCTCGCGTCGCTTGATCTCAGCCTGCAGGCGGAGCTCGCCGACGAATACGTCTTGTTGCGCGGGCTTGACGGCGAGGCCGACGTGTTCCGCCAGTCGGTCGCCTATTACCAAACGGGGGTTAACGTCACCGAACTCCGCCTGCAGGGCAAGATCGGCTCTGGGCTCGACGTCGGGCGCGCCGTCAGCCAGCTCGCCTCGGCTCAGGCCTCGCTGCTCGACGTAGAGGCCGAGCGGGCGGTCGCGATCCACGCCATCGCGACCTTAATCGGAGTGCCCGCGGGAACGCTTGTGCTGCCGCCGCAGAATAACCTGCCGTTCAAAGAGCCCGCGATCCCGACCGGCGTGCCTTCCGATCTCCTCGAGCGGCGTCCCGACATCGCCGCCGCCGAGCGCGACATGGCGGCGGCTAACGCCGCGATCGGCGTGACCCGCGCGGCCTTCTATCCGCAGGTGACGTTGAGCGGCGTGGTCGGGATCATGACGCCGGGCTTCAACCTGCTGAGCCTTCCCGACCGGGCCTGGGCGGTGGGCGCGACGATCGCGCAGCCCCTGTTTGCGGGCGGGTTGCTCGCGGCGGCGCTGCAGGAGACGCACTCGGCCTATCGGCAATCAACCGACAACTACCGGGCCGTCGTGCTCACGGCGATGCAGCAGGTCGAGGACGGTCTGTCGAGCGTCGACCTGCTCAACCGCGAGCTCGCCGAAGACCAAGCCTCGGTGCAGTCGGCGGGGACCGTGCAGAACCTCGCACTCAAGCTCTACGAGGCAGGAGCCGACAGCTACCTTGACGTCGTGGTCGCCGAAGTGACGGCGCTGACGTCGGGCGTCACGGAGGTGGAGACCGCGACCCGCGCGCTGCAGTCCTCGGTCAACTTGATCCGGGCGCTCGGCGGCGGCTGGAGCACGGCGCAGCTGCCGTCGGAGAGATCGATCCCTCCAATCCACCCACTGACGATCGGCGGAGACGAAGTCCCGGATCCGCGACAAGTGCCTTGACGGGGCCGTCCAGGCTGCTTAATCACCCGGCTTTCCGGAACGCGGGAGACCGTCTGTCCGCTTGCGCTCCTGCGCATGCGGCGGCCTGTCGTTTGAACCGCGGTCCTTCGGGCCAGAGGAGACCGAGGGCATGGCGAAGAAGATCGTCGGTTACATCAAGTTGCAGATCCCGGCCGGCAAGGCGAACCCGTCGCCGCCCGTGGGTCCGGCCCTCGGCCAGCGCGGCCTCAACATCATGCAGTTCGTCAAAGAGTTCAACGCGGCGACGCAGACGCTGGAGCCCGGAATGCCGATCCCGGTGGTGATCACCGCGTTCGGCGACCGGACGTTCTCGTTCGTGCTGAAGACGCCGCCGAACACGTATTTTCTGATGAAGGCAGCGAAAATCACCAAGGGGTCCGCGACGGTCGGCAAGTCGGCGGCGATCGGCAGCGTGACCGTCAGCCAGCTGCGCGAGATCGCGGCCCAGAAGATGGTCGACATGAACGCGAACGATGTCGAGGGGGCGGTCTCCATGCTGCGCGGATCGGCTCGTTCGATGGGCCTGTCGGTGGTGGAGGGCTGATCCGATGGCACAGACGAAGCGTCTCAAGAAGGCCTACGCGGCGGTTGAGACCGCGAAGCTCTACCCGCTCGACGAGGCGATCGCGCTCGTGAAGGGCAACGCGTCGGCGAAGTTCGACGAGACGGTCGAGATCGCGATGTCGCTTGGGATTGATCCCCGTCACGCCGACCAGATGGTGCGCGGTCTGCTGTCGCTGCCGCGCGGCACAGGCAAGACGCTCCGCGTCGGCGTGTTCGCGCGCGGCTCGAAGGCCGAGGAGGCGACGGCGGCCGGTGCGGACGTGGTGGGTGCGGACGACCTGGCCGAGAAGATCCAGGCCGGCGAGATCGGCTTCGACCGCTGCATCGCGACGCCGGACATGATGGCGCTGGTCGGGCGGCTTGGGAAGATCCTTGGCCCGCGCGGGCTGATGCCGAACCCGCGTCTTGGCACGGTCACGATGGACGTGAAGGGCGCGATCGGGGCGGCAAAGTCCGGACAGGTCGAGTACCGGGCCGAGAAGGCCGGGATCGTCCACGCCGGCATCGGCAAGGCGTCGTTCGCCGCCGATGCGCTGGTCGAGAACATCCGGGCGTTCGTCGACGCGATCCAGAAGGCGAAGCCGGCGGGCGCCAAGGGCACCTACCTGAAGCGCGTGTCGCTCTCGTCGACGATGGGTCCTGGCGTCCCGATCGACGTCGCGACGCTGGCCGCGGCCGCGGCGACGGCCTGAACCGAATTCGCCGGCTTTTCGGAGCCGGCGCGCAGGGCGGGGCGGACTTGCCCCGCTCGACCTGTCCGAGACCGCACGCGGTCCGTCGCCCTCGCGGGTCGCGGCCTTAATCGGAGTTCTCCGGCGCGCGGGAGACGGGGTCGAGCCCTTCCGGGTTTCGTTCTCCGGACAGTTTTCCAACCGGTCCCGCCCGTCCTTCGGGACGGTCGGGCCAGAGTACGGAGTGTGGAACTTGGACCGTACGGAGAAGCGCGAGTTCGTCTCGATGCTTGCCGGCGTGTTCGCCGAGACCGCCATGGTGGTCGTGACCCGGAACGACGGGCTCACGGTCGCGCAGGTGACGGATCTCAGAAGGCGGATGCGGACGGCGGGCGCGAGCTACAAGGTCGCGAAGAACCGTCTGGCAACTCTCGCTCTGGATGGCACCCGGTTCGACGGTCTCACCGCCCTGCTCAAGGGTCCGACTGCGCTCGCATGGGCGACGGATCCGGTGGCGGTGGCAAAGGCGGCCGTCGACTTCAGCAAGACCAACGAGAAGCTCGTCATCCTCGGCGGCGCGCTCGGTGCCCAGACGCTCAATGCGGATGGGGTCCGGGCGCTCGCCGAGCTGCCGTCGCTCGATGTGCTGCGCGCGCAGCTGGTGGGGCTCATCTCGACCCCCGCCACGCGGATCGCAGCCGTCATCGCGGCGCCGGGTAGCGGGCTGGCTCGCGTCTTCGGGGCCTACTCCAGATCGGAAGAGGGCGAGGCGGAAGCCGCCTGATCGCGCGGAAATGAGTGCAGGTCGGGGGAACCCGCTTGCGAACGGAAACCCAGGGCTTAGATAAGGACCCATATAATGGCTGATTTGTCGAAGATCGTCGACGAGCTGTCGTCTCTGACCGTCCTCGAGGCGGCTGAGCTGACGAAGCTTCTCGAGGAGAAGTGGGGCGTGTCCGCGGCGGCGCCTGTGGCGGTCGCGGCGGCGCCGGCCGGCGGCGCTCCGGCGGCTCCCGTGGAGGAGCAGACCGAGTTCACGGTGATTCTCGCCAAGGCCGGCGAGAAGAAGATCAACGTGATCAAGGAAATCCGGACGATCACCGGTCTCGGCCTGAAAGAGGCCAAGGATCTCGTCGAGGGCGCGCCGAAGACCGTGAAGGAAGGCGTGAACAAGGACGAGGCCGCGAAGCTGAAGAAGCAGCTCGAGGAGCAGGGCGCTGCCGTCGAGATCAAGTAGCGTTCACGGCCGCGCGACGGCGGGTCGCCGGCGGCGGATCGGTTGAGTTCGGGAGGGCGGGGATCGCAGGTCGGTCTCCGCCCGACTGCGGTTGCAGGCGGTCTCGGTCGCCTGACTTGGGCGGCGTCCGTCGGCGACGGATGCCGAGGCGATCGGTCGCACGGACCGTCTGGTCCGGGCGTGAACCGATTGCTGGATTGAGGGGTCTCGTCGAGCACGTTCGATGGGACTCGGTGATGATGGGGCAGGGCACGCGATGAACGCAGTTCCGAAATCGTTCACGAACCAGAAGCGGATCCGGAAGAGCTTCGGACGGATCGCCGAGGTGGCGCCGATGCCGAACCTCATCGACGTGCAGCGCGCGTCCTACGAGGCGTTCCTGCAGATGAACGTGCGGCCGGACAGCCGGACGCCGACCGGGTTGCAGGAGGTGTTCCGCTCCGTCTTCCCGATCAACGATTTCGCCGGGCGCGGCCGTCTCGAGTTCGTGCACTACGAGCTCGAAGAGCCGAAATATGACGTCGAGGAGTGCATCCAGCGCGGCATGACCTATGCCGCGCCGCTGAAGGTCATCCTCCGTCTGATCGTCTGGGACGTGGACGAGGATACCGGGTCGCGCTCGATCCGCGACATCAAGGAGCAGCCCGTCTACATGGGCGACATGCCGCTGATGACGGACAACGGCACGTTCATCATCAACGGCACCGAGCGCGTGATCGTGTCGCAGATGCACCGGTCGCCCGGCGTCTTCTTCGACCATGACAAGGGCAAGACGCACTCGTCGGGCAAGTTCCTGTTCGCGGCGCGCGTGATCCCCTACCGCGGCTCCTGGCTCGACTTCGAGTTCGACAGCAAGGACCTCGTCTACGTCCGCATCGACCGCAAGCGGAAGCTGCCCGTCACGACGCTGCTCTACGCGCTCGAAAGCGACCGGTCGGAGCAGGCGCGTGCGGCCAAGATCGCCGAGGGCGGCGACGTCGACACGCTCGACATCCGCGGCATGGACGCCGAGGACATGCTCGGCTTCTTCTACGGCCAGGTGGTGTTCACCCGGACCGAGAAGGGCTGGGCGCGCCCGTTCGATCCCGAGGCGTTCCGCGGCATGAAGCTGCTGGAGCCGCTGGTCGACGCCGCGACCGGCGAGGTGGTGGCGGAGGCCGACGCCAAGCTCACCGCGCGCAGCACGCGGAAGATCGCCGAGAAGACCAAGGAGGTGCTCGTCGGACGCGCCGACCTGCTCGGGCGGTTCATGGCGATCGACCTTGTCAACGAGGAGACGGGTGAGATCCACGCCGATGCCGGCGAGGAGATCTCGGAAAGCCGTCTCGCGGCGCTGGAAGAGCTCGGCATCACCGAGCTGCCCACGCTGGCCGTCGATCAGAGCAGCGGGCCCTGGATCCGCAACACGCTCGCGGTCGACAAGAACTCGTCGCGTGATGACGCGCTGGTCGACATCTACCGCGTGATGCGGCCCGGCGAGCCGCCGACCCCGGACACGGCCGAAGCGCTGTTCCGCGGGTTGTTCTTCGATCCGGACCGCTACGACCTGTCCGCGGTCGGGCGCGTGAAGATGAACATGCGTCTCGGCGTCGATGCCGAGGACACGGTCCGCACGCTCCGCAAGGCGGACATCCTGCGCACGGTCAAGGTGCTGTGCGAGCTCAAGGACGGTCGCGGGTCGATCGACGACATCGACAATCTTGGCAACCGGCGCGTGCGCTCGGTCGGCGAGCTGATGGAGAACCAATATCGCGTTGGTCTGCTCCGCATGGAGCGCGCGATCCGCGAGCGCATGGGGTCGGTCGACATCGACACCGTCATGCCGCACGACCTGATCAACGCGAAGCCGGCGGCCGCCGCCGTTCGCGAGTTCTTCGGGTCGTCGCAGCTCAGCCAGTTCATGGACCAGACCAATCCGCTGTCCGAGGTGACGCACAAGCGGCGTCTCTCGGCGCTCGGCCCGGGCGGTCTGACGCGCGAGCGCGCGGGCTTCGAGGTGCGCGACGTGCATCCGACGCATTACGGCCGGATCTGCCCGATCGAGACGCCGGAAGGGCCGAACATCGGCCTGATCAACTCGCTCGCGACTTACGCGAAGGTGAACAAATACGGCTTCATCGAGACGCCGTATCGCCTTGTGAAGGACGGCGTGCTGCAGGACGGGTGGAAATACCTGTCGGCGATGGAAGAGGAGCGCCTCGTCGTCGCGCAGGCCGATGCGCCGCATACGGACGACGGCAGGCTGACCGAGGAGTTCGTTTCGGTCCGGAGGTCGGGCGACTTCCGGCTGGTCAAGCCCGAGGAGGTCACGGCGTGCGACGTGTCGCCGCGCCAGCTGGTGTCGGTCGCGGCCGCGCTGATCCCGTTCCTCGAGAACGACGACGCGAATCGAGCACTGATGGGCTCGAACATGCAGCGTCAGGCGGTGCCGCTGATCCGCTCCGACGCGCCGCTGGTCGGCACGGGCATGGAAGCGGCGGTCGCGCGGGATAGCGGGGCGACGATCGTCGCGCGCCGGCCCGGCGTCGTCGACCAGATCGACGGCGCGCGGATCGTGGTGCGGGCGACCGGCAACGACGGCGGGACGCAGGGCGTCGATATTTACCGGCTCCGCAAGTACATGCGGTCGAACCAGTCGACCTGCATCAATCAGCGGCCGCTGGTGCGCGTCGGCGACGAGGTGCGTGAAGGCGACATCATCGCAGACGGTCCGTCGACGGAACTCGGCGAGCTCGCGCTCGGCCGGAACGTGCTCTGCGCGTTCATGCCGTGGAACGGCTATAACTTCGAGGACAGCATCCTGATCTCGGAGCGCATCGCGCGCGACGACGTGTTCACCTCCATCCACATCGAGGAATTCGAGGTGATGGCCCGCGACACGAAGCTCGGCCAGGAGGAGATCACCCGCGACATCCCGAACGTCGGAGAAGAGGCGCTCCGGAACCTCGACGAGGCGGGCATTGTCTACGTCGGCGCCGAGGTGAACCCGGGCGACATCCTGGTCGGCAAGGTGACGCCGAAGGGCGAAAGCCCGATGACGCCGGAAGAGAAGCTGCTTCGCGCGATCTTCGGCGAGAAGGCCTCGGATGTCCGTGACACGTCGCTGAAGCTGCCGCCCGGCACGACGGGGACGATCGTCGACGTGCGCGTGTTCAACCGTCGCGGAGTCGATAAGGACGAGCGTGCGATGGCGATCGAGCGCGCCGAGATCGAGCGGCTCGCGAAGGACCGCGACGACGAGCGTCTGATCCAGGAGCGTTCATTCCTGAACCGACTGCGCGAGAAGCTCCTTGGCGAGAAGGCGGCGGCCGGGTTCAAGGGGCTGAAGTCGGGCACGGTGATCACCGAGGAGATCCTCGGCGAGTATCCGCGCGGCGCGTGGCGCAACATCGGCGTCGCGTCCGATCAGGCGACCGCCGAGATCGAGACGCTGAAGCGCGAGTTCGACGCGGCGGTCGGTCGTCTGCAGGAGCGGTTCGACAGCAAGGTCGAGAAGCTGCAGCGGGGCGACGAACTGCCGCCCGGCGTGATGAAGATGGTCAAGGTCTTCGTCGCGGTGAAGCGGAAGCTGCAGCCGGGCGACAAGATGGCCGGACGTCACGGCAACAAGGGCGTGGTGT
>CAXUBA010000089.1:0-10833 GCA_964249205.1 uncultured Acetobacteraceae bacterium | reverse complement strand
CCCGCCACCCGCTTGCCGCGCGGGCCGTCATAGCTCCAGCCGCTATGGTCGGAGGACACGACATCCAGCGTGCCCGCCCGCAGCTCGTCCCACAGCGCCTCGCTGGTGGCGGCGTCGCGCGGCGCGGGGCTGCACATGAACTTCGCGCCCTCGAAGCCCGGCCGGTCCATGTCGGCGCCGGTCAGCACCAGGTATTGCGGGCAGGTCTCGCCCCACACCTTGAGGCCGCGCGCCCGCGCCCGCGCCCCCCCGGCCGGCGGTGGCGCGCGCGGCGGCGCGGCCGCCGCCGCGCGGGTCGCGGATCCCGTATTTCACGTCGTAGGCGAGATCGGCATGTCCCGGACGGTAGCGGTCGGCGATCGCGGCGTAGTCGCCCGAGCGCCCGTCGACGTTGTCGATCACGATCGAGATCGGCGTGCCGGTGGTGCGGCCCTCGAAGGTGCCGGACAGGATCCGCGCCATGTCCGGTTCCCGACGCTGCGTCGTGAACCGGCTCTGGCCCGGGCGGCGGCGGTCGAGAAAAGGCTGGATGTCGCCCTCGCCGAGCGCGAGACCCGGCGGGCAGCCGTCCACCACGCAGCCGATCGACGGGCCGTGGCTTTCCCCCCAGGTCGTGACGGTCAGCAGATGGCCGAAGCGGTTGTGCGACATCGCGTGCGCGGGGGCAGGAGCTGTTAGTCGCTGACGGCGGCGATGTCCGGCGCCTTCGGGTTCTTCATGCCCACCATGTGGTAGCCGCAGTCGACGTGATGCACCGTCCCCGTGACGGCGCCCGCGAGATCGGACAGGAGATAAAGGCCGGCGCCGCCCACCTCCTCGGTGGTCACGTTGCGCTCGAGCGGCGCGTTCAGCTGGTTCCATTTCAGGATGTAGCGGAAGTCGCCGATGCCGCTCGCGGCCAGCGTCTTGATCGGGCCGGCGCTGATCGCGTTGACGCGGATCCCGTCGCCGCCGAGGTCGGCCGCGAGATAGCGGACGCTTGCCTCCAGCGCCGCCTTGGCGACGCCCATCACGTTGTAGTGCGGCATCCAGCGCTCCGACCCGAGATAGGTCAGCGTCAGCATCGAGCCGCCCGCGTTCATCATCGCCGCCGCCCGGCGCGCGACCGCGGTGAACGAGTAGGCCGAGATGTCGAGCGCGGTCAGGAAGGCGTCGCGCGGCGTGTCCACGTATCGGCCGCGGAGATATTGCTTGTCGGCCCAGCCGATCGCGTGGACCAGGAAGTCGATCCGCTCCCACGACTTGGCGATCGTCGCGAACGTCTCGTCGATCGCCGCGTCGTCGCCGACGTCGCACGGCAGCACCAGCGTCGAGCCCACGCTTTCGGCGAGCGGCCGCACGCGCCGGCCGAGCGCCTCGCCCTGGTAGGTGAACGCCACCTCGCCGCCCTGGGCCGCGACCGCGTTGGCGATGCCCCAGGCGATCGACCGGTCGTTGGCAACCCCCATCACGACGCCGCGCTTGCCCGTCATGAGCGTGCCACGCGGCACCGCAACCGCCTCGTTCTCGCGTTCGGTTTCGGCGCCATCTGGCATGGGGGCGTGTCTCCGCGGTGGCGGCGCGCGGGATCCCGTGTGATGGGATGGCGGCGTCGGACGAGGCCGCTCCTCGCACGACGCCGGCCCGATCTCAAGCCCGACGAACGGAGCGCCTCCGATGACCACGCCCGACACGCCGATCCCGGACGCGTCCGACCCGCTCGCGCTGTTCGACCGGTGGTTCGCCGAGGCCGGGCGCGGCGAGCCGAACGACCCGAACGCGATGTGCCTCGCGACCGCCGACGCGACCGGCATGCCGTCCGCCCGGATGGTGCTGCTGAAGGAGCACGACGGGCAGGGCTTCGTCTTCTACACCAATCTCGAAAGCCGGAAGGGCGCGGAGATCGCCGCCAACCCGCGGGCGGCGCTTCTGTTCCATTGGAAGAGCCTGCGCCGTCAGGTCCGGATCGAGGGCGTCCTCGAACCCGTCACCGCCGAGGAGGCCGACCGCTACTACGCCTCGCGCGGACGCATGTCGCAGCTCGGCGCGCACGCCTCGCGCCAGTCCCGCCCGCTCGATGCGCGCGACACGCTGCTCCGACGCGTCCGGGAGGCCGAGGACCGCTTCGCCGACGACGCGATCCCGCGCCCGGCCGACTGGTCCGGCTTCCGCCTCCGGCCGTCGCGCTTCGAGTTCTGGCAGGACATGCCGCACCGGCTGCACGACCGCGTCGTCTGCGAACCGGAGGGCGACGGCGGCTGGACCACGCGCCGACTGTTCCCCTGACGGCAGCGGCCCGACCGGACCGCCGGCCGCGTCACACGCGGGCGCGCCGCCGCGTCAGGGCGCGGTTCCACGGCCGCCCGCGGGCGGCACCAGCCGGAAGTCCGGCAGGTCTCGCAGCGCGCGCTCCGGTCCGGCAGGCGAATAGACGACGAACAGCCGCATCGACCCGGCGCCGATGTTGCGCGTCGCGTGGAAGCGGCCCTGCGGCACGTAGATCGTCGATCCCGGCCCGACGGGCTGGACACGCGGTTCGCCGCGCTCGTCCTCCACCATCTGCTCGCCGTCGCCCGACACGATGAAGATGATTTCCTCGGCCTCGGGATGGTTGTGCCGCGCGTGACCCTGACCGGGCTCGAGGCTGACCACGCCGCCCGAAAAGGCGCCGGCGCCGTTCACCTCCGGGCCGACCGTCAGCGCGAGCGAGCCCCAGTCGAAGCCGAACGAAGGGACGTCGTCCGGATGCACGAAGTAAGTCGCGGCATCGTCCGCCATGCGCGTGCTCCTATTCCTGTCCGCCTCGAAGGTGACCGACTTGAAGTCGGCGGTCTGCCTGGTGATGGCGATCTCGGCCGGCAGGCGCTCCATCGAGCTCGCCCCGTAGAACCCGTGGCAGCATGCGGCGCGCCGGAGCACGTATTCGGCGTCGGCCGGCTGCGCGATCGGACCGCCGTGGCAGAGCACGACGATGTCATGCCGGACCGCGCGCGCCGCCGCCGCGATCGCGTCGATCTCGCCGATGCACGCGTCGAGCGACTTCCCCGTTCGGGCGCCGATCGCCCCGCCCGTGGTGACGCCCATGTGGGCGACCACGACGTCGGCACCCGCGTCCGTCATCGCGCGCGCCTCGTCCGCGTTGAACACGTAGGGCGTGGTCAGGAGGTCGAGCTTGTGCGCGGCGGCGATCATCTCGACCTCGAGCCCGAACCCCATGCCGGTTTCCTCGAAGCTCACCCGCATGGAGCCGTCGAACAGGCCGACGGTCGGGAAGTTCTGCACCCCGGAAAACCCCAGCTCCTTGAGCTCCGCGAGGAACCGCGGCAGCAGGATGAACGGATCGGTTCCGTTGACGCCGGCGAGGACCGGCGTGTGCCGCACCACCGGAAGCACCTCGACCGCCATCTCGCGCACGATCTCGTTGGCGTTGCCGTAGGCCAGCAGCCCCGCCGCCGAGCCACGTCCCGCCATTCGGTAGCGCCCGGAATTGTAGATCACGATGAGATCGATGCCGCCCGCCTCCTCGCACTTCGCGGACAGGCCGGTCCCGGCGCCCCCACCCACGATCGGGATGCGCTGGTCGATCATGGCGCGGAACTTGGCGAGGATCGTTTCGCGGGCGATGGCGGGCATGTCTATGCGTTCCTGTCTGCGATGTCTCGCCACTGGGTCGCGACCGCGTCGGCGAATTCCGGATCGTTGATGTGGCAGGGCAGCCGGACGAGCCGCCTCCGGTCGGACCAGCTGACCGCGCCCTCGATCGCGTCGAACAGCGCCGCGTCCGCGGCCGGATCGAAGAACGCGCCGCCTTCGACGTCGAGCGCGGACACGCCACGCTCCGGGATCAGGAACCGCACCGGCCCGTCGCACCGCGCAAGCTTCGCGCCGATCCATTCCCCGATCAGGCGGCATTCCGCCGCCGTCGTCCGGACCAGCGTCACGTCGGCATTGTGCCGGTAAGACAGCCGTCCCGCGTACGCCGGCGGCATCGTGTCCGGCGCCCAGAAGTTGATCATGTCGAGCGCGCCGACCGAACCCACATACGGCAGTCCCGTCCGCCCCACGACGTCGAGCCGGTCGGGGCTCGCCGGCAGCACGCCGCCGAACAGCAGGTCGCAGATCTCGGTGGTGGTGATGTCGACGAGGCCCGACAGCATGCCGCTTCCGGCGAGCTTCTCCATCGTCCGCCCGCCGGTGCCGGTCGCATGGAAGACGAGGCAGTCGATCTCGCGCTCGAGCCTCGCCACGACCGCCGTCACCGCCGCCGTGGTGACGCCGAACATGGTGAGCCCGACCGACCGACGTCCCGACCGCGCCGGACGCGGCGCGTTCGCCATCGCGACCGCCGCCGCCGCGGCGTGCAGCAGGATCACCCGGCTCACGTCGTTGAGGCCCGCAAGATCGGTGATCGACGGCATCATGACGATATCGGACACGCCGACGAACGGCGCGACGTTTCCGGACGCGAGCGTCGAGACCATGATCTTCGGAATGCCGATCGGCAGCTCCCGCATCCCCGCGGTCACGATCGACGTGCCGCCGCTGCCGCCGATCCCGACGATCGCGTCCGGGTCGTCGCGCGTCCGCATGAAATGCCGGAACGCGTCCGCCATCGCTGCGATCGCCGCGCCGCGGTCGTCGCCGCCGAGCACGGCATCGGCACCGAGCGGATGGCACCGCGCGACCGCCTCGGCCGTGACGTCCACCGCGATCGGGCCGTCCCGCGTTCCGACGTCGACCACGACGGCCGCGGCTCCGGCCGCGGCCACGGCCGCGCGAAGGAACAGCAGTTCGCCGCCCTTGGTGTCGGCCGTGCCGACGACGTAGATCCGCTTCATCGCCACCTCGGCGTTTCCCCGTGTCCGGGCATCCGACGTCGCGGGCCGGCGCCGCCGAGGAGCGTTGATTTGGTCGCGAGACCTCGATATCGAATTGACATGGCCGTCTCACGCGGACAAGTCCTAGCCGGAGATCCGGAAGCGCGCGGCGCGCGCGCACGGACGATGCGCCTCATGCTCGAAACCGCGACCGACCTGATGCAGGACGGCCAGAGCCCGTCGGTCAGCGACGTCGCGGAAGCGGCCGGCGTGTCGCGTGCGACATCCTATCGTTACTTCCCGAGCCAGGCCGCCCTGGTCGGCGCCGTGGTCGACGAAGCGCTCGGTCCGATCCTCGACTGGCGGCCGTCGTCCGCCCGGACCGACGAGCGCGTCGCCGACCTGCTCGAAGTGTCCCTGCACCGGATCGGCGCGTTCGAGGCGACGTTCCGCGCGGCGCTGCGGCTGTCGCTCGACCATTGGGCCAAAACCAGGTCGGGCACGCTTGGCGTCGAGCCGCCGCTCAGCCGCGGTCATCGCGTGGAGCTCCTGCGAGACGCGGTGTCGACGCTCCGCGGCACGGTGGAGGACAGCGAACTCGACCGCCTGACCAAGGCCCTGTCGCTCGTGTTCGGCATCGAAGCCTTCGTGGTGCTGAAGGACATCTGGAAGATGGAGCAGGACGAGGTCGAGCGGACCATCGCCTGGGTGGCGGAGGCGCTGATCGCGACCGTCGCCACGCGGGCGAATTCATAGACCGGGCGGTCGCGACGAGAGTTTCGCGCCCGGCCGCCGCACGGAACGAGAAGACGTCGCATCGTCGCGGGACGCGACGAAAGCGGCGAGACGAGGGGAGAAGGATGGCCGACGGCGGGAAAACATCCGCGGCTTCGCGTTCCGGAACGGCCATGCGCGGACGCCCGTCGCGTTGCCGCGTCGGCACGGCCGTCGGCCGGCGCCCCCGACGGCGCCCGCCCCGATGAGCGACGCGCCGCCTTCCGTCCCGTCGCGTCGCGCCGACCCCCCCGCCCACGAGGCCGTTGGCCAGGCGCAGTCCTTTGGTCCGGTGCGCGTCCTGCACGACCTCTCGCTCGATGTGCGCGAAGGCGAGGTCCACGCGATCATCGGCGAGAACGGCGCCGGCAAGTCCACGTTGATGAAGCTGTTCGCCGGCCACCTGCAGCCGTCCGCCGGCGAGATCAGGATGGCCGGCGAACCGGTCACGCTGGCGAACCCCGTCGTCGCCGAACAACTCGGCATCGCGCTCGTCCACCAGGAGATCCTGCTGGCCCCGGATCTGACCGTCGCGCAGAACCTCTTCCTCGGCCGCGAGCTCCGGCGCGGCGTGATGATGGACGACCGCCGCATGCGGTCGCGCACGCGCGACGTGCTCGCAAGCCTCGGCGCGACCGTCCCGCCCGACGCGGTGGTCGGCCGGCTGTCGATCGCGCAGCGTCAGCTCGTGCAGATCGCGCGCATCCTGCTCGTGCCGCACCGCGTCGTGATCTTCGACGAACCGACAGCCTCGCTCACGCCGCACGAAACCGACGCCCTGCTCCGCATCGTCGCCGACATAAGGTCGAACGGCGTCGCCGTCCTCTACATCTCGCACCGCCTGCCCGAGGTGAAGGCGATCGCCGACCGCATCAGCGTCCTTCGCGACGGCCGCCTCGTGGGCACCGCGCCGGCGGCCGACATGGAGCCCGTCGACATGGCGCGACGCATGGTCGGCCGCGACGTCGCCAAGCTCTACCCGCACCGGACCCACGACGCCGGCGAGGAGCGCGTCCTGTCGGTCGAGAACTTCTCGGTGCCGGGCCACGCGCGCGACGCGAGCTTCGAGCTTCGGCGTGGCGAGATCCTCGGCTTCGCGGGCCTGGTCGGCGCCGGCCGCACCGAGCTGATGGAAGGGCTGGTCGGATTGCGAGGCGGCCGCGGGGTCGTGCGGCTGAACGGCGGTCCCGTGCGGTTCGCCTCCGTCACCGCCAGCCTCGCGGCGGGGATCGTCTATCTGAGCGAGGATCGGAAGGGAAAGGGCCTCCTTCTCGACCGAAACCTGCAGGTCAACCTGACGCTCGCCTCCCTGTCCCGCTTCATGCGCCCGATCGGCATCGACGGCGCCGCCGAAGCCGCCGCCCTCGACCGCGCGATCCAGGATTTCGAGATCCGGACCGGCCGCAAGGACGTCCTCGCGGGACAGTTGTCGGGCGGCAACCAGCAGAAGCTGCTGCTCGCCAAGATGATGCTGCTCGACCCGAAGATCGTCATCGTCGACGAGCCGACCCGCGGCATCGACATCGGCGCCAAGCAGCAGATCTACAGCTTCATCGCGACGCTCGCCGAGGAAGGCCGCTCGGTCATCGTGGTGTCGTCCGAGATGCCCGAGCTGATCGGGATCTGCGACCGTATCCTCGTGATGCGCGCCGGTCAGATCGTCGGCGAGGTGGCCGGCGAACACATGACCGAAACCGAGATCGTGGTGCTCGCGACGGGCGCGAACGCGCGGGCGGCGGCCAGGATGACCTCGCGGGGAGACGTCGCATGAGTGCAGGAAGCATCCCGCAGCGGACCGATCCGTCCGGCGCCGTGCGCCCGTGGTCGCGGATCGACCTTCGCGCGGTGGCGCCGTTCGCGGCGCTCCTGTTCCTGATGGTGCTCGGCGCGCTGTCGAGCGATCGCTTCCTGACGCTCGGCAACCTGCTGAACGTCGCGACGCAGAGCGCCTTCATCGCCACCGTCGCAGTGGGCGCGACCTTCGTGATCACCGCGGGCGGCCTCGACCTGTCCGTCGGCTCGATGGTCGCGTTCGTCGCCAGCCTCCTGATCCTGTTCCTCAACACCGGCTGGCTCGCGAGCCCCATCCCCTTCCTGCTCGCCGCCGCGGCGCTTTCGGTCGTCATCGGCGGCGCCTGCGGTCTCCTCAACGGCCTCATCGTGACCCGGGGCGGCATCGAGCCGTTCATCGCGACGCTCGGCACGATGGGCATCTTTCGGGGCCTCACCACCTGGCTGTCGCAGGGCGGCGCGATCTCGCTCCATTCCGCCGATCTGCAGGACGCCGCCAGGCCGGTCTATTTCGGCAGCGTGCTCGGCGTCCCGTTCCCGATTGTCGGCGTCGCGGTGGTGGCCGCTGTCGGCGCGTTCCTTCTGAACCGCACCGGCTTCGGCCGCCACGTCGCCGCGGTGGGCTCAAACGAGGAGGTCGCCCGCTATTCCGGCATCCGCGTGAACCGCGTGCGGATCGTCACCTACGTCCTGCAGGGGCTCTGCGTGTCGATCGCCGCCGTCCTCTACGTGCCGCGGCTCGGTTCGACCACCGCCACCACCGGAACCTTGTGGGAGCTGCAGGCGATCACCGCCGTCATCATCGGCGGCACCGCGCTGACCGGCGGCGTCGGGCGGATCTGGGGCTCGATCTGCGGCGCCTTCCTTCTGGAAGCCGTCGGCAACATCATGATCCTGTCGAACTACGCGAGCGAGTACCTGATCGGCGCGATCCAGGGCACCATCATCATCGCGGCGATGCTGGTGCAGCGCTCGCTCGTGCGGAAACGATGACCGGAAGGGCCGGTCGAAGCAGGGCGGCCGGTCCGTCGCCACGACCTGCGTCAAGGGAGGACAGCATATGAGGAAACAGCTGGCGGCGACCGCCGCCTGGGTCACGGTGGCCGCGTTCGCCGCCGCGGGCGTCGCGGACGCCAAGGACATCACGATCGGCGTCTCGGTGCCGACCGCCGATCACGGCTGGGCCGGCGGGATCATCTTCCAGGTCGAGCGCGTGGCCAAGGCGATGATGGCCGCGCACCCGAACCTCAAAGTCATCGTGAAGACCTCGTCCGACCCGGTCGGTCAGGCGAACGCGCTCGAGGATCTCACCACCGAGGGCATCGACGCGTTGGTGATCCTGCCGATCGATCCGAACCCGCTGGTCAACGCCATCAAGGAAGTGAAGTCGCACGGCACGTTCGTGACCCTCGTGGACCGGTCCCCGACCGTGAACGACAGCTCGGTGCGCGACTTCTACATCGCCGGCGACAACACCGGCGTCGGCGCCGTCGCCGGCCAGTACATCAAGGCGCACACGCCCGACGCCAAGGTGGTCGTGATCCGCGGCCTGCCGATCCCGATCGACCAGGAACGGCAGAACGGCTTCGACAACGCGATCAAAGGCAGCGGCGTGACCGTGCTCCAGAAGCAGTACGGCAACTGGAGCCGCGACGACGCCTTCAAGGTCATGCAGGATTTCCTCACCAAGTACAGCCACATCGACGTCGTCTGGTGCCAGGACGACGACATGGGCGTCGGCGTGCTCGAGGCGATCAAGCAGGCCAAGCGGACCGACATCAAATACATCATCGGCGGCGCCGGCTCGAAGCAGTTCATCAAGAAAGTGCTCGACGGCGACAAGATGGTTCCGGTCGACGTCCTCTACCCCGACACCATGGTCGCGACCGGCCTCGCAGTGACCGCGGCCCACCTGCTCGACAACGTGACCGTCGCCGGCACCTACACGCTCGACGCGACGCTGGTGACGCCCGCCAACGCGAAGCAGTACTACTTTCCAGACTCGCCGTTCTGATCGGGGGCGCGCCCGTCCCGCGACCGGGATCCGTCGGGTCCCGGCGTCGGCGACGGGCGGCCCTCCTGCCGCGCCACGCGACGGGAACCCGGAACAATGTTATGCACGCGTCGGGAGCCAGCCGAGCCATGACGCCGATCCGACGCATCATCCTGCCGCTCAACGGCACCGAGACCGGCCACGCGGCACTCGCGACCGCGCTCCTGGTCGCGCGCCAGTTCAGCGCCCACGTCACCGCGCTCCACGTCCGCGCCGACAGCCGCGAGGTCGCCCCCCTCGCCGGCGAGGGCCTGTCGGGCGCCATGGTCGAGGAGATGATGACCGCCGCCGAGCGCGAGATGACGCTTCGCTCGCGCCAGGTCACCGGCGCCTTCGAAGCCTTCGTCCGCGCCCACGAGGTCACCGTCGGCGAGGCGCGCCACGGTCAGGAGATCGCGACCGCCTCGCTCAGCCTCATCACCGGCCGCGAGGACGACATCGTCGCCCAGCAGACCCGCCTCGCCGACCTCGCGGTGGTGCCGCATCCCGACGCCGCCGAGCTTTCGTCCTCCGACGCGCTGCACGCCGTCCTGTTCGACAGCGGCCGCCCGGTGATCGTCGCGCCGAAGCACGAGCCCGGCACGCTAGGCCGGCGCATCGCGATCGCCTGGAACGGCTCGGCCGAAAGCGCGACCGCCGTGCTCGCCTGCATGCCCTGGCTCGTCCGCGCCGACGCGGTCCGGGTGCTCCATTCGCCGGCCTACCAGCGCCGCGGCCCGTCGGCGACCGACCTTCTGTCCTATCTCCGGCTCCACGACGTCGACGCCGACACCGCCGAGTTCCGCCCGGTTGACCGCGAAACCGGCGCCGGACTGCTCGCCGGCGCCCGCATGTTCGGCGCCGACCTCATGTGCCAGGGCGCCTACTCGCATTCACGCCTCCGCCAGCTCATCCTCGGCGGCGTCACCCGTCACGTGCTCGAGTTCGCCGACCTCCCCGTCCTCATGTGCCGCTGACGGAACGACCGGCGCCCCGCGCAAGATCCTGATCGACGTCGCCGTCCGATCGGCGTTCACTCCCCCCAACAACCCGGTCCCGCCGACGGACACGGACACGGGAGAACGGACGGGGAGACGACGACCGATGCCATCCGACACGATGGAACGCGACACCGCGACCGCCGCCAGGGCCGCCGCCGACGGCACCGCGGCCGACCGCGCCGTCGACGACTGGCTCCGACGCTTCGGCGCGGCCCTCGCGAGCGGCGACGGCGCGCGCGCGGCCGCGCTCTTCGCCACCGACGGCTTCTGGCGCGACATCGTCGCGTTCACCTGGAACATCGACACGAGCGAGGGGCGCGACGGCATCGCCGCCATGCTCGACAGCCAGCTGCCGCACGCCCGTCCCGAGAGATGGCGGCGCACCGAGGCCGCGACCGCCGACGACGGCGTCGTCTCCGCCTTCCTCAGCTTCGAGACC
>CAXUBA010000088.1:0-10891 GCA_964249205.1 uncultured Acetobacteraceae bacterium | reverse complement strand
GCGGCGAGCAGCGTCGGGACGAGCACCGGCAGCACGGCGGGCAGCCCTTCCGAGCCGAACGCCACGTAGGTGAACACCGGCAGCGACATCGGATGGTAGGCGACCAGCACGGTGGCGCCGAACTCTCCGAAGGCCCGAAGCCAGGTGAGGAGCAGCCCGGCGGCGATCCCGCGCGCGGCGAGTGGCAGGCTGACGCGACGGAACACGGCGGCCGGTCGGTGTCCCAGCGTCGCCGCCATGTCCTCGAGCGAAGGATCGATCCCGGCGAAGGCGGAACGCGCCGCGACGATGGCGAACGGCGCGGCGACGAAGAGCTGCGCGAGCACGATCCCGACGAGCGTGTCGGTGAGCCGGCTGCCCGGTCCGAGCAGCAGCAGCAGCAGGATGCCGCTTCCGAGCGGCGGCAGCGCGAGCGGAAGCTGCGCCACGATCCCGAGCCCGCGCCAGAAAGCGCCACGCCGGCGGGCGAGCGCGAAGCCGAGCGGCACCCCGCCAAGCGCGGCGAGAGCGGTCGCGGCGGTGGCGCTCGCGACCGAGACCGACGTGGCGTCGCGAATGCCGCGCCAGTCGGCGCCACGCCAGTCCGACGCCGCGACGGACGCGATGCCGACCAACAGCGGTGCCGCGAGATAGGCACCGAGGAGGAGGGCGAGCGCCGGGAAGCCGGTGACCGGCGGCCGTTTCCCCTGGGGGGGGGGCCGGCCGCGACCGCCGCGGCGATCTCGGGCGGCACGTCGGTCGCGGCCGGCGACAGTGTCGGTCGCACGAGATCGAGACCGTGCGCCCGGAGCACGGCTCGTCCGTCCTGGCCGATCAGGAAGGCGACGAAGCGCGCGGCGGCCGCCGGATCCGCGGCCCCGTGCAGCACGGTCGCGGTGTAGTGCGCCGCCAGCGCGACCTGGGCCGGAAGGGTGACGGCCGGGATCCGGAGATCTGCGGTCTCGGTCGAATAGAAGAAGCCTGCATCGAGCTCGCCCGACTGCAGCCGTCCGACGAGGGTTTCCTCGGGTTCGATCTCGGCCGGATTTTCGGCCACGCCGAGCACGGCGCGCGCGAGGCCGGGTCGATGGTACACCTGCTCCGCCTGATCGAGCAGCTTGACCGTAAGCGCGCCCTTGGGATCAAGCTTCGGATCGGTCCGCCCGATCCGTATGCCGGGCTCCTCGAGCACTTCGTACCACGGGCGCGTGCGGAACTCCGAGGCGAAGCGGCTGTGCGGATTGTAGCCGATCACCAGCGGCGACTGCGCGAAGCCGATCGTCCAGGTGACGAAGCCGCCGTTCGCCGCACCCCGCAGCAGGTCGTTCACGGCGGGACTCGCGCTGACGAACACGTCGGCGCGGCGGAGATGGGCGCGGATCTGCATCGCGAGCGCGTTCGAGCCGCCGGCATAGCCCTGGAACCGGTCTCCCGTCGCGTGCGCGAAGGCGGGCGCGATCCCGCGCTCCATCGTCGCGACCAGGGAGCCGGCGTAGAGGACGTCCACTGTCGCACCGTCCGCGGCGCTCGCGTCCCGCGTGACCGCGCCGACCAACGCGGCGGTCGCAGCAAGCAGGATCGGGCGGAGGCGCATCGTTCTCAGGTCCCTCGTTGGCGAAGCCGGCGGTTTTCGTGCGCGGATCATAGTGTCCGCGACACCGCTGCTGGCAATGACCGCTCCCCCGGAAGGGCGCAACAATTCTGCCGCATTGCCCGCACGCGTCGGCGTTGCTAGACGAACCCCGCCCGGGCGGGAGAGCCACTGCCGTGAAGATCGTCGCGTGCAACAGCAACAGGCCCCTCGCCGAAGCGGTCGCGGCCTGCCTCAACCTCCCGCTCTGCCGTGCTTCGGTCCGGCGCTTCGCCGATATGGAGATCTTCGTCGAAATTCAGGAGAACGTCCGCGGCGAGGACGTCTTCGTCGTGCAGTCAACGTGCTATCCGGCAAACGACAACCTGATGGAACTGTTGATCATGCTGGACGCGCTTCGGCGCGGTTCCGCGCGGCGCGTGACCGCGGTCGTGCCGTATTTCGGCTATGCGCGACAGGATCGGAAGTCGGGTCCGCGAACCCCGATCTCGGCCAAGCTGGTCGCCAACCTCATTACCGAGGCGGGCGCCAACCGGGTGCTGACGATGGATCTCCATGCCGGACAGATCCAGGGCTTCTTCGACATTCCGGTCGACAACCTGTTCGCCGCCCCGCTCTTCGCCCGGGACATCAAGACCCGCTACGAGGGACGCGACCTGATGGTCGTGTCGCCGGATGTCGGCGGCGTCGTCCGCGCGCGCGAACTCGCGAAACGGATCAACAGCGATCTCGCGATCATCGACAAGCGTCGCGAGCGCGCCGGCGTGTCCGAGGTCATGCACGTGATCGGCGACGTCGACGGTCGCGACTGCATCCTGGTCGACGACATCGTCGACAGCGGCGGCACGCTCTGCAACGCGGCGTCGGCGTTGATGGAGAACGGCGCGCGCTCGGCGAGCGTCTACTGCACGCACGGCGTGCTCACCGGCGGTGCGGTCGCGCGCGTGTCGGCGTCGCCGATCGAGATGATGACGATCACCGACAGCATCCTCGCGACCGAGGCAGTGCGGCTCGCGGCGAACGTGCGGCAGATCTCGATCGCACAATGGCTCGCCAACGCGATGCGTGCGATCTCCGACGAGAGCTCGGTTTCCTCGCTGTTCGACTGACCGACAAAGCATGACCACGTTCCCGAAGCGATCGTTCCTCTATCTCCGGCACGGCGAGACCGACTGGAACGCCGCCGGCCGCGCGCAGGGGAGGAGCGACATCCCGCTGAACGCGGTCGGGCGCGCGCAGGCCGACGCGGCGGCGACCGCTCTTGCGGGTTTGGGGATCGACCGGATCGTGTCGTCGCCGCTCTGGCGCGCCCACGAAACGGCGACGGTCGTCGCGCGCCGTCTCGGCGCCCCCGATCCGGCGCTCGAACCTGACCTCGTCGAGGTGTCGTTCGGCGTCGAGGAAGGCAAGCCGATGGGGTCCTGGTACGAGGACTGGCTCGAGGGCCTGATGGCGCCCGACGGCGGGGAAAGCTTCGCGGCGCTCGGTCAACGGGGAGCGCGCGCGCTGTCCCGACACCTCGACCGCGACGGCCTCGTCCTGTTCGTCGCGCACGGCGCTCTGTTCCGGGCGATCCGCGCCGTGCTCGGCCTGCCGATCCACGTCCGTCTGGCCAACGGAGCACCGATGCGGTGCCGCGCCGAGCCCGAAGGCTGGTCGATCGAAGCGATCTAGCGCGTCGAGAGCGAGTGTTCCGTTCCGATCCGGCTGATCCGTCGAGGCGGCCGCTGCGGTCGCGGGCGCGAAGTCGCTCGAGGTCGCCTAACCGTGGAGCGCGCCGTTGCCGCTCGCGAAACGCGGCGCGCTGCTCGCCGCCTGGCCATCAGGCACACGATCATGCTGCTTCCGGTGCCCGTGACGCCGAGATCGTGCCAGATGCCGTCGTCGATAGGGAGTCGTCGGGCGAGTTGTTGCCGTAGGCGCCGCTCAGGCACTCGTGCAGTTGGGAACCGATGGTGCAGTTGACCATCGGGACAGGTTGAAGCCGTCGGCACCGAAGCCAGTCGGGAAGCGGTTGTTCAGGATGAGCGGACTGGCGACGCGAGCGGTTGTGTCTCATCCACGCGCTCGCCGTGAAGATGCCGTTTCGCGGCACCAACCATGGTCACAGCCGCACCGGGATCGGCGCCGTCGAGTTCCGCCGATATTTCGGGCGTGAGCTGACAGGCGGTCGCCATGCGCACGATCGACTGGAACCGCGCCTGACAGTTCTATCCTTGCTGCCAACTGGCGGCTTTCGAGTTGCCGATCGCATCGCCGATGACTCCCTCGGCGACACCACGGGAGGCGGCGCACGAAGCGCTCGGACCCGAAGATGACCGTTGCGTGACGGAAGATCTTCGGGCTGCCAGACGCCGAATGCGGCGGAGGCGGATCGTCCGGAAAGATCGATCGCAGCGTCGCACTCTCATCGAACGGTGGGACGGACCGTCGTCCGCCATGCCGCGCGGCAAGCCGCTCCATCGCATACGGCGCGCGTCTGGCCGCGGCGCCGGGCTGTCACCAGGCCTCGACGCGGCCGTTCGCGCCGCCGGGACGCCGTTTGGACAGCGACGTCAAACCGACATCCCGGACACGGGCGCACGCTCGGCGCTCGGCCGGAACACCGACGCGACAGTCGTCTGTCACATTTGGGCAACGGCAGTCCGCAGGATAACCGGTGCATGCGGCAGGTGCGCGATATGGCCTTGGCGCCCGAACGGCGTCATCGGAAAAGATTGAACGCGAATTTAGGATTGCGGGATTGGATGATCAGGACTGACCGCCGCGCCCTTCTGCTGGGCGCGACCATGCTCGGAAGCCTCGCGCTCGGGACGAGCGCCGCTCGCGCGGACGATCCGTCGATCGCTCGGATCGAGCGGCAGATCGACGCACTTCGCAGTCAGCTCGCGCGTGTCCAGCGCGAGGAAGTGGCGCGCCGCGCCGAAACGGCGCGCGCCATCGAGGCGGCGCGGCAGGCGCGGCTTGAGGCCGAAGAGGCGAACGGACGCGCGGTCGCGATGTCGGGCAGCCGAAGCTTCGCCGGCAGCGAGCCAGGGGGCGTGCTCGGTCCGGCAGACAACGTCAACGCGCCGGGCGTCATCCAGGAGCGCGAGCTCGCGCAGAACGGGCTCGGCCCGCACGGTGCAGGCACGGCGGGCGAGCAGCAGGCCTCCGCGCTCGGCCCCTACGGCACTTTCCGTGTCGGCAACGTTTCGGTCACTCTTGGCGGCTTCATCGAGGCCCTGGCCATCGAGCGGACCCGGAACGAGACGGCGGATTTCGCGTCGACCTTCAGCGGCATCCCATACTCGCAGTCGCCGACCTACCACGAGCCGGAGTTCCGCGGCACGGCGCGCCAGAGCCGTCTGTCCATGCTGATCGAGGGCAAGCCGTCGGCCGCGGTACGCGTCGCCGCCTATTTCGAGACCGACTTCGGGTCGGCGGGCGTCACGTCGAATTCGAACGAGAGCAACTCGTACACGCTCCGGATCCGACAGGCCTACGCGACATACGACAACTCGAACCTCGGCTTCCACTTCCTCGGCGGTCAGGCCTGGTCGCTGCTCACGGTCGACCGCATCGGCATCACGCCGCGCCAGGAGAACCTGCCCCTCGTCCCGGATGGCCAGATCCATGTCGGCTTCAACTGGGCGCGTCAGTGGCAGCTTCGTTTCGTCAAGGACTTCGCAGACCGCCGCCTCTGGGCCGGTCTCTCGTTTGAGGAACCCGAAACGGTCTACAGCGTGACCACGCAGACGGTCGGCACCGCGAGCAATGTCGGCGGGGTGATCGGCGGCACTGACAACGTGTCGAACGCCGGCGGCTCGCTGCTGAACTCGACGGCGAATTACGCGGACGACGTCGCGCCCGACGTGATCGCGAAGCTCGCGGCCGATCCGTCTTTCGGCCACTACGAGCTCTTCGGTCTCGCCCGCTTCATGAACGCGCGCGAGACGCTGAGCGCACCATTTGTCAACTCCGGCCGGAACCGGACAGTGCTCGCGGGCGGCGGCGGGGCCGCCATGCTCCTGCCGATCGTCGGCCGCAAGCTGGTCTTCCAGGCGCAGGGGATGGCGGGTCAAGGGATCGGTCGCTACGCATCGGGTCAGCTGCCGGACGCGACGATCAACCAGAACGGCACGCCGATTCCGATTCCCGAGGTGACGGCGCTGGTCGGGTTCGTCGCGCACCCGGTGCGCTACGTCGATCTCTACGCCTACGCCGGAACGGAGCAGCAGGCGAAGCGCTCCTTCAACGAGCGTCTCGCCGGGACGCGCTACGCGTTCGGCTACGGCAACGGCGCCTTCCTCGACACGGGGTGCGAGACCGAAGGCTCCGCCGCCAGCTGTTCCGGCCAGACGCGCGGCTTGGTCGAGGGGTCGCTCGGCGGCTGGTGGCGCTTCCTTCACGGACCGTACGGGACAATGGAAGTCGGGCCGTCGTGGGAATACGTGCGACGGACTGCCTTCCAGGGAACCTCGGTCGCGACCATCGGCAAGACCACGGTCGACAGCAACGTCACGCCGAAGACCGATGACAACATCATCATGTTCTCGTTCCGCTACCTGCCGTTCCTTTGAGACGGGGGGGCGGCGTGCGGCCTCCGCGGCCGGGCTGCTATGGCAACCCGGCCACACTCGCCTCGACAGCTTGGCACACCGACCTTTTGTCATAATCCTGAGACAGACAGGGGCCTCGCCGCTCCTTATTCCGCCTCCAGATTGTCCCGCGACCGAACAGGTCCGGGAACGGATTTGGGGGTTTCATGACTATCAAGAGGGTCTCGCGTTTCGGCCTGCTCGCCGCGACCGCGCTTTGCGGCATCGTTCCGGTCCGCGCGGCCGACGCAGCCGATCCGTCGATCTCCGGGATCGAAGGCCAGATCAAGTCGCTCGAGGCGCAGCTCGCCCGTGTCCGGCACGACGAGGCGGTGAGGCGCGGCGAGACCCAGCGGGCGGAGCAGGCCGCCGAGGAAGCGAAGCAGGAAGCCCGCGAAGCCAACAGCCGCGCGATCCAGCTGTCCGGCGGACGGTCGTTCAACGGGTCAGCCACCGCCGGCTTCAGCTCGACCGGTCCCGCCTCTCCCGGCACCTTTTCCCAGGAGCAGCTGCCGCAGAACGGCGTCGGTCCGCACGGCGCCGGCACGGTCGGCGAGCAGCAGGCGTCGGCGCTCGGCCCGAACGGCTCCTTCCGGGTCGGCAACGTCACGGTGACGCTCGGCGGGTTCGTCGCGGCGGAAGCTGTGGAACGGCAGCGCAACGAGACGTCGGACATCGGATCGACATTCAGCGGCGTCCCGTATCCGCAGTCACCCGCCTACCACGAGCCCGAGTTCCGCGGCTCGGCACGCCAGAGCCGCCTCTCGCTGCTGGTCCAGGGTCAGCCCTCGGCGACGGTGCGGGTGGCCGGCTACTTCGAAACCGACTTCTTGTCGGCCGGCACGACGTCGAACTCGAACGAGAGCAACTCGTACACGCTCCGCGTCCGGCAGGTGTACGCCACCTACGACAACACGAACTACAACTTCCACTTCCTCGGCGGCCAGGCGTGGTCGCTCGTGACGCTGGACCGCGTCGGCATCACGCCCCGGCAGGAGAACGTGCCGCTGACGATCGACGCGCAGTACGTCGTCGGCTTCAACTGGGCGCGGCAGTGGCAGCTCCGCTTCGTCGAAGACTTCTTCAACCACCGGCTCTGGGCCGGCATCTCCTTCGAGGAGCCGCAGACGGTTTACTCCGCGACCACGCAGACGGTCGGCACCGCGAGCGACGTCGGCGGCGTGATCGGCGGCACGGACAACACGTCGAACGCGGGGGGCTCGCTGCTCAACTCGACCACCAACTATTCCGACGACGTCGCGCCAGACGTCGTCGCCAAGCTGGCCGCCGACCCGAGCTTCGGCCACTATGAGCTCTACGGCCTCGCGCGGTTCATGAACGCGCGCGAAACGCTGAGCGCGCCCGCCATCAACTCGGGCCGAAATCGGACCGCGCTCGCCGGCGGCGTCGGCGCGGGGGCGCTGATCCCGATCGTCGGCAAGAAGCTCGTCTTCCAGGCGTCGGGCCTGGTCGGGCAGGGGATCGGCCGCTACGGCTCGGGATCGCTGCCCGACGCGACGATCAACCAGAACGGCACCCCGATCCCGATCCCGGAGGCGATGCTGCTGGTCGGTCTCGTCGCGCACCCGAACAAGGCCTTCGACCTCTACGCCTACGCCGGCACCGAGCAGGAGGAGAAGCGCTCGTTCAACGAGAGTATCGGCGGCAAGACCTACGCCTTCGGCTACGGCAACGGCGGTTTCGTCGACACGGGCTGCGAGATCGAAGGCTCCGCGGCCGCCTGCTCCGGGCAGACGCGCGGCCTGGTGGACGGGACGGCCGGCGCCTGGTGGAAGTTCCTCCACGGACCGTACGGCACGATGGAAGTCGGCACCGAATATGAATACGTCCGGCGGACCGCCTTTGAGGGAACCTCAGTCGCGACCGTCGGCAAGACCACGGTCAACAGCACCGTCACGCCGAAGACGGACGACAGCATCGTGCTGTTCTCCTTCCGCTACCTGCCGTTCCAGTAAGGAGCGGCACGCGGGAGCGTCCTTGCCCGGGTCGAGGATCTCCGCTAAGGCCCCGCGACGCGCCGGCACCCCTGGAGGCCGGCGCGTTTTCTTTTGGGAGAATTCCTCATGGCCGACACGACGGTTCTCGAGGCCTCCTCGCGCGCGAAGGCCGGTAAGGGGGCGGCGCGTGCGACGAGGCGGGCGGGGTTGGTTCCCGCCGTGATCTACGGGGCGAAGCGCGAGTCGGTGCTGGTCGCACTCGATCCGCGTATCGTCGTCCGCGAGATGGGACGCGCCGGCTGGCGCTCGCGCATCTACGAGATCGACGCGGGCGGTACGCGCGAGCGCGCGCTGATCCGCGAGATCCAGCTCCATCCCGTCAGCGATAAGCCGATCCACGTCGATTTCCATCGCGTCGCCGCCGGCGACACGGTGCGCGTCGCCGTCGCCGTGGCGTTCCGCGGGGAAGACGTCTCGCCCGGCCTCAAGGCGGGTGGCGTTCTCAACGTCGACCACCATTCCGTGGAAGTGGTCGCCGATCCGGAACGCATCCCCGAGCACTTCGTGGCCGACGTCTCCAAGCTCGACATCGGCGGCGCGATCCACTGGGCGGACCTTGAAGGTGTCGGCGGTCTCACGCCGGCCGCCCACGAGCCGGACATGGTGATCGCGACGATCGCCGCGCCGACGATCGAGGAAGAGTCCGCCGACGAGGAAGCCGCCGGCGGCGAGGCCGAACCCGCGCCCGCCTGACCGACGCCGGTGCGTCTCTGGGTCGGGCTCGGCAATCCCGAGCCGGGGATGGCACGCCAGCGGCACAACATCGGCTTCATGGCGGTCGACGCGATCGCGCGGCACCATGGGTTCGGCCCCTGGCGACAGCGCTTCAAGGGGGTCGCGGCGGACGGCGCGATCGGGGGCGAGCGACTCGTTCTCTTAAAGCCGCTGACCTACATGAACGACAGCGGCGTCTCCGTGCAGGCCGCCGCCGCCTTCTTCAAGCTCGCGACCGCCGACATAACCGCCTTCCACGACGAACTCGACCTTGCACCCGGCAGGATCCGGATCAAGCGCGGCGGAGGCGCGGCCGGGCACAACGGGCTCCGCTCAATGGATCGGACGCTCGGATCGCCCGACTATTGGCGGGTGCGGCTCGGGATCGGCCATCCCGGGCAGAAGGAGCGGGTCACCGGCCACGTGCTCGGCGACTTCGCGCGCGTCGACCTGCCCTGGGTCGAGGCGCTGCTCGACGCCGTCGCGGAGGAGGCGCCGACGCTCGTCGCCGGCCGGCACGAGGAGATGATGACGCGCGTCGCCGAACGGCTCCGTCCGTTCGGCTGACGAGCCGAGGAGAGAGGACCGCGCGATGGGTTTCAACTGCGGCATCGTCGGCTTGCCGAACGTCGGCAAGTCCACGCTGTTCAACGCGCTGACCGCGACCGTCGCGGCGCAGGCGGCGAACTACCCGTTCTGCACGATCGAGCCGAATGTCGGCCGGATGCCGGTGCCGGACGCGCGCCTCGCGGTGCTCGCCGCCATCGCGAAGTCGAAGGCGATCGTGCCGACCTCGCTGGAGTTCGTCGACATCGCCGGCCTCGTGCGCGGCGCGTCGCGCGGCGAGGGGCTCGGGAACCAGTTCCTCGCCAACATCCGGGAGGTGGACGCGATCGTCCACGTCCTCCGCTGCTTCGTCGACGACGACGTCGCCCATGTCGAAGGTTCGGTCGATCCGGTCCGTGACGCCGAAACGATCGAAACCGAGCTCATGCTGGCCGATCTCGACGGCCTCGAGAAGCGCCTTCCCGCCCTGCAGAAGCGCGCGAAGACGAATGACCGGGAGGCGGCGGCGGCGTTGGCCGCGATCGATCCCGTGCTCGCGGCGCTGCGCGAAGGCCGGCCGGTCCGCCATGTCGTCGACGACGCGAACCGCGAGGTGATCGCGCGCCTGCAGCTGCTGACGAGCAAACCCGTGCTTTACGTCTGCAACGTGGATGAGGGGTCGGCGGCGACGGGGAACGCCTGGTCGCAGCTCGTCGCCGAGCGCGCGGCGTCCGAGGGCGCCGAGAGCGTCGTCATCTCGGCGGCGATCGAGGCCGAGGTCGCGCTGCTCGACGAAACCGATCGCCGCGAATACCTCCAGTCGCTCGATCTGCCCTCGTCGGGCCTCGATCGGGTTGCCGCCGCCGGTTACCGGCTGCTTGGTCTCGTCACCTACTTCACCTGCGGACCGAAGGAGACCCGCGCCTGGACGATCACGCGCGGCACCCGTGCGCCGCGGGCGGCGGCGGCGATCCACAATGATTTCGAGCGCGGCTTCATCGCCTGCGAAACGGTCGCCTACGAGGATTACGTCGCGCTCCGCGGCGAGGCTGGCGCGCGCGAGGCCGGCAAGCTCCGCATTGAAGGCCGCGACTACGTGGTGGCCGATGGTGACGTGCTCCTGTTCCGCTTCAACGTTTGACGTGGGCGTGGCGACGGGCAACCGCGACCGCGTCTCGATCCTTGGTAGAGCCATGAAGCGGATCGCAGCCATCCCCGTCCTCGCTCTCCTCGTCGCCGGAGCCGGACCGGCTTTCGCGCAGACGAGCGTCGCTACCGGCGGGTCCACCGCCGCGGGCGTCCCCGCCGCCGGCACGGCCGCAGCGGGATCCGTCTCGATACCGTCCGGAAGCGCCGGCACGCCGACCGGCTCCGCGACCACGGGCGCGACCGACGCCTACGGTTCGTCCTACGGATCGACCGCGAGCGCGGGCGGCGGGGGCACCGCCGCCAGCGCTCGCGGT